>JANXVN010000315.1 GCA_025351645.1 Ferruginibacter sp.
GTAGGCGTTACTATGGCCTTGCAGGCAGATGAATGGATAATGCCTTTACATCGCAACCTTGGTGTGTTTACAGCCCGTAAAATGCCATTAAGCAAGTTGTTTAAACAATGGCAGGGCAGCAAGGATGGCTATAGCAAGGGCAGGGAAAGAAGCTTTCATTTTGGCAATAAAGAACACCATATCTGTGGCATGATATCTCACCTTGGCCCGCAAATGGCCATTGCAGATGGCGTGGCGCTGGCGCATAAATTAAGCAATAGCGAAAAGGTTTCTGTAGCCTTTACCGGCGATGGGGGTACCAGCGAAGGGGATTTTCACGAAGCACTAAACGTAGCTGCCGTATGGGATTTGCCAGTAATATTTATCATTGAAAATAATGGCTACGGCCTAAGTACGCCGGTAAGCGAACAGTATCGCTGTTTTAGCCTGGCCGACCGTGCAAAAGGTTACGGCATGGAAGGCATTCAGATAGATGGGAATAATATTTTGGAAGTGTATGATACCATAAAACGCATAAAGCAGTACTGCATAGAAAACCAAAAACCCTACCTGATAGAATGCATGACTTTTAGGATGCGGGGGCATGAAGAAGCTAGTGGCATTAAATATGTACCAGCCTCTTTATTAGCCTTATGGCAGCAAAAAGACCCCATTAAAAATTACGAAGAATATTTACTAAAGGAAGTCGTGATTACTGAAGAAGGCATTGAAGACATCCGCAACGGATTTAAAGAATACATCGAAGCCGAATTAAAGGCTGGCTATGAATCAGCACCTATGGTAGCAGATACAAAAGAAGAACTCAATGATTTGTTTGCGGGCTTAAGCCATCAGCCTATTTTACTTCCTCCATACCAGGTAAAAGCAGCAACTGAAAAACGTTTTATAGATGGTATTAAGGAAGGCCTGTACCAATCTATGGAAAAACATCCCAACCTCATTTTAATGGGGCAGGATATTGCGGAATACGGCGGCGCTTTTAAAATAACAGAAGGTTTTGCAGAAGCTTTCGGTAAAGAAAGGGTACGCAATACGCCCATCTGCGAAAGCGCAATCGTGGGTGCCGCGCTCGGCCTAAGCATGGAAGGGTATAAGGCAATGATGGAAATGCAGTTTGCAGATTTTGCCACCGTAGGGTTTAACCAAATTATCAATAATCTTGCAAAAATACATTACCGCTGGGGGCAAAATGCTGATGTGGTGATACGTATGCCAACAGGCGGTGGAGTAGGCGCAGGCCCATTCCATAGCCAAAGCAACGAGGCATGGTTTGTACATACGCCCGGCTTAAAAGTAGTGTATCCATCTACACCGATGGATGCTAAAGGCTTGCTGATAGCAGCCATCAACGACCCTAACCCGGTACTTTTCTTTGAGCACAAAGCTTTATACAGAAGCATTAACGGGCCAGTGCCAGAAACGTATTATGAAATTGAAATAGGCAAAGCAAGGCTGGTACAACCAGGCGATGACATAACAATTATAACATACGGGGCAGGCGTGCACTGGGCCATGCAATATGCAAAAGACCACGCTGGCCTATCTATATATATATTGGATTTACGTACTTTATTGCCGTTGGATTATGAAGCTATTGAAGCAGCCGTAAAAGCAACGGGCAAAGTATTATTGCTGCACGAAGACACACTAACAGGCGGCATAGGCGGAGAAATTGCTGCATGGATAGCCGAACATTGTTTCGAGTTTTTAGACGCACCGATAATGCGCTGCGGAAGCCTTGATAGCCCCATCCCTTTTAATATTGAACTGGAAAACAACTTTATGGCCTATAGCAGGCTGGATGAATGTGTGGAGAAATTAATAAGTTATTAAGTAGAAAATAGGGCCACAGGCCCGCAGATTTAATGTGTAAATTAATCTGCGAATCTGCGGCTAAAATAACATCATTTAAAAAAAGGCAATGTCGGCTTAGAATTTTTTTATTAATCACCAACAAAATAACAAGTTCACAATTCGAAGGCTCTAAAAAAATCCCAAAATAAAAACCTACTCGTCCTTCCCACTCTTATCCCCTACAAACCAATGCTCTTTATCCCTAAACATAACATTAAAAGTAGTAAGCGAACCATAACAGCGGGTAATGTATTGCTGCATGTTTACCTTTTCTTCATCAGTTAATTTTTTGTTGCTGTTGATGTTTTGTTCAAGCACCCGCAGCCTGTCACGCAGCATTACTATTTTATGAAAAAAGTCTGCTACGGGTATTTCTTTGGGCTTTAAATTTTTATCTGCGGGCTGCAATAAAATAACACCGCCTATCCATTTATCGCCCAGCGGCACTATTTCTGTAACATTGCCCCATAGCCGTAATATTTTTAGTAACGATTTTTCTGTTTCGGAAACGGTCTCTATTTCAACGGTAACGTTTTCAGCAATAATTTCGTCAAGGTTAGTATCTACTTTATCAATTTCTTTTATGCCGTGGTTTATAAAGGAAATAAGGTAAGTGGCATACCGCACGCCAACAATTACGCCGGGGCCGTATTGCGTGTGCTGTAACCGTGTGCCAATGCCTAATGTAGTCTGGTCCATTTTATTTTTTTTCAAAAATAGAATTTTCAAAACAATTAAGGTGCTTCTTTTTGCTCGTCGGGAATTTTATTTTCTCGTCTAAACTGGTAGGAGGCGTTTAATATATATTGATAAAAAGTAGGCGTGGTGCTTAACTGCAAAAAGCTAAAAGTGGGGCGGTAACGTATCATAAAAGTATCCAGGTTTTTGCCTTCCAAATGCGTAACCCTTTTTACAAGCGTTTTGTTAAACCGGTAGCTGATGTAGCTTTCCTGCTCCTGCTCCAGCACCCTTGTCTGCAGGTGCTGTAATTGCTTGTTGCGCTTAAAACGAAAAATATTGATGAATTCATCAAGGTCTAATCCGGGTGTGCCAGAATAGGGAGAACTGTTGGTGGATATGCCTGGCTTGGAATAATTAAATGCTTTCGAATATTCTTCTCTATTAGCAATAGAATCTTGTTGGTAGCTTTTACTAAACACTTTTACTTCCTTAAGTGTCCTAAACTTTTCTGTCAGGGTTATGTGCAAAGAGATATCCAAATTATTTTGGTTATCAATCTTTTTTACAGAAAACCAAGTAGTGGCTTTGTTATGGTAAATAAAAGTTAGGGAATCTTTATCGTTGGCAGCAATGGCATATCGCCCTAATGAATCGGTAAGGGTCACCATACCGTTGGTACTTTTTACTGTAACGCCCTTTACGGGTATGGTACGGCTAGAATCGTATACTGTACCGCTAATACTGTACTGGGCAGCAACTGAGCCAGCCAGTAACATAAGCAATAATAACAGGCAGTAAGTTTTTGATTGATGATACAAGTTGTACTAATTGTAAGCCGCAATATTACACCAACATATTATATTCTAACAAACAACAATTCCTTTTAACGGCGATTTTGCATTTTTCTAGTAAACATATGCATAAATTTTTTTATGTAGATGCTGAAATTCTGTGTGCAGGTTATGCTATAAAAATTAAGCCGGCAAATATAGGATAGCCTATAAATTAGCGCTTACGATTACTGACTGCCTATTTTGTGGTAAAAAAATCCTGGAAAACAAAAGTATAATATTCCAGCCTCACTGCCCTCCAAAGGGGGGGGCGACTCCGCGAATACGAAGTGATGTTATAAATTTGAATACTCTAAGAACCCTCCTTTGGAGGGCAGGGAGGCTGTATTGGCCGAGACAACAAAAAAAATTACCCATTTAATTCGGCTACAATTCCTTCAATCACTTTTGAATAATGCATATGCTCTAATAAATGAATTTTTTTTGCCAGTGAATCAGCCGTATCATTTTCATCAATGGTACAAATTTCCTGCGCAATAATGTTTCCATGGTCGTAAAGTTCATCTACATAATGTATGGTTATGCCACTTTCTTTTTCGCCTGCGGCGATAACAGCCTCGTGCACAAAATGGCCGTACATACCTTTGCCACCAAACTTTGGCAATAATGCAGGGTGTATGTTGATTATTTTATTTGGGTAAGCTTTAATAAGCGAAGAGGGCACTTTCCATAAAAAGCCCGCCAGCACTATAAAATCGATGCCTTTAGCTTGCAGTAGCTTTATATAGGTATTGGTTGTAAAAAATAATTCTTTTTGTATTAGTAACGTTTCGATGCCGTGAGTTTTGGCAATATCCAGCACACCGGCGCCAGGCTTATTACAAACTATTAGCGCAACTTTGCCAACATCTTTTTTATCTTCAAAATGTTCAATTATTTTTTTAGCATTGCTGCCAGCACCACTCGCAAAGATTGCAATTAAAGGGGTATGTAGAGTTTTACCAGATATTTTCGATAACATTTTGTAAGATATATTTTAAAAAAAGAATGACTGCCTAATGGGTTACTAATTCTAATGAAACATGACTGCCAAAGTAGTATAAATAAAAGTAACTATAAAATTATCTGCCCGGTGCTTCCCTTTAATGGTGCAAGAAATAAAATTTGCCTGGTAGTGTAACCACTTAAACTACCGTCAATTGCAAATGTATATATAATGAGGATAAGGTTAATGGTACGCACTTTCCAGCGCCATTGCTATTTTTTTAGCGTTCACCAAAAGTGAAACAAACGAAAGTAAAATGTTAAGGAACTGTAAAATGGATTGAGAAAATTATGTTTACATTAATGTGACAATTCACCTTCGGAACATGCAACAATCGGCTGAAAATCAAGCTGGATGCGGAAAAATTTTTTTTAAAAATGTTGATATTATGTGGACATACTGGCTTATTTTTGCAACCATAGAAGGATATTCTTCCAATTAAGTATCGAATTACTGTATGAGTCGTTATAGAAAAATTGTACAAAAAGTCTTCGCAAGTATATTATTCATTGTATTTGTTTCATTGGGCAATACCAGTTTTGCAGCAGATGGCGAGGCATTGTTTAAAGCAAACTGCGCCAATTGCCATAAACCGCTGGAGGACTATACAGGCCCAAAATTACAAGGTGCAAGGGCCAGGCAGCCTAACCTTGAGTGGGCGTACAAATGGGTAAATAACGTAAATGCTATGCTGGAAACGGACCCTTATGCAAAAGCTTTGTTAGCTAAGTACGGTTCCAGGATGTCGCAGTTCAACCTTCCTAAAGAAGATATTAAGGCTATTTTGGATTATGCTGATGCTTATACTGCACCAGCAGCCCTTGCAAGTGGTGGCGGTGCGGCCGGTGCTCCGGCAGAAGACAATTCTTTACTTTTTGGTATACTCACCTTAGTTTTAGCAGTAATTGCATTAATACTTTTACAGGTCAATAGCAGCCTCCGCAAATTATCAGAAGAAAAAGATGGCGTTATTCGTTCTGAGCCCGTTCCTTTTTATCGTAATAAAAGTTATATTATGATGGGTGTTTTAGTGTTGTTTTGCTTAGGCGGCTACATTACTATTAATGCTGCTATCGGTTTAGGACGTATGAAAAATTACCAGCCCGAGCAACCTATTTATTATTCGCATAAAGTACACGCCGGCACTAACCAAATTAGTTGTTTATACTGCCACGGAGGTGCACAGGATAGCAAACATGCAAACATCCCTTCTGTAAATGTTTGTATGAATTGCCACATGGCTATAAAAGAATATAAAGGTGATCCAATTGTTATGGAAGATGGAAAATCGGTAAACGGTACAGCCGAAATTCAAAAATTATACAAGTATGCAGGCTGGAACCCCGATATTAAGAAATATGACAAGCCAGGCCAGCCAATTGAATGGATAAGGATCCACAATTTGCCAGACCATGTTTATTTTAATCATAGCCAGCATGTAAAAGTTGGTAAGCAAGTATGCCAAACTTGCCATGGCCCAATACAGGAAATGCCACAGGTTTACCAGTATGCTGAGTTAAGCATGGGATGGTGCATTAATTGCCACAGAGAAAGCAAGGTTAACTTTTACAATAAAGAATCCGGCGAAGGCAATAAATTTTATAGTATCTACGAAAAATTTCATCAAGATATTAAAGACAAAAAATTGGACAGCGTAACCGTAGAAAAAATTGGCGGAACAGAATGTCAAAAATGCCATTATTAAAAAAAATAGCTAACTCGGTACTTCGCTGATGTGCAATAGAAAGCCAAAGCAAGTATTTTAGTATTTTAATTAAACAGCATTAACAATTTATAAAAATTAGCAAATTAGCATCTAACTAATTAGCACATTTTAATAAGATATGAGCAATAAAAAGTACTGGCAAAGTTTTGGAGAATTAAACGAATCAGAAGCTTATAAAAAATCAGCAAAAGACGAGTTTCAGGAAGAGCTGCTACCATTGGCAGACCTAGATGATGGTTTATTAAATGCCAAAACTCCCCGTAGGGATTTTCTTAAATATTTGGGTTTTAGTACTGCCGCTGCTACAATTGCAGCTAGTTGCGAAATGCCGGTACGTAAAGCTGTCCCTTATCTTCATAAGCCAGATGACCTTATACCGGGTATTGCAAATTATTATGCATCTACCTATGTTAACGAAGGGGATATTACACCAGTAATTGTTAAGCAAAGAGATGGCCGCCCAATCAAGATAGAAGGCAATGAAGCATCTACAATAACAAATGGTGGTACAAGTGCACAAGTGCAAGCATCAGTTTTAGATTTATATGATACTACCAGGTTACGCTACCCAATGCAGAGCGATGGTAAAGATTTTAAAGAAGTAACCTCTTTTGATGCTTTCGATAAATTAATTGCAGGTGCAATGGGCACAACTGGTGGCAAGCCAACTGTATTGTTAACTTCTACCATTACCTCGCCTACCACGCTACAAATTATAACTGAATTTTTAGCTAAAAGCCCCTCTGGTAGCCGTCACGTACAATACGATGCTATTAGTTATAGCGGCATGATATTGGCAAACCATGCCACATACGGCAAAAAGGCAATCCCTTCTTATCATTTTGATAATGCCAAGGTAATTGTGAGCCTTGATGCAGATTTTTTAGGCACTTGGTTAAGTCCGGTTGAATTTACCGCACAATACACAAAGAACAGGAAAATAAATGGCGAAAAGCCTGAAATGAGCCGTCACATTCAGTTTGAAGGTGCGTTTAGCTTAACAGGCAGCAATGCAGATGACCGTTTTTTACACAAACCATCAGAAACTGGCGCGGTAGCTTTAGCAATTTTATCAAAATTAGGCGGTGCGGTTACAGCCCCGGCTTTGGCAGATGCAAACCTCAATAAAGGGATAGATAAAGCAGTTGCTGCTTTAAATGCCAATAAAGGCGCAGGCTTAGTAGTTAGCGGAAGCAATGATGTAAACATACAAATTGTAGTAAACGCCATAAATGAAATTATCGGTGCTAATGGCAAAACCATTAACTGGGCCATCACTTCAAACTATCGTCAGGGTGTAGATGCAGATATAGTGAAATTGGTTGATGAAATGACTGCAGGAAGCGTCGGTGCATTATTGGTGTACGAAACAAACCCTGCTTATACTTATTATGATAGCAAGAAATTTTCTGACGGCTTAAAGAAAGTACCAGTAACAGTTTCTTTTAACGGAACAATGAATGAAACGGCGGAGTTGTGTAAATTCAGCATCCCGGCTAATCATTGGTTAGAAAGCTGGGGAGATACCGAAGCAAAAACTGGCTATATCAGTTTATTGCAGCCAACTGTAAATCCATTATTTAAAACAAGGGCTTTTGAAACATCTTTATTAAAATGGAGCGGCAACCCATCAGAGTACGAAACTTACTTTAAAACATATTGGGTTGGCAAATTAGGTTCTGCCGATGCATACGAAAAAGGATTGCAGCAAGGGCTGATACAACCAGCAGCCCCGGCCGTTGCAGGTGCAACCTTCAGCAATGCACCGTTGGCTGATGCAGCTGCTAAGCTTGCGGGTGCAAAAGGAAAAGGTGCTTACGAAGTAGTTATCTATCAAAAAGTATCAATCGGTAGTGGCAAGCAAGCCAATAACCCATGGTTGCAGGAAACACCGGATCCTTTATCGAAAGTAACCTGGGATAACTATGCAATTATGAGCCCTGCTTTAGCTAAAACTATTTTAGGGTTAGATATAATTGGCAGCCAGCACCAGGGCGATGGCTACGAAGTACATCCTGAAAAGCCTACTGTTAAAGTAACTGTTAATGGCAAATCATTAGAATTGCCAGTGCTAATACTTCCAGGCATCCACCCAAATGTAATTGCGGTAGCTTTAGGTTATGGCAGGCAAAGTGCCAATAAAGACAGGACGATAGAGTATATCGGAAGGTCTGCAACAGGCGCCGGTTTTAATGCCTATCCTTTTGTTACGTATGATGGTACTGGTTTTATTTATTCAGCTGCTGTAGATATTGTTAAAACGGGCAACACTTACCCATTAGGACAAACGCAGGTACATGGTTCTTCTGAAAGCCGGCCGGTTATTTACGAAACCAGCCTAACGCAATTTATTGCTGATCCCGAAAGAGTGTTGGAAGAACCAAGGGAAGAAAGAAAAAAATTAATTCCTTTTGGAGGAAAAGAATATGAAAAAGATGCTACCATTTATGGCCAATATGATAGGCCAGGCATTAAATGGGGCATGAGCATTGATTTAAATACCTGTACCGGATGTAGCGCCTGCGTAGTAGCTTGTACTGCAGAAAATAATGTTAGTGTTGTTGGAAAGACACAGGTAATGAAAGCCCATGAAATGCATTGGCTTCGTATAGACAGGTATTTTACTGGGGATATGAATAATCCTGATGTCGTTTTTCAACCGATGTTGTGCCAGCATTGCGATAATGCGCCTTGCGAAAACGTTTGTCCGGTTGCGGCCACAAACCATAGCAGCGAAGGCTTAAACCAAATGACCTACAACCGTTGTATCGGCACAAGGTATTGCGCTAATAATTGCCCTTTTAAAGTACGTCGTTTTAACTGGTTAGATTTTAACGGTGCCGATAGTTTTCCTGATAATCAAATGCCTTTAATTGGTACAGATTTGAACGAAGTAACTATACAAATGAATGATGACTTAACAAGGATGGTTTTAAATCCTGATGTTACCGTCCGTTCAAGAGGTGTTATTGAAAAATGTTCTTTCTGTGTACAACGCTTGCAGGATAGTAAATTGGTTGCTAAAAAGGCAGAAGACCCTTCTTTGGTACGCAATGTAAAAGTTGCTTGTGCACAGGCTTGCCCGGGTGGTTGCATCACTTTTGGTAACGTTAACGATAAAGAAAGTGAAGTAGCAAAAGTGCGTACTGATAAAAATAGGATGTTTTATGTGCTTGATCAATTGCATGTATTACCGAATGTTAGTTATATGGCTAAGATAAAAAATTCAGACAGGCATATTACCAACGAAAAGGAAGAAGAAGGCGCACCTGTAGAAGGAGCGAAAAAAGAAGTTGAACATGCTTAAGCAGAACGTTAAAAATAAATAGTACAAAGAAGGATAAAACGTAATCTCCTGCATTTCCAATTGGGAATATGGGCAAAAAATAAAAAAGCTGATAGCTATTGTTGCTAAAAGTTAAAGCCTAAAGATATATGTCATTATTAAAGTACGAATCGCAAATAAGGGAACCGCTTGTAAATGGTAATAAAAATTACCACCAGGTAACAGAAGATATTATAAGCCCCATTGAAATGAAACCGACCCGTTTATGGTATATCGGTTTTTATATCAGTGTTGCATTACTGTTATTTGGCGTGTACAGTATTTATCGTGAGGTAACTTATGGCGTTGGCCAGTGGAACCTTAACAAAACTATCGGCTGGGGCTGGGATATTACCAACTTTGTGTGGTGGGTAGGTATTGGCCATGCTGGAACATTGATTTCTGCGATATTATTACTGTTCCGCCAGGGTTGGAGAACGGGCGTAAACCGTGCTGCAGAAGCAATGACCATTTTTGCGGTAATGTGTGCAGGCCAGTTTCCAATATGGCATATGGGCCGTGTTTGGTTAGCTTTCTTTATTATGCCTTACCCAAATACAAGAGGGCCGGTATGGGTTAACTTTAACTCGCCGCTTTTGTGGGATGTATTTGCGATATCAACTTATTTTACTGTTTCCTTATTATTTTGGTATTCTGGTTTATTGCCCGATTTAGCTACCGTAAGGGATAGGGCTAAAACAAAATTGCGTAAACTGCTTTACGGCGTTGCATCTTTTGGCTGGACGGGTAGTACAAAACATTGGCAAAGGCACGAATCATTATCATTGGTATTAGCTGGTTTAGCTACACCACTTGTATTGTCAGTGCATACAATTGTATCTTTCGATTTCGCTACTTCTGTAATTCCTGGCTGGCATACAACTATTTTTCCTCCATGCTTTGTGGCAGGGGCCATCTTTAGTGGTTTCGCCATGGTACAATCGCTGATGATTATATTAAGAAAAGTATTTGGCTTACAAGACTATATTACACTCGGGCATATAGAAGCAATGAATAAAGTAATTGTACTAACCGGTTCCATTGTAGGTATTGCTTACATAACTGAGTTATTTATAGCTTGGTACGGTCAGAACTACTACGAGTGGTACGCATTTAAAGAAAATAGGGTTAACTTATTTAGCCCTTATGGGTGGAGTTATTACCTGATGATGTTTTGTAACGTAGTTTCCCCTCAAATGTTTTGGTTCAAAAAACTGCGTAGGAACATTGCTTTCACTTTCTTTATGAGCATCATTGTTAACATCGGTATGTGGTATGAGCGTTTTGTAATTATCGTTACTTCAACTTATAGGGATTATCTGCCATCATCCTGGAGTACTTATTATAGCCCGTCTATTTATGAGATTGGTTTTTACCTGGGTACGTTCGGTTTATTCTTTACCTGTTTCTTTTTGTTCGCTAAATATTTTCCTGTAATTGCCGTAGCCGAAATTAAAAGTGTATTAAAAACTACCGGAGAAAGTTATAAAGTTAAGATGACGGACATGGAAAAAGAAAATTCAGATAAATTTTACCTGGAAGAAGTAGAACATGCACACTAATGTTGTCTTAGAATAAATTTAATTGGTATTAATTTTCATAGCGGAGTGTTTAATAAGGTTACGCAAAAGTTGAAATTATATGAGTGGAGTTAAAAAATTTGTAGTTGGTAGTTTTGATGATGAAGCAGTATTGTTTCCTGCAGTAAAAAATGTGCGCCGTGCAGGATATAAAATACATGATGTGTACACGCCCTTTCCTGTTCATGGGTTAGACCATGCCATGGGCTTAAGGGAAACCAGCCTGCATACAGCTGGTTTTATTTATGGTATTACCGGAACTACTACTGCGTTAACCTGTATAAGCTGGATATTTACAAAAGACTGGCCATTGAACATTGGCGGCAAGCCACATTTTGCTTTACCAGCTTGGATACCTATTACTTTCGAATTAACGGTTCTTTTTTCAGCCGTTGGAATGGTACTAACATTTTGCTATTTATGCCAGTTGTCCCCCTTCGTAAAAAAACATCATTTTCATTTAAGGGCAACAGATGATTTGTTTGTAATGGCAATTGAATGTACCGACAAAACAAATGATGCGGAAGTACAGGAATTTTTACAAAAAGCAGGGGCAAAGGAAATTAATGTCCAGGTTGCTGAAACTGGCTGGTGGTTAGGCAGGTACGATAAAGAACAAAAGCTATACAGGGAGTTGGAAAAAGGGTATTGATTACAGCGATAGCAAAGTTTTAAAAGATTACATAGCATATTACAAAAAGGCAATGAAAAAAAATAACATCATAATCGTTTTAACAGTAGCACTGGCAGGAGCAGCAATTTTTTCTGGTTGCGACAGTAAACGCCAACCGGGTAAAATTTATATGCCCGATATGGCTTATAGCCGTGCTATAGAAACATATAGCCAGCTAAACGACACTGTATTTACCGACAATGCAGCACACCCTGGACACGAAATATTTTATAACCGCAGGCCGGTGGATGGCACCTTGCCCATTGGCGAATATATGGCCTACACATTGCCTAATGATAGCAATGGTTATAAATTAAGCGCTGAGGTGAAAAGCCCCTTAGGCCCGCTTAGTAAAAGCGAATTGACAGAAACAGGCAGGTTATTTAATATTAACTGCGCTATTTGCCACGGTGCAGAAGGAAAGGCAAACGGCCCATTAGCAACATCTGGTAAAATTGGCGGCGTCGCAAACCTAACAGCGGAAGCCTATGTAAAAATGGCTGATGGAACCATGTACCATTCTATTAATTATGGCAAAAATAATATGGGTAGCTATGCCTCTCAATTAAGCAGGAAACAACGCTGGATGATCGTTCAGTACATACGGTCATTGCAGCCAGCTCCAGCTGGTGCTGCAACTGATTCCACGTCGAAAAAATCGACAACATCAACTGCAGCATCTGTAAAAAAAGATAGTACAGCAACAAAAAAAGGATAATAAATTTAAAAGAATTCACTCAAAATAAGATTAGATGAATCAGTCATTCGAATTACCAGGCAGTTATAAAAAGTGGACGATAGGCCTTATTTCCGTAGGGGTTATTGCATTGCTCTATGGTTTTATTGCATATCATCCTTTTACACATCCTGTGCATGGGCAACACAATGATAGCACTCGTTTTTGGGCAGTATTACTACAAAATTGCGTGTACTTTTTACTGATTGTAAATGCGGCTATGTTTTTTATAGGCGTAACAACATTGGCAATGGGCGGATGGCAGGTTGCTTTGCGACGTGTACCTGAAGCAATATCAAGCGTGGTACCTGTTTTGGGAATAATAGCGTTCTTAATTTTGATGGCTATTGTTTGGGGCGGTCATGATGATATTTATCAATGGGTAAATAAAGATACCGTAGCAGCCGATAAAATAATAAAGGGCAAAAGCGGTTTTTTAAATCCTGTTTTCTTCTCTATTTTTAGTGCGCTCACTATTTTTCTGTGGTCTTTTTTAGGCTATAAAATGCGGTCAATAAGTTTAGAAAGCGATAAGGCTGGGCCAATGGATTACGAAACGGGCAACAAGTGGGTTAAAAAGAATATTTTATGGGCTGCTTTGTTCATAGTATTTTTTGGGCTGTCTGTAGGTTCAACCATTCCATGGCTTTGGTTAATGAGCATCGACACGCATTGGTACAGCACTATGTTTAGTTGGTACACATTTGCAAGTAGTTTTGTAGCAGGTTTGTCATTAATAGCAATATTTGTTATTTTCCTTAAAAATAATGGTCAACTTGAATACGTAACGGAAGAACATTTACATGATGTAGGTAAATTTATGTTTGCCTTTTCCATATTCTGGGCATACCTATGGTTTTCACAATATATGCTGATATGGTACGCAAATATCCCGGAAGAAACTGGCTATTATAAAATTCGTGTTTATGGACCTTACCGTGGTATCTTCTTTTTAAACTTGGTATTGAACTTTGCTGCTCCGTTGTTAATTTTGATGAAGAAAAGCACGAAGCGTAATTATACCTTATTAACGTTTATGGCAGTGCTAATAATATTCGGCCATTGGATAGATTTTTGGCAAATGGTAATGCCAGGCACATTGTTTGAAAGTGCCGAATTAATGCCTTTTGAATTTGGTATCGCCATCTTATTTATTGGTATTATTATGTGGAGAGTGGGCGTGTACTTAAGCAGCAATCCATTAACAGCAAAAAATCATCCTTTCTTAAAAGAGAGCATGATCCACCACACTTAATTGTATTATTAAGTTGGCAAAAAAAAATTAACAGGAAAATATCAAGAGGCGCAAGCACAGATAGCACAACTCGTTAAACAATAAATAAGAATAACAATTTTAGAAAATAATTTTGCATCATGACACAGATTTTGTTGATAGCGATTGTAGTAATGATTTTCGTAGTCATTTTTCAGATTTCGAAGGCGAGTGAATACGTTAGCGTACTAAAAGGAGAAGATAAAGCAAGAAAACAGACAAACAAGATTAATGCTTTTTTATTGATTTCTTTTTTAATTGTAGGCCTTATAGGCGTATGGTGGTGCAATGATATGTTTTATTCTAAAACATTGTTTCCAATGGGCGCTGCTTCTGAAATGGGGCAAAAAATAGATTTGATGTTATACATTACTATTGCTGTTACAGGTGTGGTATTTGTAATCACTCAAATATTATTATTTTGGTTTGCTTTTAAATATCAGGAAAACGATGACCGTAAGGCGTATTACTTTCCACACAATACTAAATTAGAATTGCTTTGGACAACTGTACCAGCTATCTTTTTGACTGTGTTAGTAGTTTTTGGTTTGAAGTATTGGTTTAAAATGACTAGTGATGCTCCAAAAGATGCAGTTCTGGTGGAAGTTACTGGTCACCAGTTTGGATGGGAATTCCGGTACCCGGGTCCTGATGGCATTCTTGGCAAAAAAGATTATAAATTAACAAAAGGTGCTAATAGTTTAGGAGTGGATTTTAAAGATCCGGCAAGCTTGGATGACATACATGTAGGGGTTACCATGCACATACCTGTTAATAGGCCCATCAAATTTGTTATTAATGCACAGGATGTTATTCATGATGTTGGCTTGGTTCATTTTAGGATGAAAATGGATGCTGTACCAGGAATTCCTACAACACTTTGGTTCACTCCTTTGTATACTACAGAGGAAATGAAAGTAAGGTCCGGCAATCCAAATTTTGTTTATGAAATAAGTTGCGACCAGATTTGCGGAAAAGGACATTTTTCTATGAGAGGCGTTATAGTTGTTGAAAGTGATGCTGATTATAAAAAGTGGCTTGCTAGCCAACAACCGGAATACTACACTATTTTTCCGGATAAAAAGCCAAAGATGGACACATTAGATAGCACTGCAAAGTCTGCTCCACTATCTGCTAAATTATAAGATTGATAATAATATTGGTTATAGAATAAATAGATTAGAAAATGAGTACTACAGTAATTTTACAAGAATCAGATGTTCAGGTTGGGTATGATACTCATCAAGAACACAGTCACCACGAATCGTTTATAACAAAATATGTTTTTAGCCAAGACCATAAAATGATTGGTAAGCAATTCCTTATCACAGGGATGATATGGGCGATTATTGGAGGTTTCTTTTCAGTAATTTTCCGTTTACAGCTAGGGTATCCGGAATCTACATTTCCATGGCTTGAAGATTTGTTAGGGCATTGGGCCAAAGGCGGAAAGCTACAGCCCGAATTTTATTATGCGTTGGTAACAATGCACGGTACAATCCTTGTGTTTTTTGTGTTGACAGCAGGGCTTAGCGGCACGTTTGCTAACTTTTTAATACCTCTACAAATTGGTGCAAGGGATATGGCGTCGCCATTACTTAATATGTTAAGCTATTGGTTCTTTTTTAGTGCATCAATTGTTATGATGTCTTCGTTATTTGTACAAACTGGCCCGGCATCAGGCGGATGGACAATTTATCCGCCTTTGAGTGCGCTAGGCGATGCATCAAGCGGCTCAAAAATTGGTATGGACCTTTGGTTAGCAAGTATGGCAATGTTCATTGTTAGCCAGTTATTAGCAGGTTTAAATTATATCTCCACAATACTAAATTTACGCACTAAAGGCATGAGCATGACCAGGATGCCGCTTACTATCTGGGCCTTGTTCTTTACGGCCGTTTTGGGTGTATTATCTTTCCCTGTTTTATTGTCAGGCGCAATATTGTTATTATTCGATAGAAATTTAGGTACAAGTTTCTTTTTAAGCGACATAGTTGTTAATGGTAAAATTTTGCCTAACGAAGGTGGTAGTGCCATACTGTTTCAGCATTTGTTCTGGTTCCTTGGCCATCCGGAGGTATATATCATTATTTTGCCAGCAATGGGTATTTCTTCAGAAGTGCTATCTGTAAATTCACGTAAACCGATATTTGGATATATGGCAATGGTAGGTTCATTATTTGCAATTGCTATATTAGCCTTCCTTGTTTGGGCGCATCACATGTTTGTTACGGGGCTTAACCCTTTTCTCGGGGCTTTCTTTGTACTACTAACATTACTCATTGCAGTGCCGTCTGCTATTAAAGTATTTAATTGGCTAACTACATTGTGGCGTGGTAATATTAGGTTTACCCCAGCAATGTTATATGCTATCGGGTTTGTAAGCATGTTTATTTCGGGTGGTTTAACTGGTATCTTCTTGGGTAACTCTTCTTTGGATATCCATTTACATGATACGTATTTTATCATTGCGCATTTTCATATAGTAATGGGTGTTGCTGGTTTCTTTGGCATGTATGCGGGTGTATACCACTGGTTCCCTAAAATGTATGGTAGGTTTCTCAACAATACAATGGGCTATATACATTTTTGGGTTACATTAATAGGCGCATACTTAATTTTTTGGCCAATGCACTATGAAGGACTTGCAGGTATGCCACGCCGTTATTATGATTTTTCTGGCTGGGAATCTTTTAAGATGTTTGCTGGATTAAACCAGTTTATCAGCTTTATTTCAATCCTGGTTTTTGCTGCCCAATTGTTATTTGTTTTTAACTTTGTATACAGTATTTTTAAAGGAAGAAAAGTTACTACTCAAAATCCTTGGAAGGCAAATACATTGGAATGGACTACACCAATCCGTCCGGGCCATGGTAACTGGGAAGGTGAAATTCCTGAAGTATATCGCGGGGCTTATGATTATGGTAAAGATGGAAGAGACTTTATTCCACAGACTGAGCAAATTGGTGAAAATGAAAGCCATCATTAATAAAATAATAATCATTAGTATATCGGTGCACTTATAAGAAGGTGTAAGTTTAAAGGATGATGGAAAAAATCGAACGAAATAAGTTGATATATAAACCATCAACCCAAACTATGATGCAGGATGATAAAATTACCATAGCCAATTCAGGGTCTTTTGTGTTGGCAACCAAAGTGAAGGATTATTTTTTATTAATCAAGTTCACTTTAAGTTTTATGGTAGTATTTAGTACTGCAGTAAGTTTTTTGATTGCGCCTAATGAGACTATTTATGTACGATCAAAAATTATATCAGTTCTTTTACTTTTTATAGGCGGTATGCTTATTACAGGTTCTGCCAATGCCATTAACCAGGTAATTGAAAAAGATACTGATGCCATAATGAAACGAACAGCAAATAGGCCAGTAGCCAGTGGAAGGATGAGTTCTACAGAAGCGAGTGCTTTTGCAGTTATTACTGGAGTTATTGGATTATTTATGTACGCTTATTGGTTTAATTACCAAAGCGCATTAATAAGTTTGTTTAGTTTGCTATTGTACGGTTTTGTTTATACGCCACTTAAAAAAGTTAATTCAATTGCAGTTTTAGTTGGCGCCATCCCTGGAGCTTTGCCGTGTTTAATAGGTTGGGTAGCCGCTACAGATGATGTTTTTGGAATTGGAGCATTGGGTGGATGGATATTATTCGGCATACAGTTTTTATGGCAATTTCCTCATTTTTGGGCGATTGCGTGGCTGGCGCATCAGGATTATACAACAGCTGGTTTTAAATTGCTGCCTGGCGATAAAGGGCCAACAAAATTTACCGCACTACAAACCATTATTTATAGTGCAATGATGATACCTTTCGGTATGTTGCCTTATTTTGCAGGTATGATAGATACAGGCACAAGAGGTATTGTTTGTACAGGGATTTTGTTTTTTTGTAATTTATGGATGGTGTTTGTAAGTGTGCTGTTGTTTATAAATATGGATGTTAAAAGCGCAAGGAGAGTAATGTTTAGTTCTTATTTTTATTTGATGATTGTGCTGCTTGCTTTGTTTGTTGCAAAAGTATAATGTATATTTTATAAAATAATATAGACACGAAGTAGTAATTTTTTAAAATCTATTTCGCATTACGCCGATAAATGAAAATATTTTAACAAAACAAGTCGAATGAGCATAGTGGCAATGGAACAAAAAAAAAGGATTCATCCTCATAAGTTTACACTTTGGGTAGCCCTGGCAAGTATTACAATGATGTTTGCTGGCTTTACAAGTGCCTATATAATTAAGCGTAACCAAGTTAATTGGGTTACATTTATTTTACCGCCAGTTTTTTGGTACTCAACTGCAGTAATTATTTTAAGCAGCGTCACTATATGGTCAGCACAAAATGCCTTTAAAAACAGGGAGATGCTTAAATACCGCAAACTTGTTGTGGTTACTCTTCTGCTAGGTATCCTGTTTATTTGCTTGCAGGCAGTTGGTTTTAAGCAATTATGGGACAAAGGGATGACATTAACAGCAAATGTTTCTTTCTCATTTTTATATATAATCGTAGGTTTACACGCTTTGCATATTTTAGGTGGTATTATTGCATTAATAGTCTTGTTCGCAAGCGCATTTAGTACACGAGTAAGAAATTATAATATTGTACCGGTTGAAGTCATAAGTACTTACTGGCATTTCGTAGATTTTTTATGGATCTATTTATTGATTTTTTTGATTTTAATAAGATAGTGGTTGATATTGATAAAAGTTTTGTGATTTTATAATTAAGATAAAAGTTTTTACATAATATAAAGTTTTATTAATGTCTACAATAGCAGTACAACAGGGAACAAAATGGTGGAGTGGCGGAAGAAGCCCCTTCAATGCCAATTATGGTAAAGTGATGATGTGGTATTTTTTAATGAGCGATGCTTTTACCTTTGGCGCATTTTTGATTAGCTATGGTACTATTCGCTTTAGTGTTAATCATTGGGTTGATCCTAATCATGTGTTTAATTCATTTCCATTTGCAGGCCATACAAATTTGCCTTTAGCTTTTGTAAGCTTGATGACTTTTATTTTGATTGCCAGTTCTGTTACAATGGTATTAGCAGTGCATGAAGGGCATAAAATGAATAGGGCTGGTGTAGAAAAATATATGCTAATGACAATTATTGGCGGTATTGCTTTCTTAAGCTGCCAGGCATGGGAGTGGACGCACATGCTAACCGGACAGCACCCTGTATTAGTTGACGGTGTTGTTGAATATTGGAATACTACTGTTGCGCATAATCCTTTTGGTCCTGAAGTTGCCTATACCGGAACAGACCCATTATTTATCGGAAAAGAAATTGCAACGCCTGGCCCAATTGCTTTTGGTAGTTACTTTTTTGAAATAACAGGTTTTCATGGTTTTCATGTATTTAGTGGTGTTATTATAAACATTGTAATGTATTTAAAAACTAAAATGAAGCATTTTGAATTACGTGGGCATTATGAGATGATAGAAAAAGCAGGCTTATACTGGCACTTTGTAGATTTAGTATGGGTATTTGTGTTTCTTTGCTTCTATCTAATTTAAAAGCATTTAATAAAACATTGAACTTTCAATAAATAAAATAATTATGTCAGCAGAATTTTTAACGCAGGAAATAACTTTTCATCCCGAGCATGATGAAACAACCAAGCCAATCTGGAGAACTTTTTGGATACTCTCTTTACTTACTGGAATAGAATTAACTATTGGCCTAATTATCTATAATATTCATAAAGGCGATCATCCGAACACATCGTTGGTGTTGGCTTTTAAAGGCATGGTTTGCATATTGACACTTGCTAAAGCATATTATATAGTAGCTGTTTTTATGCATCTGGGCAGCGAATTAAGGAACATGATCATGACTATTGTTGTTCCGCTAGGTTTGTTTGTTTGGTTTATTATCGCTTTTTTATGGGATGGCAATAGCTGGAAGAACTTACGTAATGAATACAATGGGATGCCGCCTTCTCAACAGTTAGAAAAGCCAGCACAAAAAGCACCAGCCGCAATAGAAAAGGGAGCGAAAGATTAATTTACTAGCACAAAAATATAAGTAAGCCATCGTTCCATTTTGCGGACGATGGCTTTTTATTATAATAAACTAAGGGGGAAAGATGAATAAAAGCGCAATTACAGGTTTACTGGTGGCAATGGTTTTTCCATTAGTAGGTTATTTTATAGTAAAGCATTATGGCGAGGCCGCTGTGAAAATGCCTCATAAGTATTTTTATGATAGTGTGGCAACTGTTGAAAAAAATGGCAAATTAACAACAGATACCATTTGGCATAAAGTAAGCAACATTACTTTTACTAATCAGTTAGGTAAAAAAGTGTCATTAGATGACTTAAAAGGTAAAATTTTGGTGGTTGACTTTTTTTTTAGCCGCTGTCCATCTATTTGTCCGGGTATGGCAAAAAGTATGAGGCGGCTGCAAAGTTCCTTTATCAACAGCAACGACAGCATTGTTCAATTTATAACTGTAAGCATTGATCCTGAGCATGACTCAGTGTCTCAATTACGAAAATTTGCTAACCGTTATACATCTAACCATGATAGCTGGTGGTTCGTTACCGGCAATAAAAAAGAAATTTATGACTTTGCTTTAAAAGAAATGAAGGCAAACATAGCAGACGTAAATGTTGATACTGCATTTATACACACAGAGAATTTTTTTCTGTTAGATAAGAATCGGGTAATACGAGGCTGGTACAATGGCATTGATACGCTTCGGCAGGCAACTTTAGTAAGAGACATCCCCATGTTAATGTTGGAAAAAACTAAGAAGCGTACTTTTAAAGAATTTTTGAATGAACTTTTTGACAGGAGCTAATATCTCTGCTTCCGGTGTCGGTGAGCTACCTCTAAAGGTGGCTCACCGACACCGGAGGCTAACAAGAAATTAATAACCATTAATTATAAACCATCCTAAATATGTTACAACCTGTAATGGTTAAAAATGACCTCAAAGCCAAAACAATTATTTGGATAGTATCAGTAGTGGTATTTTCTGCAGTCGCTTTTTTAGCCAAATTCAAACTAAGCCTTAATCTTGGCTTTAACGTGCATGTATTTGCCACGTTTAACGCCGTAATTAATTCAATGGTAGCAGTATTGTTAGTAGCAGGTCTGGTTACTGCAAAGCAGCAAAAGTTTGAGCTGCATAAAAAAATTATGCTTACGGCAATTGTTTTATCGGTGCTATTCCTTGTTTCTTACATCTGCCATCATTTATTAGCGGGGGAAACAAAATTTGGCGATATCAACCATGATGGAATCGTAAGCGATGATGAAAAATCGGCTGTAGGTATTTCAAGGACAATTTATTATACCATACTAATCACGCATATTCCTTTAGCAGCCATTATACTGCCGTTTATTTTATTTACGGCCTACCGTGCCTTAATTGGGGAATATGAAAAACATAAAAAATTAGTAAGGATAACCTGGCCGGTATGGTTTTATGTAGCTGTAACAGGTGTTATTGTTTATTTGATGATTAGCCCATACTACACGTAAATTAAATGAGGTTGTAAAAAATTCTATGGTTTATGCTTGGCTTAATAATAGAATAGCAAATTTAGGAGGAGTACCAAAAAGGACAAATGTAAAAAAGTGCGACGCTATCGCAGTAACACAAAGCTGCTGTGTTGGCCCAGAAAAAAAAACGCTTCAAAAAAACGCATTTACGAGTTCAACCTAAACCCAATACCATGTATAGTTTCTAAAACAATAGACGGGTCTGGCTTAAAATGCTTGCGTAATTTGGTGATAAAAACGTCCATGCTCCTTCCTAAAAAATAATCATCTTTTCCCCAAACACTTAATAATACTTCTTCTCTTTTTAAAACTTTGTTAGTATGCTGGCAAAAGAAATTCAGCAGGTCAGCTTCCCTTTGTGTTAAAGAAATCACCGTATCGCCATCCAATATCTTAAGGTCTGCAAACGAAAATTTCATCCTGCCAATGGTGTACTCGTGGCTTTGCTCAAAGTGCATTTTTTTAGTACGCCTTAAAAATACTTCCATGCGCAGTAATAGTTCCTGCATGCTAAATGGCTTAGTAATATAATCGTCGCCGCCACTTTTAAATCCTTCCAGTTTGTCCTGTTCCATCGATTTGGCGGTTAAAAATAAAATAGGCACTACATCGCTTTTTTGCCGTATTTTTTTTGCTACTGCAAAGCCGTCTTTAACAGGCATCATTACATCCAGCAAGCAAATATCAAAATCAATTTTTTGGAATTGTTGCCAGGCCATTTCCCCATCCCTGCACCACTCTACTTCAAAGCCGGCTTCTTCCAAATTATCTTTTATAACAAAGGCTAGTGAAGCATCATCTTCTGCTAGTAAAACTTTTGCTCTTTTAGGCATAGGTATTTATTTTTGTGGTAATAGTATTTTTATTTCTGTGCCAACGCCGGGCACGCTTTTTATAACGATTTTTCCATCGTGAGCGTCTATAATTTTTTTAACAAAGTTTAGTCCGAGCCCAAAACCATTTACTTGATGTACGTTGCCAGTTGGTACGCGGTAAAATTTTTTAAAGAGGTATTTAAAATTTTTTTCTTCAATGCCAATGCCCTTATCTTTTATAGAAATTGAATATATTTCATTCTCTTCTTTTTGTACTTCGATAGCTATATAAGGTATGCCATTGCTATATTTAATAGAATTTTCTATAAGGTTTATAACTACCAATTGCAAATGTACCCTATCTGCGTTTATTATCAGGCCATTATCCGCAGGTATAAAATGAACAACAGCATTTTTGTTGTGTATCAACGGCTCAAGCTTATCAAGGGCATGCTGTATCAGTTCATTTAGCTCGCATGGTTCTTTGTTTACTAAAATATATTTATTATCTCCCGTAGCAGTGTTCAACAGCCTTTCTACCTGGCTTTGCAAATGTTCGGTCTGCTCCTTTATTACAGTGCCATATTTAAGCAGCCTGGCAGGCTGTGTGGTAATGGAAGGCTGCGTCAATACATCGCTGGCAATTTTCATTACGGCAAGCGGCGTCTTAAATTCATGTGTAAAATTATTTACAAAATCTTTCTGCAGTTCGTTTAGGAATTTTTGCTTGTATAAGTAAATGAGGCTTATTGAAAGCCCGATCAGTACTAATAAAAGCGATACTGCGGTAACGATCCAAAACAGCATTTCATGAATAATGTATTTGCTGCGGTGCGGAAAATTAAGCAATAAATAATCGTAATTTTTTTTAATAGGGGAAAGGCTGATGCTTTCATTTTCAGGGTAGCGGGAGGCAGCAGAAGATAAATAAAACTGGTATTGAAAATCGTTTTTTTTCGCGCTATATACAGCTACGTTACAATCTGTCCACACATCAAAATCTTCAAATTCGTTGCTTAAATGTGCTGGCAAAGAATCTTTATGTGGTATAGAATCTAGCTTTACCAAAAAGGTGTTAGGGTCTATCCTTTCAATAACCTGCTTAACTTGAAATGATGGGTTATCGGCAATTTTTACGTCCTCGTACAAGCCACGGATGCTTTTGGCTACGGCAGCACTAAATTGCTGCTCTTCTAATGTATATACTCTTTTTAACCAAAATAGTTGCGCAACAATTATTAGGGCAATAATTACAGTAATGCTTAGCAATATCCATTTTAAAGTTGCGGATTTCATTGAGGCAAAGTTCATACTTACAATTATATATGTTGTTCTGGGTGTGGTTAAAGCCATGTTAACCAATTATTGGCTTAATTTTTCATTTTATACCATTTACAAAGGCTATCAAAGCCTAAATCTACATTTTAGCTTTTTCTTTTAAGCAAAATTAATAAAGGTTGTATAATGCAATTTTATAAAACAATGCAGTTAGGTTAAAGATTTATGCTTGCCTTTACTTCACCCTAACTTTCTCCAAAGGAAAGGAAAGGGCTCAACTTAACGGCATTGATTTGTAAATATTAAAAAATATCAGGTATTAGTAAATTTTAAAAGATACGATTATTGTTATATCAAATATTTATAACAATAATTTGGTTACCCGTTAAAAATTTAACCAATCAAAATGAGGGCATTTTGTTATAAAATCATATAAACAATCTAAGTTTACATTATGAGTGGTTCTTCGCAAATATTCCAGACTTACAATGCTAATCGTTGGAGGAGTTTTAAGTGGTCTTTCCGGATCCTATTAATGATTGCTGTATTTTTTCTTATTGTGCTTATTATCGCACTAATAAGGGGTGTCAACCCTTCGGAAGTAAATATTGGGAACCTTTCAAAATCTTATGAAAATAAGCTTGACCCTTCTAACCCATTAACCCTTACGACTAGCCAGAATAAAAAATTTAAAGGCTTTAAGACTTTTCTTATCAATAGGATAAAAGAAGACTCTATAAAATCTATCCGCCAGGCACAAAACAAGCCCGTAAATAAAATACCTTTTATACGTGCCGCATTTTACACTCCCTGGACGGCTATTACATCTTTACCAGATTTAGATAAATATGGCGATAAGCTGAACACTATTTTTCCTGAGTGGTTTTTTATAGATACTGCCAACCATTTTCGGTTACAGACAAGGATAGATACTGGAATTACAATGATGCGTGCAAAAGGCTTACGGATAATGCCCATGCTAACCAATTTTAATTCTACCAAAGTAGATAAGGACGGTGACTTACAGCCAGATTTTGACGGTGGTTTGTTACACGGTATTTTAAATGACCCTGCTAAGCAAAAAGAATTTATACAGCAAATTGTGGATACTTTGCTACACTACAACTTTCAAGGCATTAATATAGATTTTGAGGAATTAGTTGAAAAAACCAGCGAACCACTTACCAACTTTCAAAAAGAATTATACCAGGCTTTGCATGCAAAAAATTTGGTGGTAACTATGGATGTGTCAGTAAAAAACGATGACTACGATTATAAAAAATTATCAGACTATAATGATTTTATTATTTTAATGGCGTACGACCAATACAGTAATATAGGTACCGGAGCCGGGCCCATAAGCGCACAAAAATGGATTGAAGAAGCGCTGGACTGGACAGCATCCAAAATAGAAAGCAGTAAAATAATTTTAGGCGTTGCAGGATATGGTTACGATTGGACAACTGATGAGGAGGGAAATAAAGTAGTGAATGATATAACTTATACCGAAGCTATTAACCGTGCAAAAATAAGTAACTCAACCATTGATTATGATGATGATAGCTATAACCTACACTTTAGTTATACAGACGAGCACACCGATGAAGCTACTAAACAGCAAATAAAAGTAAACCATAACGTATGGTTTACAGATGCCGGTACTACATTTAATATACTGCGTTTTAGTGATGAGTATAGTACGGCAGGTACAGCATTGTGGCGCCTTGGTGGCGAAGACCCAAGGATGTGGTCTTACTATAATATCAATTTAAGCAATGCGGCATTGCAAAAAAATCCTTTCGATTTTAAAATCCTTACTACCACCGCTGTTAATGTAAACCAAACCCCAACCTCTACCGGCGAAGGGGAGTTGTTGCGCATTTTATATGCACCCCAGGAAGGAGTGATTAACTTGCAGATAGATACTTCGGAATTACTGATTACAGAACAAATTTATAAATCGTTGCCCTCTGGTTATGTGTATCAAAAATTTGGGGAAGATAAATCACCCCTGGGCCCTGGCCATAAAATTATATTAACTTTTGACGATGGGCCAAGCCCGGAGTTTACGCCGAAAATTTTAAACATCCTTGAAAAGGCTAAAATACCAGCTACTTTTTTTGTAATAGGCTTAAATGCAGAACAAAATATTCCAATATTGCAACGGGAATTTAAAAATGGTTTTGAAATTGGCAATCATACGTTTACCCATGGCAATATTGCAAAAATGAGCCCACAACGGGCCGAGCTGGAAATGAAGGCTACCAGGCTTTTAATTGAAAGCATTACCGGCCACTCAACCATTTTATTCCGTGCACCTTACAATGCGGATAGTGAGCCCCAGACATTTGAAGAAATTGAGCCGTTAGCCCGAAGCCGGAAGGATAATTATATTACCGTTGGCGAAAGCATTGACCCTAATGACTGGCAGATAGGCGTAAGCGCAGATAGTATAGTAGCCCGCACTATCCGCATTGCAGAATCAACCGATGCAAGCATTATATTACTACACGATGCAGGTGGCGAAACAAGGGCAGCAACCGTTGAGGCCCTGCCACGTATAATTGATTACTTTAAAAAGAAAGGCGCCAAATTTACCACCGTTGCCGATTTATTAGGCAAAACTAAAGATGATGTAATGCCACCGTTGCCAAAAAGTAAAGATGGGTGGATGCGTAAATTAAATTTCTTTTTTGCAGAAGCCGCCTATTGGGGAAGCCATATTTTATTCGCTCTCTTTATTGTAGGTATCATACTATCTATAGGCAGGATGATTGTTATGGCCATACTTGCAGGCATTAATAAAAAGAAAGAAGCCAGCCAAGTATTTGCTCCGCTTTGGCCAGCCAATGAAATGCCTTTGGTATGTATTATAGTGCCCGCATACAACGAAGAAGTAAATGCCGTAAGGACAGTCAATAGCTTACTGATGCAAGATTACACTAACCTACAAGTAGTTTTTGTTGATGATGGAAGCAAGGACAGCACTTTTACCACCGTAAGCGAAGCCTTTAAAGGAGTAGAGAATGTGAAGGTATACACAAAGCCCAATGGAGGCAAAGCATCTGCCTTAAACGTAGGCATTGCTTATGCCGAAAGTGAATTTGTAGTTTGTATAGATGCAGATACGCAGCTAAAAACAGATGCAGTATCCAAACTGATGCAGAAGTTTACCAGCGATGATGTGGCGGCAGTAGCCGGCAACGTTAAAGTAGGAAACGAAATAAATATGATTACTAAGTGGCAAAGCATTGAATATATTACCTCACAAAATTTTGACCGAAGGGCATTCGATTTGTTAGATTGTATAACCGTAGTGCCAGGTGCCATTGGTGCATTTAGAAAAGCTGCTGTTATTGAAGCAGGCGGCTTAACTACAGATACCCTTGCAGAAGATTGCGACCTTACCATGCGCTTGCACCGTATTGGGTATAAAGTGCGCAACTGCAACGATGCGCTTTCTTACACAGAAGCACCCGAAACAATGAAGCAGTTTATGAAACAGCGCTTTCGTTGGAGCTTTGGCGTTATCCAATGCTTTTGGAAACATAGGGATGCAGTATTCAATCCAAAGTATAAAAATTTCGGTATGGTCGCTATGCCCAATATTTTTATCTTTCAAATGATATTGCCATTTTTAGCGCCACTGGCCGATTTGATATTGGTGCTAAGCCTTATAGCCGCCGGGCTTGGCTTAATTCCAGCCAGCATCATGCATATTGTTATTTACTACATAATATTTACTTTGGTAGATGTAGCTGGCGCCGCACTGGCATTTGCTTTTGAAAAAGAAGATTATAAAAAGCTAATCTGGATGATACCGCAACGGCTGGTTTATCGCCAGCTGATGTACTATATCATCATCAAATCATTCAGCACGGCCATAAAAGGAGAGCTGCAAGGGTGGGGCGCATTAAAACGTACCGGCAACGTAAAACAAATATCAAGTGTTAAGCAATAGTTGATATGGCAAAAGAATTTTATTT
Source organism: Ferruginibacter sp. (assembly GCA_025351645.1). Taxonomy (GTDB): domain Bacteria; phylum Bacteroidota; class Bacteroidia; order Chitinophagales; family Chitinophagaceae; genus Ferruginibacter. The sequence goes on from JANXVN010000315.1 coordinate 27,302, forward strand.
TTGCACTCAGTTTTATAAAGGCTAAAAATTAAATCATCAATCCAATAAAAATAATTTGGCAACATCGGCATCAGAGAGGAAGTCTTTTTTTAATCGCATAGGAGGTAAAGAGCAAGGCGAAGAACCTGCAGAAATGACCTTCTTCGACCATATTGAAGAGTTGCGCTGGCATATTATCCGTAGCCTAGTAGTTTGGCTGGTAGCGGCTATACTTATATTTGTATATATAGATTGGGTGTACGATACCATTATCCTCGCCCCAACCTTCCCCACTTTTTTTACTTACGGTGCCTTGTGCAGGTTTGGTAACTGGCTTCACTTAGGCAACAGTTTTTGTATGCCCGTTATCGTTATTAATTTTCAGGTAACAGAAGTAAACGGCACTTTTACCTCCGCCATCAACATTGCCATGATAGGCGGTGTGATTGTTGCCTTTCCCTATATTTTTTGGGAACTATGGCGTTTTATTAAGCCAGCCCTTTCTCCCAAAGAAAAAAAATATGGCCAAAACAGCATCTTCTTTGTATCAATATGTTTTTTTACCGGTGCAGTATTTGGCTATTATTTATTGGCGCCTTTTACCTTTAACTTTTTAGCAAGCTTTACTTTAGGCAAGTCTGCTATGATACAATACCGCCCATCTATAAACGATTATGTAGATAGCCTTACTAACCTTATACTTGGCTGTGGCATTGCGTTTGAGCTGCCAGTACTGGCTTTTGTGCTCGCTAAAATTGGCATTGTAACAGGCGCCATGCTAAAAAAATACTTTAAGTTCGCCTTTGTTATCATACTGGTTGTTGCAGCGGTAATTACGCCTTCGCCAGATTGGACAAGCCAATTTTTAGTAGCCATACCATTAGTACTTTTATATTGGGTAAGCATCTTATTAGCCAGCAGTGTAGATAGAAAAAAAGCCAAAGAAGCAAAAGAATGGAGCTAGGCTGTTGAAAGATAATTGATAATTTTTTAATGGATAATGGAGTAAATTTGTATAGAAGCTATTATCAATTATCCATTAAAAAATTATCCATTAAACGGTATTATCCATTACACAATTTCAAACCAACGCTATGTCAATATTTAACTTTCAATTGCCAATAGCAATCGGCTGCGACCATGCCGGCTTCGATTGCAAAGAAGACCTTATCTCTTTTATAGAAGCAGAAGGCTTATTGTTTAAAGACTTTGGCACTTTCAATAAAGAATCGGTCGATTACCCGGATTTTGCGCATCCCGTAGCAAATGCGGTTGAAAACGGCGAAGCAGCTTTTGGTATTTTATTATGTGGCAGCGCCAATGGAGTAGCCATTACAGCCAACAAGCACCAGGGAATAAGGGCCGCCATTTGCTGGGGCGAAGAGTTGGCTCAACTTGCCCGCAAGCATAATAACGCCAACATATTGTGCATACCCGCCCGTTTTGTAAGAGATGGCGATGCAGAAAAAATGCTTGATATTTTTATGAATACCGCTTTTGAAGCCGGTCGCCACCAGGAGCGGATTAGTAAAATGCCTTGCTAATAACAAGCAATTAAAAAATATAATTGGGCGTGCCACCTAAGCTGCGCAAGCGATGGCCGGGCTATCCCCGTCCGAACGGATTCATCTGGGCGGGCACTACAATCTTTTTTTGCGGGCGGCCCGACAAATAAAGGACTTTCGTTGCTATCCCTCACGTGGCGATGCGAATAGTTTTTGGCATCCGGCACAAAAATATATGCAAAAGTTTCAAGCACCGATATTTACAAAAAAAGAGTTTAAACAAATTAATTGTAAACAGTCAATTTAAATGATATAAAAAATCAAACAGCACACATCATACATTTGCCTTATTTTCAATTATAAAATTCTTTTTTCATGAAAAAAATGTTTTGCCTTTTCGGCGTATTGCTTTCTTTTCAATTAATTTCTTTTGCCCAAACCGATGCTGCTGCCACTTATGGCAATACCATCACCGGCGCAGGACTAAAAAAGCACCTCACCATTATTGCCAGCACAGAAATGGATGGCCGTGAAACCGGCACCGAAGGCCAGCGCAAAGCAGCAGCTTATATTGAAAGCCAATTTAAATTAATGGGGCTAACAACAGCCGCTTCCTTAAACGGCTACCAACAATATTACCCGCTTTATCAGGATAGCATCAGCAGCAAATTATCCGTTAACAAAATATCTGCTGTATATGGTGCAGACTACTTAAGCCCAGCAGCCCTCAACGAAAATGGCAACAACAAATCAGGCAAAATAATTTTTATTGGTTATGGTATCGATGACAAAGGTTACAGCGATTATACCAACATCAATGTAAAAAATAAGATAGTAGTTTTCTTTTTGGGCGAGCCAAAGCTACAAGGCAATTATCTTATTTCCGGCACAAACCGTTCCAGCAAATGGAGCTATCCCGGCTTAAGCGAAAAGCTGGCGCTGGCCCAATCTAAAGGCGCAGCCGGCGCATTTGTAATTAACCCAATGCAACAAAGCTTTAATCAAAATTCGGTAGACAATAGCAAAAAAACCAACCTGTATTTTCCGCACGAAGGCACAGGCAAGCCCGTAAATTATGCTATATTATCTCACGCATTTGCAAAAAATATTCTGGGCAATAACTTTGATACGTTATTAAAACAAGCTAAAGCAAGCATGCCAATAAATGCATCTTGGGCTATTGAAAACAAAGTAAAAGTGCAATTTAACTACACCAAATTCCGTACTACAGTAAATGCCAGCAACATTGTAGGCATTATAGAAGGCACAGATAAAAAAGACGAGTACGTTTTTTTAACCGCCCATTACGACCATTTAGGCAACCATGGCGGTAAAATTTATTATGGTGCCGATGATGATGGGAGCGGTACCTGCGGCGTAATTACAATGGCAGAAGCATTCGCCAAAGCAAAAGCCGAAGGCCACGGGCCAAGAAGGACCGTAGTATTTATGACGGTAAGCGGCGAAGAAAAAGGTTTGTGGGGTAGCGAATATTACAGCGACCATCCTATATTTCCGTTAGATAAAACCAGTGCCGATTTAAATACCGACATGGTAGGCAGGGTAGATACAGAACGAAAATTAGGCGATACATTAAATTATGTGTACGTAATTGGGCATGATAAACTAAGCAGCGATTTGCCAATTATAAATGAAGCAGCCAACAACAAAAATACCCAACTAACGCTCGACTATAAATTTGATGACCCTAACGACCAGGAGCGCATCTACTACCGCAGCGACCATTACAACTTCGCCCGCAAAGGCGTACCGGTATTGTTCTTTTACGATGGCATGCTAAAAGCAGATTACCATAAACCAACCGACACAATAGACAAGATCAATTTTGAGCTATACGAAAAAAGGGTACGTATGATTTTTTACACAGCCTGGGAAATTGCCAACAGGGATGAAATGTTGAAGAGGGATATCCTATTGCCAGAAACAGGAAAATAATAATTGGTTACAGTATTAAAAGTAAAAGGCACCTAAAACTTAGGTGCCTTTTACTTTTAATACCAGGTGTTAATTTTTACCAACCCAATATCCACGCAAATATCAGTGGACAAACAATCGTAGCATCGCTTTCCACAATAAATTTTGGTGTCTTAATATCCAGCTTGCCCCAGGTAATTTTTTCATTAGGCACTGCCCCTGAGTAAGAGCCGTAAGAAGTGGTGGAGTCGCTCACCTGGCAAAAATAACTCCAGAACGGAACGTCGTGCCACTCTAAATCCTGGTACATCATCGGCACTACGCATATAGGAAAATCACCCGCAATACCGCCACCAATCTGAAAAAAGCCAACGCCCTTTCCGCCAGAATTATGCCGGTACCAATCTGCCAGCCACACCATATATTCAATACCACTTTTCATAGTAGTAGCTTGTAATTCATTTTTGATAATGTACGATGCAAAAATATTGCCCATCGTGCTATCTTCCCATCCCGGCACAACAATCGGTATGTTTTTTTGCGCCGCGGCAAGCATCCAGCTATTTTTGGGGTCAATTTCATAATACTGTTCCAACACGCCGCTCAGCAACATCTTATACATGTATTCATGCGGAAAATAACGTTCGCCCTTATCATCCGCATCTTTCCAAATTTTATGTATGTGCTGCTGCAGCCTTCTAAAAGCTTCCTCTTCTGGTATGCAGGTATCCGTTACCCGGTTGTAGTGGTTTTCTAGTAAGTCCCATTCTTCCTGGGGGCTTAAATCGCGGTAATTCGGCACTCTTTTATAATGGCTATGTGCTACCAAATTCATGATGTCTTCTTCCAGGTTAGCGCCAGTGCAACTAATGATGCTTACTTTATCCTGGCGTATCATTTCAGCCAGGCTTAATCCTAATTCTGCGGTACTCATTGCACCGGCAAGCGTTATCATCATTTTGCCATCATCTTCCAAATGTGTTACGTAGCCTTTTGCCGCATCCATTAATGCCGCTGCATTAAAATGGCGGTAGTGATGCTCTATAAAATTACTAACGGGTCCTTGTGTCATTATATTTGTTTTATGGGTACAAAAATAAGTTTTTTGTATCATGGTTTACATTACCATTTATGTTTATGGCGATAACTCGTCCAACAATTATCTTTACTTCTTAAAAATAATAATATGAAACTAGGGCTGTCTATTTTATTTTCCTTTTGTTCGTTGGCTTCTTTTTCTCAACAAAAAATATTTGCAGGTATTTGGGAAGGAACTCCAACAGGTGTGCCGTTGCGCCTGGTATTTCAATTTAGTGAAGATGACAAAGGCAAATTTATATGTAAGTGGAAAAGCCCGCAACAATCCCCCAACTTTTGGCCTACAGATAGCACTAATGTTGTAGGCGATAGCATCTTTACATCCTCGGCTCAATTCCATATTGCTTTTAAGGGTAAGCTTATAAATGATAGTACAATAACTGGTTCTTTTGTGCAAGGTGCAAGCTTTGCGCTTCAGCTAAAAAAAGTGCAAATAATTACTGAAGTAAAAAGGCCGCAAACACCCGTTGCCCCTTTCTCTTACAATAGCCACGATACCATATATTTTAATGCCGCAAAATCTTTACAATTTGGCGCAACCCTAACGTATCCCAAAAGCCAGGCTGGCAAAACAACTTATCCGGTAGCGATATTAATAACCGGCAGCGGCCCGCAAGATAGGGATGAAACAATGTTTTTGCACAAGCCGTTCGCCGTAATAGCCGACCATCTTACTAAAAACGGTTTTGCTGTATTAAGGGTAGATGATAGGGGCATCGGAAAATCTACCGGCGACTTCCTAACCGCCACCACTGCTGATTTTGCTGATGATGTAGAGGCTGCCATTGATTATGTAAAAACCTTGCCCCAGATAGATACCAACAAAATTGGCTTGATTGGCCATAGCGAAGGCGGCATGATAGCGCCCATGGTTGCCAGTAGGCGAAAAGACGTGCAGTTTATTGTACTGCTAGCCGGGCCTGGCGTACCTATAATAGATTTAATGAGCGAACAAGTAGAGACAGTTAGCTTATCGAATGGTAAATCTTTAAAAGCAAGCAAATTTAGCGGTGAGTTTATTGAGTTGATGATTGAAGCAGTCAACAAGAGTTTAGATAGTACCTTGTTACATGCCAACCTATCTAATATACATAAAATGGTTGAACAATGGGCTGCGAAAACAGATAGCAGTGTGCTACAGGAATTAGACATGGTTACACTAGTAAAAAGAGAAAAAACTTTGGCCGCCGAATTGGCTGAGCTACAAGGCGCCTGGTGTAAATATTTTATACAGTTCAACCCTACGCCATACTTAAAAAAACTACACTGTAACGTGCTGGCAGTAAACGGCGAAAAAGATATTCAGGTTTTACCGGCATCTAATACAGCCGGCATACTTGCAGCGTTAAAAGAAAGTAAAGCTAAAAAATATGAAGTAAAGGTTTTGCCAGGACTTAACCATCTTTTTCAAACCTGTAAAAAATGCACGATAAGCGAATATGGAGATTTGGAAGAAACTTTTAGCCCTGCTGCGCTGGATATTATTACAAATTGGATGAAGAAAAATGTACAATGATTTTAGTATTACCACAGATTCGTAGATTTGATACTACAGTAATCTGCGAATCTGCGGCAAAAAAACAGGGGTAGCTTTAAGTCCACTAATTCATCCCTTGTAGGATATGAAATAGCTTTTCGGTAGATTATCACCCATAAAAAAGCCCTTCAAAAAATTAAAGGGCTTTCTTACAAATACCATATTTCCTTATTTTTTTATTTTAATTTTTTCTTCAACGCTTACTTCGCCATCTGGACGGAACTTTAATTTTAAAGCCTGTTTTTCGTTGCTGATGGTAACATAATAATGAGTTTCGCCCTCGTAGTTAAGCTCAGTGGCATTTGGGGGCAAAGTGTACCCAGCGTACTTTTGAGAAAGCACCAGCGATACATTTAAAGGCAATTGCGACATTTCCACATCTCTTGAAGTACATACCAATTCACCTTCTTCATTGTAAGCAGCATTTACTGTAACGCTATTGATGGTAAACCAGGCAAAGTAAAATTCGCTCTTCTTTGTCCAGCTTATGCCTGTGGCTTTTGTGAAGTCTTTTTTAAAAGCAACTTTTACTTTTTCAGTTACAGTAGGGCTATCGGTAGTAGCAAAGGCACTTGCAGAAATCAACAGTACCAAAGCGGTTAAAACGGGCATTAACTTTTTCATTTTTGTATTTTTTTAGGTTAAGGTGATGCAGCTTTTTATGGCTGTTTTTGATTGATTGATGATGTAAAACTATCAGCGGCATGATAATTTCCAAGCGTAACTTGACCAAGTACGACAAGAATCGTATAAAACTTTACAAGCGGCAAGCGGTATAAATAATTGCTCATTTACTATTAGCTGTAATGTAGCACCAGCATGCATATTTATTTTTTTATTAAAAAAAATAAATATGTCAAAGAATCTGTTAAAAAGTAAAAGTGGTTAACGCCTTTTGGCAGATAGGCGCATTAGTTATCTTTACAGCTATGAATCTGTTAGCCCATGCATACCTTTCTTTTAACCAGCCCGATATTTTAGCTGGCAACATGATAAACGATTATGTGAAAGGAAAAAAAAAATTCGACTACCCGGCCGGCATCCAAAAGGGGATGGCGCTGCACAGGGCGATTGACGAATTTACAGACCATCATCCTGCAACGCAGCAAGCCAAACAATATTTTAAGGCAGATTATAGGCTATATGCCGGAGCCTTTGTAGACGTACTTTATGATCATTTTTTAGCCAACGATAGCAACCAGTTTAAAGATGAAGCTGCTTTAAAATTATTTTGCCAATCAACTTACAAAAGCCTGCAAATAAATGTGGGCTTACTGCCGTTAAAATTTCAACAAACATTGCCTTATATGCAATCGCAGGATTGGTTGTACAATTACCGCTTTAAAAAAGGCATCGGACGTGGCTTTGAAGGTTTGGTAAGAAGGGCTGCTTACTTGTCAGACTCCACTATTGCCTTTACAATATTTAACACGCATTATCATGCCCTTGAAATTTGTTACGATTCTTTTTTTTCGGAGTTAAAGCAATTTTCGCTTGAATCATTAAACAGGCTGAATAATGAAGCGCAATAATGTAAAACTTCACCAAGCACTTAAAAATCTTTATTAATTTACCTGCTGCTTGCCGGTATTTTTTTGGATATTTACAGTATGTGTGGAATTGCTGGAATTATATGTTTCGATACTGCATTTGCAGGCAGGGAACAGCTTAAAAAAATGACGGATACGCTTGCCCACCGTGGCGAAGATGGTGAGGCGCATTGGATAAGCCGCTCGGGTAATGTGGGGTTTGGGCACAGGCGCCTGGCCATAATTGATACAAGCACCGCAGGCGACCAGCCAATGCACTACCTCAAAAGGTATTCCATTGTTTTTAATGGAGAAATTTACAATTACATCGAAATAAAAGAAACCTTGTATAAAAAAGGCTATCGCTTTAAATCGGATAGCGATACAGAAGTTATACTAGCTGCCTACGATTGTTGGAAGGAAGAATGCCTGCACCAGTTTGATGGCATGTTTGCATTTGCAATTTTTGATGCAAAAGAACAACAGGTTTTTGCTGCCCGTGACCGCTTTGGGGAAAAACCGTTTTATTATGCGGCAGGTAAAGGCTTATTTGTTTTTGCCAGCGAAATGAAGGCTTTATGGGCTGTAGGGATACAAAAAAAAACGGATAAAAAAATGCTGCTAAACTACCTAACGTTGGGGTATGTGCAAAATGCCAATGATAAAGCGCAAACTTTTTATGAGCATATATTTTCTTTGCCGCCTGCAAGTTTTTTACAAATAAGTACACAAACGCTACAGTTTCGCACACATATTTATTGGGATATTGAAAAAGATAAAACAATACAAATAAGCCATCAAGATGCCATAGAACGATGTGTAGAATTATTTACCACATCAGTAAAACGCAGGCTGCGCAGCGATGTTACCGTAGGCACAAGCCTTAGTGGAGGGCTGGATAGTTCGGCTATATTGGCAACCATCAATCATCCGGGTGCTTTGTTCAATACCTTTTCTGCAGTATTTCCCGGGTTTGAAAAAGATGAATCACGGTATATAAAAAGAGTTACCGATTACCTTGCTGCAACTCAAACTACAAACGGGGATATACAATCCAATTATATAGAGCCATCCGCCTTAGGGTTGATAAAAGATTTTGAAAAGCTTTGTTACCATCAGGAAGAGCCTTTTCAATCAAGCAGTATCTACGCACAATTTAAAGTTTTTGAACTGGCCAAAAAGTACAATGTAAAAGTGTTGCTGGATGGGCAGGGAGCCGATGAAACACAAGCTGGCTACAATAAATATATTCATTGGTACTTGCAGGGCATTACGGGTAAAAGCAAATTTATTACTGCCAACAGAGAAAAAAATCTGTTGCTTAAAAATGAAGTACCTTTTAAATGGGGCATTAAAAATTATATTTCAGCCTACCTGCCAGCGCTCACTGCTATTTATTTGGAGCAGGATGAATACACTAAAACTATGCGCCAGCCGGACATTGAAAAAGATTTTATTGCCTTGCTGCAAGGGCGCGAGTGGGAAGGCATACGCAAGCCTGTAATTACCAAGCTAAACGATATTTTATATTATAACACGCATACAATTGGCTTAGAAGAATTGCTTCGCTTTGCAGACCGCAACAGCATGGCGCATGGCAGGGAAGTGAGGCTGCCATTTTTAAGCCATGAGCTAGTAGAGTTTGTGTTTTCTTTACCGGCGAATTTTAAAATAAATGGAGGATGGACAAAATGGATGGTACGCAAAATGATGGACAAAAAATTGCCCGATGAAATAGTATGGAGAAAAGATAAAATTGGGTACGAGCCACCGCAGCACCAATGGATGCATAATGAAATTTTACAGGATTATATGCAGGAAGCTAAACGAAAATTGGTAAGCAAAGGCGTATTAAAAAAATCGGTGCTTGATAAAAAGATACTTCCAAAAGCAGCGCATGAGGACAATAATTTTGATTGGCGGTACTTGTGTGCAGCAAATATTATAACGTAATTTTTTATTTAAACAGTAAAATAAAAGCCAATAACTATAAAGAAAACTATTGGTAACAACCGCCAGGACCGCCCGGATGAACCAGTTCGGACGGGGATAGGAGCAAAAATCCTTTTTTGTCGGGCCGCCCGTAACAAAAGATTGTAGCGCCCGCCCGTGCCGGTTCGGACGGGCATAGCCCGCCCGGGTGCCCAAAAAACTTTGCTGGTTATGCTTTTAATAACGGTACAAAATATTTTCCCTTTCAGGGGATAAAAGCAAAACCGTACTTTGCAGTCCTGAAATTTTTAAACAATTAAAATTTATATATAATGAAGTTGGCTACAAAAATAATTCACGCAGGCGCGGAGCCTGACCCAAGTACCGGCGCTATTATGACGCCTATTTACCAAACATCTACCTACGTGCAAACGGCGCCCGGGCAAAACAAAGGCTATGAATATGCCCGTAGCCAAAACCCTACGCGTAAAGCGCTGGAAGATGCGCTGGCAATTATTGAAAACGGAAAATATGGGCTTGCATTTAGCAGCGGCGTGGCAGCTACAGATGCGGTCATTAAATTATTAAGCCCCGGCGATGAAGTGATTGCAGCCAACGATATGTACGGCGGTACTTACCGTTTGTTTAGTAAAATATTTGAAAAGTTCGGCATTAAATTTATTTATGTAGATACTACCGATGTTGCCAATGTACAGGCCGCCGTTACCCCAAACACAAAACTAGTCTGGATAGAAACACCAACCAACCCGTTGATGAACATTACCGATATACATGCGGTTGCAAAAATTTCAAAAGCAGCAGGGGCGCTGTTATGCGTAGATAATACTTTTGCTTCGCCTTATTTGCAGAACCCGTTAGATTTAGGCGCAGATATAGTAATGCACTCCTCTACAAAATATTTAGGCGGCCATAGCGATGTGATACAAGGCGCGTTAATGATGAACGATACAACCCTTCGGGAACAGTTATATTTTATACAAAAAAGTTGCGGCGCAGTGCCCGGGCCTATGGATTGTTTTTTAGTATTGAGAGGCATAAAAACCTTGCATGTGCGTATGAAGCAGCATTGTGAAAATGGGTATGTGGTGGCGCATTTTTTACGCAAGCACCCTAATGTAGATAAAGTTTACTGGTGCGGTTTTGCAGACCATCCCAATTACAATATTGCCAAATTGCAGATGCGTGCCTTTGGCGGCATGATGAGCTTTACTTTAAAAGATGATAGCATAGAAGCGGCTTTTAAGGTATTATCATCTACTAAATTATTTGCGCTGGCAGAAAGTTTGGGTGGCGTAGAATCGCTTATCAACCATCCTGCAAGCATGACGCATGCATCTATACCAAGAGAAGAAAGGATTAAAAACGGGTTGGTAGATGGCTTGATCCGGTTGAGTGTTGGCATTGAAGATGCCGATGATTTGGTAGAAGATTTAAAACAAGCGATTGGGTAAAATTGCCTTAATGAACTTATAAATTTATTGCCCCGTGCTTTACAATGCAAGGTTAGCCTGTTATTTTATTTTAATGCTTTTTGTTACGTGGGGCTGTACTTATAATGCAGCAAATATTAAGGAAGATACAGCCGTTGCAGTTCCAGTTACACCCGTAATAAATTATGCCGTAAAGCAAAGTTTTCCGCACGATGCAGCTTTGTTTACGGAAGGATTGTTAGTACACAATGGGCAACTGTTCGAAAGCACCGGCTCGCCGCAAAACCTGCCGCAGGCAAAGTCTATGATTGGCGTAATAAATTTGCAAACAGGCAAATTTGATGAGAAAATAGCGCTTGATAAAATGTATTTTGGCGAAGGTATTGTGTTCCTCAAAAATAAATTGTACGAGCTTACTTATAAAAACAAGGTAGGTTTTATATATGATGCTGCTACGTTTAAAAAGCTGGATTCTTTCACCTATAAAAATGCCGAAGGCTGGAGCCTTACTACAGATGGAAAGCGAATTATTATGAGTGATGGTACTTCGGCATTAACTTATTTAGACCCAATAAAATTAACGCCGGTAAAGCAATTGAATGTTACAGAAAATGGGCAGCCAAAAGATAGCCTTAACGAACTGGAATTTATAAAGGGCTACTTGTACGCTAACATCTGGCAAAATAACAGCATTGTTAAAATAGATACTGCCTCAGGCAAAGTAGTAGGTAAGCTCGACCTAAGCTCGCTAACATTTGAAGCAAAAAATAGAAACTCCGCGGCTGATGTATTGAATGGGATTGCGTATGATAGTGTTACTGATAAGATATATGTTACTGGTAAGTTGTGGGCAAATATCTATCGGGTGGAGTTTGCACATTGATGAATGGATGAATGTTTTAAAGGGTTTATATTTATGCAACAACTAAAAGATTTTTTAGAAAGTAAAGTACAAGAATATAACCAGCCTTTGTTTATTAAAGACGACCCAATTTGCATACCGCATTTATTTACTAAAAAACAAGATATTGAAATCGCTGGTTTTTTTGCGGCCATTTTTGCCTGGGGCAACCGCACCACCATTATCAATAAAAGCAAAGAGCTGCTGCAACTGATGGACAATGCTCCGCACGACTTTTGTGTCAACCACGAATTGACGGACCTGAAGAAACTTTTGGCGTTTAAGCACCGTACATTCAATACTACAGACTTATTATATTTTGTGGCATTTTTTAAGCACCATTATATCTTGCACAACACGCTTGAAAAAGCATTTACTTTGGGGCTACAAAAAACAAATGAAACGGTAGAAAATGGCCTTATTACTTTTCATCACTATTTTTTTTCGCTGGAAGATATACCTCACCGTACCAAAAAACATATTGCTTCGCCAGAAAAAAACAGCAGCTGCAAAAGGCTCAATATGTTTTTAAGGTGGATGGTAAGGAGGGATAAAAAAGGAGTAGACTTTGGCATTTGGAAAAATATTTCGCCAGCCCAGCTGGTATGCCCGATAGATGTGCATGTGGCTAGGGTTGCCAAAAGATTCAACTTGTTGAACAGGAGCCAAACCGATTGGAACGCAGCCCTTGAATTAACTGCTTACCTTCGCACGCTTGATAAAGATGACCCTGTAAAATATGATTTTGCTTTGTTCGGCTTAGGTGTGGTGGAGAAATATTAGCTTAGCAAACGGTAGCTGATTGATGCGTGAAGCCCGCCCGGATGAATACTTTCGGACGGGGATAGGAACGCCCGCCTGGATGAACCAATTCGGATAGGGAAATCCTTTTTTTGTCGAGCCGCCCGCAAAAAAAGATTGCAGTGCCCGCCCGTGCCGGTTCGGACGGGGATAGCCCGGCTCCTTGCCGCAGCGGCTTGGGGCACGCCATAAATAGCCATACTTAAAAAATCATTTTTATGAATAAAGAGCTTCAATATAACCTGCAACAAACTTTTGCCCTGCCTGGCACCGTAAACGAAATGCAGGATGCTGAAAACTTTTTAGCCAGTAAAATGAATGCACTGATAAAGGATAATTTTAACCACCTGGTACAAATACTTTATCGCATAGATGTAAACGAGGCCCACCTAAAACAGGTGCTAAAAAATAATCCCAATGAAGATGCTGGAAAAATTATTGCAAGGCTAATCATTGAGCGGCAGCAGGAAAAAGCGATATCCCGCAGTAAGTTTAAAGAAGCCGGAGATGGGATTGATGAAGCAGAAAAGTGGTAAGGCTTTTGGCAGAAAAAAAGCATGCTATAAATTTTTATTTTAGGTATCAATTATACGTATGAAATTAGTGGCTTACTTTAAAATTTAAAAAAATGAAAGGCGTAAGTAATGAAGCCGCAGTTAATAAGCCAGGCATTGGCATAACTGCATTACCAGCGGATATCCGCAACAGCAATATTTTAACAAACGAAAATTTAGGCTTGTTGGCCAGTGTACCTGAATTACCTTTTGTAAATGCGGCTTTTGAAGATGATAGGCTTAAAAATATTATTCAATACTATTCAATAGACCCGGCGGAGATGGAAAAGGAACTGCATTATTATGCGACGGGATTATTGGATGCCGGCAAGATAAACGAAGCCTGGCAGGTGTTATTGGCTTTAAATTAATTAGCGTAAATTTATTGTATGTCTTCATTAGCAAAAGTATTGCCGCATTATACGTACGAAGAGTATCGCCAATGGGAAGGCCGTTGGGAAATAATTGAAGGTATCCCCTATGCAATGAGCCCTGCTCCAGTGCCAAAGTATCAATGGGTTACGGCGAATACTATTGCCGAATTAAGGAATGGCATCAAAAAGTCAGGTTGCAACAATTGTAGGGTCTATGATTTTATCGATATTAAAGTATCAGATGATACGGTGATACAACCTGACAGTGTAATAGTTTGTAAAGAAATAACCAAGCCTTTTCTTGATTTTCCCGCAGCATTAGTTGTTGAAGTGCTATCCCCATCAACAGCCATGAAAGACCGCAACAATAAATTCTACATCTACCAATCACAAAAAATTCTTTACTACATTATCATCGATGCGGATAAAAATGAAATAGAAGTATATCATTTAAAAGAAGATGGAAAGTATCAACTGGAAAAAATTGCCACTACAGATCCTTACACTTTTATATTAGATGAAGGCTGTTCCATTGATGTTGTCCTTAATAATATTTGGTCATAAAAAATGTTGCTACAATAAAATTGAAGCAACATTTTAGTAGATGAAATTATTTTATCGAACCTCCAAAGACTTTTTTCAAAATATCGGTTGTCCTTGCTGCAAAATTGTTCCTAATATCTTTTTCTTCCAATGCTATCTGGTCAAACAAAGCATTGGTTGCTTTCGCGGTTACATAGCCCGCCAGGTCGGGGTTTATTTTTGTAAACGTTAATGGAAAACTGTTGTATTTATTTACGATGTCGCCATAATATTTAGTAGCATCAACCTTATCTAATGATGATTTTATCACTGGTAAAAATGCTGCTATTAATTGGTTAGTAGTTTTTTCCCTAAAGAAATGCGTGGCACTTGTATCGCCATTTTTTACCAACCCTATGGCATCGCTCAGCGTCATGTTTTGGATGGCATTTACAAAAATTGGCTTGGCATAACCAGCGGCATCTTCGGCACCACGGTTTATTTGAAGGATGGCTTTATCAACCATACTGTTTAACCCCAGGGAACGTAAGGTGTTTTCTATTTTTATTGCATCTGGCGGCAACAAAACTTTATAGGCGGCATCTTTAAAAAAGCCATCTGGCTTATTCAATTGCAGCACTGCTTTTACCAATCCCTGGCTTAATGCTTCTTTAATGCCTTGCCCCGCTTCTGCCTGCGTAACTGGGCCCAGCCCTGCGGTTTGAGTTACTTGTTGAATTACATCGCAGCCTGCAAATAGTGTGGCAAACAAGGGAATAAATAATAACTTTTTCATTGTTTACGTTTTTGTAAAAGCAAAGATAGGCAAGTATGCTGCACATAATTACCAACCTATGCTAACGTACCAATCAGTTGCATGCGGTATCTTCGCAAAAATTTTACAAAGTTACCAGCGGCTTAAAACCTGCAACAATTATTTATTACATGAGCACACAACATTTATCAGAGCAGGAAATTATTAGAAGAGAAAAGCTGAACACTTTAAAAAGTATGGGCATAGATGCCTACCCTGCGGCGTTGTACCCTGTTAACGCTAACTCAGTATTTATTAAAGAAAATTTTAAGGGAGAAGTAAATAAAGAGCAGTTTGCCGATGTATGTATTGCAGGAAGGATAATGAGCGTACGGGATATGGGCAAGGCAAACTTTGCAGTGATACAGGATTGCGTAGGTAAAATTCAATTTTATATTAAGCAAGATGATATTTGCCCCGGTGAAGACAAAACAATGTACCAGCAAGTTTGGAAAAAACTGGTTGATATTGGCGATATCATTGGCATTAAAGGGTATGTTTTTACTACCAAGACTGGCGAAACCTCTATCCATGTAAAAGAGTTTACGATACTTACAAAAAGTTTGCGCCCGTTGCCGATTGTTAAGGAAAAAGATGGTGAAGCATTTGATGAAGTAACAGACCCTGAGTTTAGGTACCGCCAGCGGTATGCAGATTTGATAGTGAACCCCGCCGTAAAAGAAACGTTCATCAAGCGTACTAAAATGGTCAACGCTATACGGGAGTTTCTAAATGAGCGAGGCGCATTGGAAGTAGATACGCCGGTGCTGCAAAGCATACCTGGCGGTGCCGCTGCCAGGCCGTTTACAACACACCATAATGCGTTGGATGTATCGATGTACATGCGTATTGCTAATGAGCTGTATTTAAAAAGATTGATAGTTGGCGGCTTTGATTTTGTGTATGAATTTAGTAGGAATTTTAGGAATGAAGGAATGGACCGCACGCATAACCCAGAGTTTACCGTGTTAGAGTTTTACGCTGCTTACAAAGATTATGAGTGGATGATGGATACTACGGAGCTACTGCTGGAGAAGGCCGCCATCGCAACAAACGGCGAAAGCAAAGTTACCGTTGGTGATAAGGAGATAGATTTTAAAGCGCCGTATAAAAGGATAACTATGTACGATTCTATAAAAGAATTTACTGGTTTTGATATTAGCGAAATGGATGAAGATGGCATACGGAATGTGTGTAAAGAACTAAAGATACACGCAGATGAAAAATGGGGCAAAGGAAAATTGATAGACGAAATATTCGGCATTAAATGCGAAGCTAATTATATACAGCCCACCTTTATTACCGACTACCCGGTAGAGATGAGCCCGCTTACAAAAAAGCACCGCAGCAAACCAGGGCTTGTAGAGCGTTTTGAACTGATGTGCAATGGCAAGGAAATAGCCAATGCCTACAGTGAATTAAACGACCCGATAGAACAGCGGGAACGTTTTGAAGAACAAGCCAAACTGATGGAGCGTGGCGATGATGAAGCCATGTTTATTGACTATGATTTTTTACGTGCGTTGGAATATGGCATGCCTCCAACAAGCGGCATTGGTTTTGGCATTGACAGGATTGCTATGTTGCTCACCAACCAGCATTCTATTCAAGATGTGTTATTGTTCCCGATGATGCGCCCGGAAAATTTTGAGTAGTTAAATTTTATTATTTTATGTTGTAAGCTAGTACAGATTAGGTAATCGATTACCTAATCTGTACTGGTTTTTTTGTTTTCCTAATAATTGATTTATTCCTCTTCATGAATTGCCCCTGGCTTAAGCCAG
>JANXVN010000318.1 GCA_025351645.1 Ferruginibacter sp.
GTGCTGAGCCCGGTGAGCCACCCATTGGGGGTGGCTCACCGAGATAATACCTGTATCCGAAAATAACAAACAAAAAAACTAATTATGCCTACCCCTCAAAAATTGAAAGCTATCTTCTATCCGGAAGGATACTACCATTTAGTATGTAAAAGTATAGATGGGCTTTTACTTTTTGATGATGCCCAAGATTATGAAGTTTATAACGAAAGGTTTAAAAAATTTACTGGTGACTTTTTTGATGTTTGGAGCTTTTGCCTCATTCCTAACCATTCTCATCATATAGTTAAAATAAAATCTGTTAGCAGTGTAAGCCTTTTTATTGAAGCAATATCTTTAGGAGATAAAACTATGGCTATGAAAGATTTTACGACAGATGTAAGTAATGAATTATTGTTCAATAAAATGATTGAACGCCAGATGAATAGCTTTTTAGTATCCTATGCTAATTATGTAAACAACAAATACATTCGAAAAGGTGGTATTTTTCAAAAGCCATTTAAAAGAATAAAAATTGAAAGTGATGGGCATCTGCAACAAGCCATTATTTATGTACATGCAAATGCCCAAAAACATAAAATGATAGATGATTATAAGCAATATTATCATTCCTCTTATGCAAGCTTAATTAAAAATGATGGGTATTTTGTAGAGGCAAAAAATGTAATTGCCTTTTTTAGTGGCTTAAATAAGTTTATCGATTTACATGAACTACAGGTCGATTATTTTTATAAAAATAACTGGCCTTCTTCAAAATTAGAATAGTGTTCTTAGCCCGGTGAGTCACCCTTTGGGGGTGACTCACCATGCTAAGAACAAAGCGTACTCTTAAAAAAAGTTTTCAAACAAAAAAATTACAAAACATGAAACCAACCCTTATTTATTGCTACGATGCTTACTGCGGCTGGTGTTACGGGTTTAGCCCGGTGATGAAAAAAGTAGCAGAGCAATACAAAGATCAATTTGATATCGAAGTATTAAGTGGCGGCATGATGGTGGGCGAAGAAGTTATGCCTATCGAAAAAATTGGCCCCTATATACAAACAGCTTACAAGCGTGTGGAAGAACTGACCGGCATTAAATTTGGCGAAGACTTTTTGTGGCATATCAACAACCCCGATAAAAGCGATTGGGTAATGAACTCAGAAAAGCCTGCTATTGCCTTATGCGTTTTTAAAGAATATCTGCCGGAGCAAGCCTTGCTTTTTGCAAGTGATTTACAATATGCGCTTAATTATGAAGGGCGTGATTTAGACGACAATGAAGCTTATCGCCACTTGCTGGAAAAGTACAACATACCAGCAATTGAATTTTACGAAAAATTAAAAAGCGAAGATTTTAAAGAAAAAGCATACTATGAATTTGCCTTGTGCAAGCACTTGCAAGTAACTGGTTTTCCGCAGGTTTTGGTGCAGCAAAACGATAGTAAATTTTACCTGGTTTCTAAAGGTTTCAGCACTTTTGAAACTATTGATCTGCGGGTGCAAAACATCTTAAAAGAACTTAAAAATGCAACTGACATATCAATAACGATGTGACCAACAAGCGTAATTTTCTTTGCTTCATCTTAAAAAATATGAAGCATGGCTAAGTAATACTATTGCGCCGCTGCTTACTTATCATCTTTATAAAAAATACTAAAAAACGCCACCTAATGTAAGCAGTGGCGTTTTTTTATGTAATTTTATAGCATGAAAAAATTGCTGATTGCGTGCCTTGTAGCTATACCTATGTTTACGGCTGCCCAACAAAAAGAAACCCTTACGCCCGATAAGATATATGGGGAGCTTTTTTCAGAGATACAATTACAAAAAGTGTTTCCTGATGGAAAGACATTTGTGGATTGTACGCCCAAAAGAAAAGTAGCCGATATTATGTACGATTACGGCCTGGCAAAAGGCCCCGGCTTTGACCTTAAAAAATTTGTAGCAGATAATTTTAACCTGCCTGCAACGCCCACTTACAATTATACTTCCAACACAAAAGAGAGCCTTGAAGCGCACATTAAAAACCTATGGGCGGTGCTTAAACGTAATCCCGATAAAACCATTGAAGGCAGTTCTTTATTACCATTGCCTTACCCGTACATTGTGCCTGGTGGCAGGTTTAGAGAAATTTATTATTGGGATAGCTACTTCACCATGTTAGGCCTAAGGGAAAGCAATGAGTGGGGGATGATTGAAAATATGATCAACAATTTTGCTTACCTCATTAACACTTACGGGCATGTGCCCAATGGAAACCGCAGCTATTATTTAAGCCGTAGCCAGCCTCCTTATTTTGCAATGATGATAAACTTATTAGCAGATAAAAAAGGCCCATCTATTTATGCAAAATATCAAAAGGAATTACAAAAAGAATATGATTACTGGATGGATAAAACGGCTGCAACAAAACATGTAGCCACCATGCCTGATGGAAGCTCGCTAACCCGTTTTTACGATGCTGATATAAAGCCCAGGCAAGAAAGTTTTAAGGAAGATTATGATATTGCAAAGGCGCAAGCCAATGGTGATGAAAAAGCCTTTGAAGCAAAAAGCAAAGAGCTGCGCAGTGGCGCCGAAAGTGGCTGGGATTTTAGCAGCCGTTGGTTTGCCGATGGAAAAAACATCAGCTCCATACAAACCACCAACATGGTGCCGGTAGATTTAAACGGGCTGATGTATAATTTAGAAATAACGCTGGCAAAAGCTTACAAGCAAACCGGAAATGTTATGGAAGCAACTGCTTTAACGGCTGCTGCTGCAAAACGAAAAGCGGCCATCAACAAATATTGTTACAGCGCCAAACAAAACTGGTACTACGATTATAACCTGGCCACTCAAAAGCAAAGCGACGAGAAAACAGTTGCAGGCGTTAGTCCGCTGCTTTTTAATATTGCACCTAAAGCAGCCGCCGCCGGTATTGCCAAAACATTACAGGCAGATTTTTTGAAGCCAGGCGGCGTGGTAACTACCTTAAAAACAACTGGCCAGCAATGGGATGCACCAAATGGCTGGGCACCGCTGCAATGGATGGCTGTTAAAGGGCTTGAAAATTACGGGCAAAAAGAATTGGCAAAAGATATAGCCGGCAGGTGGGTGGCACTAAATGAAAAAGTGTACAAAAACACTGGCAAAATGATGGAGAAATACAATGTGGAAAACGCTGGGCTGGATGCAGGTGGCGGCGAATATAAATCGCAGGATGGCTTTGGCTGGACTAATGGTGTGTACCTTGCTATGAAGGCAAAATTGTTGCAATGGAAAAATATAAAAGCCCCTCCTGCGCCGGCCAGTAAAGTGCAGCCGGCAAAGTTGCAATAGTGCCATGCAGCTATCTGGCGGTAATGAATGCCTTATATTTACATAGCTAACATAACCAATTGCTTTTACAATGTCAGATGTTATCACACTTAAAAAGATATCACAGCTACTCAATATAAGTATTTCAACTGCCTCCAGGGCATTGAAAGACCATCCTGATATTGCAGATGGCACCAAGCAAAAGGTAAAGGAACTAGCCGAAATGTTAGAGTACGAGCCCAACCCTTACGCCATACAACTGAGCACCAGCCACAGCAATATTTTTGTATTATCCGTACCGGAAGTAAGCAATTTATTTTACACTTCTTTTATAGATGCTGTTGAAGATGAAAGCAGGAAATTTGGCTATACGCTCATCATCCTCAAAACAGATGACGACCCGGGCATTGAGGCGGCACATATTAAATTTTGTAAAAAACACCGCATTGCCGGTTTGTTTGCGTGCATAACGCCTAACACATCTAATTTCGAATTATTCCAAAGCCTTAGCCGCAACAATATACCGGTTGTATTCTTCGACCGGGTGCCTAATTTTAGCAATTGTAATAAAGTTTGCTTCGCAGATGAAACAGCCGCCACTATTGCAGCAGAAGCCATCCTGAAAAAAAATAAGAAAAAAGTACTGGCCATTTTTGCTGAGCCAAGCCTCAGCATTACTCAAAAAAGATTAAAAGCCTTTCAACGAGCATTTTACCAGCATCCTGATGCGCCAAAATTAAATATTTACCATACTAACCATTATGAAGACCCAAAAGAAATAATTAAACAACAACTGGAAAGCGCTGATAAGCCAGACACAATTTTTTGCATGACAGATGTTATTTTGCACAGTGCCATGAAGGCGATTAAGGAATTGCATCTTTCCATACCAGATGATGTGGCCGTAATCACCATCAGCAACAACGATTTTTTCCCAAAATTGTACACACCCGAAATTACCTATGTGGAAACAAGTGGCTATAAGCTAGGCGTGCTAGCACTTTCTGCCATGATGACTTGCGTAAAAGAAGATGCGCCTTACCAGGAATTATACATTGATTCTTTTTTGGTAGAAGGGCAATCGTTATGATAAATAATAAATTTGCCACACGTTAAAATGTCAACATCAAACGTTTGCAATAAGGTTTACGCTTACATAGAAAATTATTGTAATTATATTTCTAATTCAATTACCCTAAAACGATAGCCTGCGCATGACAATCACAAAACCAAGCCTTACATTTCAGCAGATAATTAATATGAATGTTGGCTTTTTCGGCATTCAGTATAGCTTTGGTTTACAGCAGAGTGCCGTAAACCCAATTTACGATTTTTTAGGTGCAAGCCCCGACCAGATACCTATTCTAAATTTGGCTGGCCCAATGACAGGGTTGCTTATACAACCAATAATTGGTGTGTTAAGCGACAAGACATGGCACCCACGCTGGGGCAGGCGAAAGCCCTATTTTTTTATCGGCGCTATGCTATGCAGCCTTTCTTTATTTTTATTTCCCTTTAGCAGCAGCCTTTGGATGGCAGCTGGCTTATTATGGATATTAGATGCAGGCAACAACACCGCAATGGAACCGTACAGGGCTTTTATTGCAGATAAGCTGCCTGATAAACAGCATGCTACTGGTTTTTTAACCCAAAGCTTTTTCACCGGACTAGGCATTACTTTAGCAAACCTCTCATTATTTGTTTTTCAAAAATATTTTCCACAAGGGCATGGGCGTATCCCTAGCTGGGTATACGGCTCTTTTTTTCTTGGTTCTTTTTGTTCCATCGCATCGGTATTGTGGTCTGTAAAAACAACACCTGAAATACCCCCCACGCCTGAAGAACTAGCGGCGCTACGGGCTAATAAAAAGGGCATTGCAGAACCATTTATTGAAATTGCACACGCCATTAAAGACATGCCAAAAGTAATGTGGCAACTGGCTCTGGTGTATCTTTTTCAATGGTATGCCTTGTTTTGTTACTGGCAAAATGCATCCAAAAGTATTGCACTTTCTGTATGGCATACCACACCTTCCAATAATCCTAAATTATACGAAGAAGCTGTGGGGTGGACAGGGCTGGTAAATGGCTGGTACAATGTGGCTACTTTTTTATCTGCCTTCGGGCTGGTTTGGCTGGCGCATAAGTACAGCCCCAAAATGGTGCATTTTTGTTGCCTTATCCTCGCTGGTGCTGGCTTGCTCGTTTTTCCGCACATTGAAAATAAATATTTATTATTTGCACCAATGACGGGCTTTGGCATTGCCTGGGCAAGCATGATGGGCATACCCTATTTAATGGTTATTGGCAATATCCCTAAAGAGCGTTACGGCGTTTACATGGGCATCATTAACATGATGATTGTAATACCCATGATATTGCAAAACCTTACATTTGGTTTTATCCTTAAGCACCTGCTTAACAATAACCCCGGTAACGCCATAACATTTGCCGGCGTATTTTTAATGATAGCAGCAGTGGCCACTTCATTAATAAAGCCAGCTCCTGTAGCAAAAGATGTGCTGGTGCCAATGGGGGGCAGCCATTAATTTAAAAACTTTTAACCAATTTAAATAATGCCAAACAACATAGATAGTGAAAATTACCGTACAAAAATTCTTTGCATCGGCGAAGCATTGATAGACATGATTTGTACCGATAAGGGAAAGCCATTATCGCAAGGCGATAATTTTTTAAAAAAAACGGGTGGCGCGCCAACCAACGTAGCCGCCGCAATAGCTGCGCTGGGTGGGGATGTTGCCATGTCTGCCAGAGTTGGCAACGACCCATTTGGAAAGCAACTAATAGACACCATGAAAGAATTTGGCGTATCTACAGAATTTATGCTACAGGATGATACGCACTTTACAACCTTTGCCTTTGTATCGTTAATGGAAGATGGCGAACGTGATTTTGTATTTAACCGTGGTGCCGATGGCCAACTAAGCGAAGCTGATATAGATGCCATTAACCTGGATGATTTTGGCATTATACATTTTGGTTCTGCCACTGCATTTTTATCAGGCCCTTTGCAGCACGCTTATGTAAGCCTGCTAAAAAAAGCGCAGGAAAAAAATATCTTCATTAGCTTTGACCCTAATTACAGGCACTTGCTTTTTAAAGGCAATACACAAAGTTTTATAAACCAGAGCTGGTATTTTTTACAGCACTGCAATTTTTTAAAATTAAGTGATGAAGAAGCGATGCTGCTTACTGGCACAACCGTTTTAATGGATGCCGCTGAAAAGCTATTACAG
Organism: Ferruginibacter sp.; assembly: GCA_025351645.1. Taxonomy (GTDB): domain Bacteria; phylum Bacteroidota; class Bacteroidia; order Chitinophagales; family Chitinophagaceae; genus Ferruginibacter. Next base: position 6,539 of record JANXVN010000318.1, read on the forward strand.
CAAACAACAGGCATCTTCACTATTACTTTGGGTAAAGATGGTACGATGCTGGGCTATAAAAATAACATCAGCATATTGCCAAGCATACCTGTTACGCCTGTTGATACAACCGGTGCCGGCGATGCATTTGTAGGCGCCGTATTATACCAGTTAAGCAATATTGAAAACATTACAGGCTTACCAGTTGAAACATGGGATAGCATTATTACCAATGCCAATAAAGCTGGCGCAAGAACCTGTGAATACATGGGCGCTATGGAAGCTTTCAAGCATTTATCCAATGATATTTTCAATTAAAACATAACATGCCCAGCAGGTGTGGTAGAGGCTGAAAAAATTAAATTCGCTTACCGTAAGTGCGGTTTGCGCTGGATTATGATATGTTGATGGATAGATTTTTGGAAGGAAAGACTAAAATTATTTTAAAAAGATTTATTATGTATGATTATCAGTTGCACCAAAGAATAAAAAAGGTGCTTTCAAAAAATAATATTGGTAGTGGGAAAGAACAAGATCTTTCATTTTATACCAGGCTAATAGCCAATGCAGCAGCCATAAAAATATTGTATGATGAATTGTACGGGCAGCATATAAATGCTGACAAATTATTTGATGAACTGATAGATGAACTTGCCAAAACACATGTAAAAAGAAGCCCGGGCTTACAACTAAAAGATACTATTAAAGAAAAAAAAGGGTATTGGTTTTTAAGCAACGAAATTGCCGGCATGAGCTTGTACGTAGATAATTTTTGCGGCAAGCTTATACACCTTGGCGGCAAACTGGATTATTTAAAAAAGCTGGGCATAAATTTTTTGCACCTGATGCCGTTATTTAAAAGCCCCGCTGGTGAAAGCGATGGTGGTTATGCAGTAGAAGATTATAAAAAAGTAGACGAACGATTTGGTACGCTGGAAGACCTGCAAGCCGTGCAGCAAAAAATGAATGCGGAAGAAATGTATTTGATGGTAGATATTGTGCTCAACCATACATCGCAACAACATGAGTGGGCTGTAAAAGCAAGGCAGGGCGATAAAAAATACCAGGATTATTTTCACATGTACGCTGACCGCAGCATACCGGATTATTTTGAACAAACCATGCCGGAGATTTTTCCGGAAGTAGCACCCGGCAATTTTACGTACGTGCCGGAGTGTGACAAATGGGTAATGACTGTATTTCACAATTACCAGTGGGACCTTAATTTTAGCAACCCAGCCGTGCTGATTGAGATGCTGGGCATTATGTTATTTTATGCTAACCTTGGGGTTGATGTGCTGCGGGTAGATGCACCGGCATTTATCTGGAAACAGACAGGCACTACCTGCCAAAACTTACCCGGCGCACACACTATTTTACGCCTGCTAAAACAATGTGTGCAGGTAGCAGCACCTGGTATGGCTTTATTGGGCGAAGCCATTGTGGCGCCTAAACAAATTATGGACTATTTTGGCACTGGCACCTATACTGCAAGGGAGTGCGATTTTGCGTATAATGCCACACAAATGGCGTTACAGTGGGATGCGCTTGCAACAGGCGATACCCGTGTAATGCTGGCTGCACAACACGAAGTGCTTAAAAAACCGTATGGTACATCCTGGATAACTTATACCAGGTGCCATGATGATATTGGCTTGGGTTATGATGATTATATGATAAGGCAGGCATCTTTTGAGCCCTACCAGCACCGTAAATTTTTAAAAGATTTTTATACTGGCAACACTTATGGCGCTACTGCTATGGGCGCCTTGTTTGGTGCAAACGAAAAAACACAGGACGCACGTATAAGCGGTACGCTGGCATCGCTTTGCGGACTTGAAAAAGCAATTATTGATACTAATGAAGAGCAAATTAATGTAGCCATTAACCGAATAATAGTAATGCAGGCCTGCAGTTTTTTTATTGGTGGCTTACCTATGCTTTTTTATGGTGATGAAGCTGGCTACACCAACGATTATAGTTACCTAAATAATCCAGCTAAAAGCTATGATAACCGCTGGATGCACCGCCCCATTATTGACTGGAAAAAGAATACAAAAATTGATATTGCAGGTACCATTGAGGAGCGCATTTTTTCTGCCACACAAAAATTGATACGTATAAGAAAAGCGTTGCCAGTGCTGGCAGATAATAGCAACCTTGTTTGGTTATCGCCCTACAATATACATGTGGCGGGCTTTTTACGGCACTTGAATGATAAAAGATTGTTTTGTTTTTTTAATTTTAAAAATGAAACAGCTTTTGTGGATTGGCAGGTGATAAAAGAAAATGGTAATCCGCCAACAGTGCTGTTTGACCATTGGGGGCAAAAAGAATATGTTGTTGGCAGTGAAAATGGCTATTTAATATTACCGCCCTATGCTTTTTGCGTGCTGGAAGATATTAGTTAATTGTACGATAGAATTTGTGGGGCCGACTGGTTTACCGGTAAATTAAAAGAAGTTCCTCGTAACCAGTCTGACGCCCTCGCCTGACTGGTTACGGCAAATTTGAAAACTCTTTAAACCTCCGCTCAGCCCGCTGATGGAGAACGAATACTGTAGGAACTGATGCGTGAAGGATAGAAGGGAAAAACACGCAAAGCGCCGCAGGGATTTACATAAGGAGCGGAGTGTAATTTGGGCGCTGCGGATTTTGGAATGATAGCCTGGCCCCTTGCCGCAGCGGCTTGGGGCACGCCCATCTATTTTTAAACATACCATTGTGCAGTGTTGTTTCCGCCATAATTATTTAACCCTTAACCTATACCATGAAACGTCATTTACGTAATTATTGCTTGCTGGTAATTTGCTTTGCCGTAATGGTTAGTTGTACATCTAATACCAAAAAAATGCCTGTTGCCGCAACGTCGCTTTACGATAGCATACCGAATAGAAAATGGTGGAAAGAAGCTATTGTGTACCAGGTGTACCCTCGTAGTTTTAAAGATAGCGATGGCGATGGCGTGGGCGATTTAAAAGGCGTAACATCAAAGCTGGATTATATAAAAAGCCTGGGCGTAGACGTGGTTTGGCTGAACCCGATATTTACTTCGCCCAATGCGGATAACGGCTACGACATTAGCGATTACCGGGGCATAATGACGGAGTTTGGATCGATGGAAGACTTTGGCGCTATGCTTAAAGGCATGCATGCAAGAGGCCTAAAACTGGTGCTGGACCTGGTTGCCAACCATAGCAGCGAACAGCACGAATGGTTTAAGCAATCGCGGAGTTCGCGTACCAATAAATACCGTGATTACTACCATTGGTGGCCGGCAGAAAAGGGCAAGCCCCCTTTTAGGCCTGGCAGTTTTGAAGTAGATGGCAGCGGCTGGAGGTTTGATAGTTTGACCAATGCGTATTACCTGCACTATTTTAGTTACAAACAGCCAGACTTAAATTGGGAAAATCCGAAATTAAGGAAAGAAATGTTTGATATGATGAATTTTTGGTTTGATAAAGGCGTGGATGGTTTTAGGATGGACGTGATACCTTTTATTTCGAAAGACACTAGTTTTCCGGTAATTACGCAGCATGATATTGATACAAAATACCATGGCGATTGGAGCCAGTACCTTGCCAGCGGGCCGCACCTGCACGATTATTTAAGGGAAATGGATAGCCAGGTTTTAAGCAGGCACAATGTGATGAGCGTTGCGGAAGGTGCCGGTGTAACGAGTGCCACAGCGCATAATTTTGTTGATGAAGACAGGAAGGAATTGAACATGCTGTATCATTTTGAAGGGGTTAGCCTGGGTTACCTGCCCGGCAAATTTAAGCAGATGGGCCCTAAGGGTTATAGCCTGGTAGAGTTTAAAAGTATTTACAGTAAATGGGATGGCGTATTTGCGGAAAAGGGCTGGGGCACTATTTATTTAGGCAACCACGACCAGCCCCGTATGGTTACGCGGTGGGGCAATGATGCGCCGCAATTTAGGGAGCCATCCAGTAAAATGCTGACTACTTTTTTGATGACCATGCGTGCCACGCCTTATTATTATTTTGGTGATGAGCTGGGTATGGACAACATTAAGTTTAATAAAATTGAAGATTACCGGGACATAGAATCTATCAACATGTACCAGCAAATAAAAAATAATAATGGCGACCTGAAAGAATTTTTAGAAGCGCAAAAAATTGGCGCCAGGGATAATGGGCGCACGCCTTTTCAATGGGATAGTAGCGCCAATGCTGGTTTTAGCAATACTGCGCCCTGGCTTTCGGTAAACCCAAATTACAAAACAGTCAATGTTGCCGCAGAAGAAAAAGAGCCTAACAGCCCGCTGAATTATTTTAAAAAAGTAGTAAAGCTGCGGAAAGATAACCCTGTGCTGGTGTATGGCAAATACGAATTGCTGGATAAAGACAACCCTAAAATTTATGCCTATACCCGTACGTTGGGCGATGAAAAAATATTGGTGCTGCTTAATTTTTCAAAAGATACAGTAAGCTGGAATTACCCTACACTAAAATCTGTAAGCAAAACTTTGTTGCTTAGCAATTATACGGATGGCAGCAATTCGGCGGATTTTGTGCTGCAGCCTTATGGGGCGTTGGTTTATAAGTTGGATTGAGGGTGTTTTGTGAGGTGTTATTATTTACACCAACCATGCAATTGTAACATTGCATGTTAGATTTGCATGGTTGGTGAGTTAAGGAAGTGAAATAATTCATTATTAAATCGTTTTATGAAACAAATAAAAATTGTTATTGAACGTAGTAAAGTCATGTGTAGTCCTTACGCTAAAAATCTGGATAGAATTTATGGCAGGGGCGATACTGTGGCAGAAGTGAAGCAATCGATTTTAGATACCATTGAATTAAAACAAGGATAATAACAAACCTGAAAATATATCTGCGATTTTAAAAAGGCAAGTAGGAACTTATTTATAGGTTTGATAACCAAATCCATTTAAATCATTACAAAGGCATTTTTACAAATGCTGCCTTCGAGCGGATAATTGGCATTAGCCAGCATCAGATTAGCCATATGCAACAGGCATAAATAAAACCAAGGCAAACACATAAAAAAAAATAAAAAAAGATTGCACAATTTAAGTAGCGAGCTTATGGCCGTAGGGTTATAGGCACGGAATCATTATGTATGTTTGCGTTTGGCACAACCTTTAGCGAAACTAATTTAATATACAAAAGGCTTTGGAGTTTTAACCTCAAAGCCTTTTTTGTATGTGGTGCGAGCCGCACCTGAAATACCTTTTTTCCGTTGAAATTGATTTTAATATTTACGTATAGATTAGCTTGAAAACCTTTACAGTCATGTATCTAACTTTTATAGGCAATAACAAAG
>JANXVN010000022.1 GCA_025351645.1 Ferruginibacter sp.
AATAGCGCAAACAACTTACAATGTTACTGTTACCAATAACAACGGCTGCCAGGCAACTGCAGCGCTATTAATAAAATTGCAATGCCAGGAAAACCGTGTATTTATCCCTGCCGCATTTTCGCCCAATGGCGATGGAAAGAATGATGTGTTCAGCATCATGGGCATATCCATGGTAAAGCATTTAATAATTTACAGCCGCTGGGGAAAGCCAATTTATGAGCGCAGCAACTTCATAGCAAGCGACCGCAGCACTGGCTGGGATGGCACTTACAAAGGCGAGCCACAAGCAGCAGGAACGTATGCATATTATGCAGAAATGGAGTGCCCCCAAGGAGGTTCATTTACAAGGGCAGGCACTGTTACGCTGGTAAGATAGTGTGAAGTATTTAGTATTTAGGCAATACAAATACATTTACAAATTAAAAAATAAATACAGCAGCAATCTACCTACATCAAATGATTACCGTTGCGAACAAACACATAACACATAACTCATAACTCCTAACTTATAACTAATCCGGGCGCCCCTTCGGCCGGGCTTTTCACTGCAATCTTTTTTTGCGGGTGGCCCGACAAAAAAAGGATTTCCGTTTCAATCCCTGGCGCTTCAATACGCAGTGTCTTCAATCCTTTTAATAGTAAGCTTAGTCCAGCGATAAAGCCAAATGCGTAACTAATCATTACTAAAGCCAATCCACAAAAGTTTTACTTCCATGGCTTAACAAGAAGTTTCAGCCCCATACCATTTTAAAAAAATCTCCTTACGCGTCAAACTATAACAAGCAGGTTTGCAACCACTGTCGATATCACTACACTCATAACTCCTAGCTTATAACTCATAACTAATATCCTAACTAATAACTATTATCCTAACTTTTTTGTATTTCTCCCCAGCCTTATTTACTTTTACACCAGCGATCAACTCCCCGGATTTGTTTTATTCTAATGCAGAGTCAACTCCTATTCGCTATTAGCAAGGTAAAATGACATCACATTATTTAAAAAAATCCCCAATTAAAAATGACTGCAGAATACAAAAAGGTAACCACCAATACCATCCAGAAAATGAAGGTTGCCGGAGAAAAAGTTTCCATGATAACAGCGTATGATTATTCTTTTGCCAAACTATTCGACGCTGCGGGCATTGACATTATTTTAGTAGGCGATAGTGCCAGCAACGTTATGGCCGGGCACACCACCACCCTGCCCATCACGCTCGACCAAATGATTTACCATGCGCAAAGCGTTGTACGTGCAAGGGAAAGATGTTTGGTGGTAGTAGATATCCCTTTTGGGTATTATCAATCCAACTCCGAAATTGCCCTGGCATCCGCCATCCGCATCATGAAGGAAAGTGGTGCCCACACCGTAAAATTAGAAGGTGGCGAAGAGATTATAGATTCCGTTAAAAAGATAGTGAGCGCCGGCATACCGGTAATGGGCCACTTAGGCTTAACACCGCAAAGCATTAATAAATTCGGTACTTATGTAGTACGGGCTACTGAAGAGGGAGAAGCCGAAAAATTAAAAAAAGATGCCCTCTTATTACAAGAAGCTGGCTGCTTTGCCATTGTACTTGAAAAAATTCCCGCGGTATTGGCCAAAGAAGTTTCTGAAAGCTTATTCATACCAACAATAGGCATCGGCGCCGGTGGCGATTGTGACGGGCAAGTACTGGTAATGCATGATATGCTGGGCATCAACACAGAATTTAAGCCCCGCTTTTTACGCCGCTACCTCAACCTTGATGAACAAATTACAGACGCTATAAAGCAATACGTAACTGATATAAAAAGTAAAGATTTCCCCAACGAAAATGAGCAATATTAATTGCTAGGCTTAATTGCACAGGCGATAAATAATTACGCATTTAAATAAATAATTAAAAAAATACAAAACAATAACTCCTATTTAGGGGATAGAGGCTATTTTTGCCGCTTTTATAAAACTATACATGAGACAAATACTAACCATTGCCTGCATATTTATATGCACCTGCAGCTTTGCACAATCTACCATCGACTTAAACCCTATAACTATTACTGCCACCCGTTCTCCGCAAAAGGCGAATGAAACAGGCCGAAACATCAGCGTGCTGGAGGGTAAATTATTTAACCAGTTGCCGGTACATTCTATAGACGAATTACTGAAATATGTGCCTGGAGTAGAAGTACAGCAACGTGGCCCAATGGGTGCGCAAAGCGATATTGTTATACGAGGCGGCACGTTTCAACAAGTGCTGGTTTTGGTTGATGGCGTTAAAGTTAATGACCCTATTACCGGGCATTTTAATAGTTACATACCCATTGCGCCCTACGAGATAGAACGCATTGAAATACTTCGTGGCCCTGCTGCGGCCATGTATGGTGCAGAGGCAGTTGGCGGCGTGGTTAATGTTATCACCAAAACTTTTAACCAGTTTAAAAAAGACAAAAGCAATCATGGGACTATTGGCATTGCCGCTGGCCAATATGGCCTGGTAAATGGCAACGCTGGCTGGCATACTACCGGCCCAAAAGTAAACGCATCGCTCGGCGTGTTGAGCAACAATACTACTGGCCAGCTATTGCGTGGCAATAACCGTGGCTACTTGCACAACCATACATTCAGCGGCTCAATTGCCCTTGCTTTAAAAAATGATTGGCAACTAGCTTTACGCAGCAGTTATGATACAAGGAGTTTTGCTGCGCAGAATTTTTACACCACTTTTAAAAGCGATACCGCCACCGAAAAGGTTACCACCTGGTGGAACCAGGCGCAACTAAAGCAACAGAAAAATAACCATACCCAGCAGATAGATGTACTGTACAAAAAAACAAGTGACCACTTTGTGTACAATGAACTTTCTACTGCCAACGATAACAAAGCCAGCTATTTTTTAGCACAATACTTATACACAAAAAAAATTAATAACCAGGTTACTATAAGTGCGGGTACCCAGTTAGATAGAAGGTCCATAACATCTAACGACAGGGGAAACCATGCTACCGGGCATGGGGCTTTGTTTGCCACTTTATTGTACACTAACAAGCAACTAAAAATTGCACCAGCGCTGCGGCTCGACAGGGATGGCAACTACGGCACCGCATTATTGCCCCAGCTAAACGTAGCTTACAATATTAAAAACATAACGCTACGTACTACAGCAGGCAGAAGCATACGAAGCGGCGATTTTACTGAACGCTATAACAATTATAACAAGGCTTTGGTTTTTGGTGGCAGTATTGGCAACCCTAACCTTTCCACAGAAAATGCCTGGAGCTATGAGGCTGGCGCGGACGTAATTTTGGGCAACCATTTTAAAGCTTCCATTACTGGTTTTTACCGCAACCAAAATAATGTAATTGATTTTGTAACCACGCCTTATGCCGATATGCCAAGGAAGGATAATTTATCGCCGACAGGTACGTATGCATTGGCAAAAAATGTTAAAAAAGTAACTACCTCCGGCATTGAAGCGGAGCTTACCTACCAGCATGTATTTGATGCGCAGCAAAGCCTGTATATAAACGCCGGCGCCACGTTCCTGCATTCCACCAGTACCGATGCTGTGGCATCTTTTTACATTATTTCGCATGCAAAAACAATGGTACAATCCAGCGTGATTTACCAGTTTAAAAAACTTAGCCTTGCGGTAAATATGGTTTATAAAAACAGAGGTATACAAACCGCAAGCGGTATTAATGCGGCCTTATCAAAGACTTATTTTTTATTGAACGGCAAGCTTGGGTATGCTGTTTGTAAAGATGTGCAGCTATTTATTAACTGCGATAATATTACCAATATAAATTACAGTGATTTGCTGGGCAGCATTATGCCACGACGGTGGGTGACTGGTGGTGTTACGGTAAACCTGTAATAACAGCCTCCCTGCCCTCCAAAGAAGGGTTCTTAGCGTAAGGTAACTGGAAGGCCATTTTGCAATTCGGAGAGTTTGGCAACTTTTGCCCGAAGCCATAGTTGATTGACTTTATATCTTTTTCAGTAGTTTTTTTGCAATTGCGCAAACATTGATTTATGCTTCCACAATAAAAACGGCACTCTGGTGTAATTGTTACGATGTTCCCTACCGCTAACATTTAATAGCTTATTTCAAGCTCTACGAATTAGAAAGGCCTATAAATTTGAATACGCTAAGTACCCTCCTTTGGAGGGCGGAGAAGCTATTACGCTAAGAGCCTTCCTTTAGAGGGTAGAAAGGTTAACACTCCTCGAATTGAAGCGCAAGGCCCGCCCGGATGAACCGGTTCGGACGGAGATAGGAACGGAAATTCCTTTTTTGTCGGGCCGCCCGCAAAAAAAGATTGCAGTGCATAGCCCGGCCGAAGGTGCGCCCAAACAAAAAACATACTTTAGCTGGTGCTGTTGGATAGAACCGGTAAAATCAATTTACCTTCACAAAAAAAATGCCATATGGATTTTCTTTCAACGTTGCAAATTCAACAAAAAAATAAAGGTGTTTCTACGGGTACAAAATGGATGAGCTCAAAAGGCGATGCTATTGATTCCTATTCGCCTGTGGATGGAAAAATAATTGCGTCTGTAAAAAGTGCGGATAAAGATACTTACGAAGCGGTGCTTCGGCAAGCGCAAACAGCCTTTGCAGAATGGCGCCAATGGCCGGCACCAAAACGTGGCGATATAGTGCGTCAGATAGGTGAAGAATTACGGTTACAAAAACAGGCACTCGGTACATTGGTAAGTTACGAAATGGGCAAAAGCCTGCAAGAAGGCTTGGGCGAAGTGCAGGAGATGATTGACATTTGCGATTTTGCTGTTGGGCTTAGCCGCCAGTTGCACGGGCTTACCATGCATAGCGAAAGGCCGGGGCATAGGATGTACGAGCAATACCATCCGCTGGGTATTGTGGGCATAATATCTGCGTTCAACTTCCCCGTAGCAGTGTGGAGCTGGAATACCATGCTGGCTTGGGTTTGTGGCGATGTGTGCATATGGAAGCCGAGTGAAAAAACACCCTTATGCGCTATTGCCTGCCAAAATATTACAGCTAAAGTTTTTAAGAAAAACAATGTGCCGGAAGGCGTAAATAATTTACTGGTAGGCGATAGAGAAGTGGGCGAATGGATGAGCAATGATACAAGGATAGCGCTTTTATCTGCTACCGGAAGCACCAGGATGGGCAAGGCGGTTTCTGCAGCGGTTGCCGGAAGGTTAGGCAGAAGCTTGCTCGAATTAGGCGGTAACAATGCCATCATTATTTCTAAAGATGCAGACCTTGACATGGCTTTGATTGGTGCCGCATTTGGTGCGGTAGGTACTGCAGGGCAGCGTTGTACGTCTACCCGCAGGCTAATTATACATGAAAAAGTGTACCATAAATTTAAAGACAAATTAGTGCATGCTTACGGGCAATTAAAAATTGGCGACCCATTAAATGAAAAAAACCATGTTGGCCCTTTGATAGATACAACAGCAGTTGACTTGTACAAAGATGCCATTGAAAAATGCAAGGCAGAAGGCGGCAATTTTATTGTGGAAGGCGGCGTGCTAAAAGGCAAAGGGTTTGAAAGCGGGTGTTATGTTAAGCCTTGTATTGCGGAAGCAAAAAACAGTTATGCCATTGTGCAGCATGAAACCTTCGCCCCTATTTTGTACATTATGAAATATAAAACTTTGGAGGAAGCGATTGCTTTGCAAAACGGCGTGCCTCAAGGCCTATCATCGGCTATAATGACTAATAATTTAAGGGAAGCGGAACTATATTTATCATTTGCAGGCAGCGATTGCGGTATTGCCAACGTAAACATCGGTACGTCTGGAGCCGAGATTGGTGGCGCCTTTGGCGGAGAAAAAGAAACCGGTGGCGGCAGGGAAAGTGGTAGCGACGCCTGGAGGGTTTACATGCGCCGGCAGACTAATACTATTAATTATACCGATAAGTTACCATTGGCACAGGGGATAAAATTTGATTTGTAAAAGATGTTTCAAGAAACCAAAATGCCGCAGGAATTTGCGGCATTTTTTATGGCTTCAAATTTAAAATAAGTTGAGGCCTTTACAAACTACAATTTATAAATTACGGCTTCGTAAGGCTTTAGGCTGCCATCATTATTTGGCGTACCATAATTATCAATTAGCAGTTTTGCTTTATTTAAATTGATGCCTGTTTTAATAGTTGCAATAGTACTTTTAAAATTGAGCAGCACTAACATTTTTACCCCGTTTAATTCTCTCGTATAGGCATAAACATCAGGATTACCTTTGTCGAGCAAGGTGTATTTTCCGTACACGAACACAGGGTTTTGTTTGCGCAGTTTTACTACTTTCTTAAAATAATTTAATACTGAACTAGCGTCTTTTTCTTCTGCCTTTTCATTTACTTTTTTATAATCCTGGTTTACTTTTATCCATGGCTTGCCAGTTGTAAAACCTGCATTGGCACTATCGTTCCACTGAAATGGCGTACGGGCATTATCGCGGGAAATAAATTTTTGTTGTTCTATATATCCTTTCACATCACCGCCTTTATTTTTAAGTGCATTGTAGCCGTTGATAGCCGCAATATCTTTATAATCTTGTATACTATCAAACCTGATATTTGCCATGCCTAATTCGTCGCCGTTGTAATAATAGGGCGTGCCTCGCATAGTCATAATAAAGGTCGTCAGCATTTTTGAAGATGCTTCCCTAAACTCAGGATGGTCGTTGCCGAATTTGCTTACCATGCGGGGTACATCGTGGTTGCCCAAAAAAATTGAGAGCCAACCACTGCTTGCAAAGGCGCTATCCCAGCGGGTATATACGTTTTTAAAATCGAGCAGGCTATAGCCTTTTGGGTCGTTGCCAATATCCATGCCTTCAAAATGATAAGCCATATCTAATTCATTGCGCTGGGCATCCACTAAATTATGGGCGTCGGTAAATGAGCTGCCGGCACCTTCCGCTACCGTCATAATATTGTATTTGCTAAACACTTGTTTGTTCATTTCTTTTAAATAATCATGCAGGTGTGGCCCCATGCCGTAGTACTTAATTATATTTTTTTGGTACCCTGCTGGCAACGCCGGAAAGCTCGTGTCTTTCGATGCGAATTGAAAAGCATCCATCCTAAAGCCATCAATGCCTTTTTTTAGCCAAAAATCCATAATGCCATAAATCTCCTGGCGAAGTTTCGGATTCTCCCAATTAAGGTCGGGCTGCTTCCTTGAAAAATAATGAAGGTAATAAGCATTGGTCAAGGAATCATATTTCCAGGCCTCGCTGTTGATATCAAAAAAGCTCCACCGGTAATTTGGCTTACCTCTTTCCGCATTCCACCAATGGTAGTAATTACGGTAAGGGCTAGTACGGGAGCTCCTTGATTGCTTAAACCATTCATGCTCATCGCTGGAATGGTTTACCACCAGGTCCATTACAAGTTTTATACCCCGTAAGTGAAGCCCTTTTAGTAAATGATCAAAATCGGCCATGGTGCCAAAATCCTTCATGATATTGCGGTAGTCGCTAATGTCGTACCCATTGTCATCATTTGGCGATGCGTAAATAGGGTTAAGCCACACTGCAGTAACACCAAGGCTTTTAATATAATCGAGCTTGGAAATGATGCCCTTCAAATCACCTATCCCATCGCCATCGTTATCTTTAAAGCTTCGTGGGTATAACTGGTAAACAATCGCTTCTTTCCACCATTTTTTATTGAGATTATTTATATTTACAGGCCTTTTATTTTGAGCGGGGCAACATAAAATACTTAATAAAAGCAAGATTAATATCGTACCTGGCTTGTGCAATGTGTTTGTCATAAAGCAGTAATTTAAAATTTAAAGATAGGTTATTAAAAAATATTTTATCTTGCATAAAATTTATACCATCAAACCTACTCAACACATACCGTATTTTCTCAGCAATAATTTGGATTTATTGAACCACTAAGTTCAGTACCCAATACATCTTTCTACTTTTTTCATTTGTCTTAATAGCTAGCCTCTTACAAAATATAAGCCGGCAAATTTTCATCATTCAATAAATCGCCATGCACGCCACTATCAATTCATCAGCCAATACACAACAATATATCGACCTGGAAGAAAGGTATGGTGCACATAATTATCATCCCCTACCGGTTGTGCTAGACCGTGGCGAAGGCGTATTTGTATACGATGTAGATGGCAAACGGTACTACGATTTTTTGAGTGGTTACTCTGCCGTGAACCAAGGGCATTGCCATCCAAAAATAATTGCTTCGCTTGTAGCGCAGGCAACGAAACTAACCCTTACCAGCCGTGCATTTCACAGCGATTTGTTAGGCAAGTATGAACAATTTGTAACAGCATATTTTGGGTACGATAAAGTGTTGCCGATGAACACTGGCGTAGAAGCTGTTGAAACGGCATTAAAGCTTGCTCGTAAATGGGCGTATGAAGTAAAGAGTATTGACCATAACAAAGCGGTGATTGTGGTGTGCGATGGCAACTTTCACGGACGTACAACTGGCGTAATAACTTTTAGCAGCGACCCATCTGCAAAAGATAATTTTGGCCCGTTCAGTGGCGGTTATTCGGTGGTGCCTTATAATGATATTAATGCATTAAGCAAAGCTTTTCAAAATAAAAACGTAGCTGCATTTTTGTTTGAGCCAATGCAAGGCGAAGCAGGCGTACTGGTGCCTGATGAAGGCTACTTAACTGCCATTAGGAATTTATGCACAAAGTACAACGTACTAATGATTGCAGATGAAATACAAACCGGCCTTGCCCGTACAGGAAAAATGCTAGCTTGCGACCATGAGGATGTGCGCCCGGATATTTTGATACTCGGCAAAGCCCTTAGTGGTGGCGTATTACCGGTAAGTGCCGTGCTTGCAGATGATGAAATTATGCTAACCATAAAACCAGGCGAACATGGCAGTACTTACGGTGGCAACCCATTGGCCTGCGCCGTGGCTATAACAGCATTGCAGGTTTTAAAAGATGAAAACTTGGTAGCCAACGCAGCTGCCATGGGCGAATTACTGCGTAGTGAAATAAGGAAACTTAATTCGCCTTTTATTGCATTAGTTAGAGGCAAAGGATTATTGAATGCCATCGTTATAAAACATAGCAACCCAGAAGCTGCATGGGATTTATGCCTGACACTTAAAGAAAATGGTTTGTTGGCTAAACCGACCCATGGTGATAAAATACGTTTTGCCCCACCGTTATTAATAACTAAAGAACAAGTACTGGAATGCGTGGCCATCATCGATAATAGCCTGCAATCTTTATAAAAGCAATCTTCAAAGTTATATTGTGGTGAGCCAACAAATCATTTTTATGTGATACAGTAGCCTTGTAAATGATAATTATAGGATAACCTTATATGCCGTTAATTTATGGGTTCATGTAGTTGTTTTACCTAACGCGACCCTTTCCTTTATAAAGGAGAGGAAAGGCTTAACTTAACGGCATTAAATGTACCTAATATATCCCTATACATAAGCCATACTAGCTATTGGTTTGCAACATGATTTTTTAAACGGCCTATCTTATTTTGCCAAAGGCGAAGCAACGAAAAACTTCTAGGCGCAAATGGTGATTGTACAATTTTTTAAGAAGTTATATTTCCTGCTTCAATTAAAGTATTTTTTTTCTTCGATATTTATAAAGCTTTTTTTGTTAATAAAAAACCGGTTTCTTTTAAATTATATTCCATTATAAGTGTAAAAATAATAAATAAAAAAGCCCGCAATTGGTTAAAATTCATATTAAAGATTTAGTTTTACGTTCTTCGTAATATTTGTCTTATATCCCCCGATAAGCCGCGGTTGAAAAACCATCTCCAATTATCATTTTGAATGCGATATAGCATGTGCATTGTTATGATGCCATCAACATTTAAAATTACCAAAACAAAAGATGAAGAAAATTATACTTAGCTCCCTACTATTTTATTGCTTACATCTTAGTTATGCGCAAACGGGCAACCTCGATATATCGTTTGGCACAAAAGGTTTTGCTAAAACAGATATGGGTTCTCCATTTGGCATTTACAACAGCCAGGCAAGGCAAGTGTTAATTAATCCAGATGGGAGTGGTGGCGTGTATGTGCTTTTAAATGATGCTTTCTTTTCAAAAAGATTTGCTAATGGTGCGATAGATTCAAGCTATGGCTTTAATGGCTATTCCAGTGCTGTACCTTTTACTAATGCCGCTGCTGCTATAATAAACGATGGAAAAATGGTAATTGTCGGCTCACAAAGCGGCAGCCCTTCCTTTTTTGTTGCACGCTTAAAAGCTAATGGGGCACTCGATTCAACTTTTGGAACTAATGGCTTGCAATCAACCTTGTTTTCCGGTGCTTCTTTTGCCAAAAGTGTTGCCATCCAGGGCGATGGAAAAATTGTTGTAACAGGCAGTACCACCGTTAATAGCATTCCCTATTTTGCTACTGTGCGTTATAATTTAGATGGAAGCCTTGACAAAAGCTTTAATAAAACCGGGCAACAAATCACTTCCTTCGAAAGTACTTCCCAATCAGCCAACACAGTAGCCATACAGGCTGATGGAAAAGTAGTTGTTGGAGGTGCCATATATACTGATTTGTCTGGCTACAATTTTGCCGTCATCCGTTATAAAACTGATGGTAGTATCGATAGCACATTTGGCACAAACGGAAAACAAACAACTTTAGCCGGCCTATCCGATGCTATTGCATATTCCATTGCCATACAGCCTATTGACGGAAAGATTGTTTTGGCAGGGTATACTAAAAACAGCAGTGGTAAACACGACTTTGCTGTAGTGCGTTATAATCTGGATGGTAGCCTGGATGCATCTTTGAATACCAATGGAATAAAAGTTATCAGCCTTTCAAGTGATGGGCTGATTGGAAATTCGGTAGCCCTGCAAAGCACAGGAAAGATAGTGGTAGCAGGTTATTCATCTACCGGAACAATAAACGATTTTGCTATTGCCCGTCTCAATGCCGACGGTACCACTGATAACTCTTTTAATGGTAACGGAATGGTAGCAACCGACATTAATGCTTCCGATGATTATGCAGTTTCAGTAGCTATTGGAAACGAAGATAAGATGGTAGTAGCCGGCTATTCAGTCAATGGTAGCGGAGTATCAAATTTTGTGCTTACAAGGTATACTGATAATGGTAGTTTAGATAATACTTTTAATACGGATGGAAAATTATCTGGTAGTTATAAACAAGGCTACACAAGCTATAATGCTACGGCTGTGCAAAAAGATGGCAAGATAGTAACAGCCGGAGCTACATGGAACGGTGTAGATTATGATTTTGCATTAGCCAGGTACAATACAAATGGAAAGCCCGATAGTTCCTTTAATGGTACCGGTATACAGATCACAGATTTTGGCGCCATTGATTCGGCAATTTCTATTGTTATACAGGCAGATAATAAAATTGTAGTGGCAGGCAATTCCGGCAATGTAAATGCCCATTTTGTTATAGCCCGTTATAATACAAACGGAACCATTGACAATACTTTTGGCACCAATGGCAAACAAACTATTGCAATGGGTTTTGCTGATGTTTTTGGAGGCATGGCCTTGCAGGCAGATGGAAAAATTGTATTAGCTGGATATACCTATTCCGATGTCTCCTACAACAACGTATATTTTGCTATAGCCCGTTTAAATACCGATGGTACCTTAGATAATTCTTTTAGTGGGACTGGCAAACAACTAACACAATTTAATGGTTCGGCAAGCTATGCCACTACAGTTGCCGTACAAAAAATAGATGGAAAGATAGTTGCTGCTGGCCGTGCCACATTAAATGGACAAAACAACTATGCCATAGCCCGCTACAATGTAGATGGTACCCTCGATAATACATTTAGTAATGACGGTATGCAAAATAATGTTTTCAACAACAGCTCTTATGTTCCACAATCAATAGCTATACAAGACGATGGCAAAATTATATTAGCCGGCTATCCAGAATCTCCTTCAAGCAACACATCATCATTTGGGCTAATTCGTTATCAGCTTAATGGCGAACTTGATGCAACCTTTGGTACCGGCGGTTTTCAGTCTACAACTATAGGCGTTGAGTTCCCTATCACAAAGTCTTCCATCGCTATAAAAAATGATGGGCGGATTGCAGTGGGTGGCAGCAATAATAATTATGCCATAGTGCTGTATAAAATAAATGGCACCCCTGATAGTACATTTGGCAGCAACGGAATACAAGTAACTTCTACCGGCTTAGGTGGCAGTTCAATACAATGCCTTGCTTTTGCAGGCGAGCAATTATATGCAGCGGGCTGTGCACAATACCCCGGCACTTTTGGTACCGTTGCAAGGTATTTATTTGCTGCTGCCGGCCCGCTCCCGGTAACCCTCACTACCTTTACCGCCACTATCCGGAATAAAAAAACCACCCTGGTGCAATGGCAAACAGAAAGCGAGCAAAACCTTGCCGGCTTTACAGTTGAACGCAGCACAAGCAGCAATAATTTTTCGCCCATTGGCTATACAACCGCCAAAGGCAATAGCAGCATAAAAGTAAATTATTCTACCATTGACCCGCAGCCAGTTTTTGGCATTAATTATTACAGGCTTAAGATGATTGACATTGACGCAAAATTTGTGTACAGCAAAATAATCCCTATCACCATAACTGATGCAGGCTTTACGCTCATCCTCTCTCCCAATCCGGTAAAAAACACCTTGTACATAAAAGCAACCGGAAGCAACGAAAATGCAGTGTTTGTAATTATTGATGGGGCTGGTAAAAAAGTATCGGAAGTAAAAGCGGTGTTAAATGGAGCTACGTCAGTTTCTATAGATATTAATGCCCTGGCTAAAGGCGCATACACGTTGCAGTTGCAAACGGCAACTTTAGTACAAACAAGGCGGTTTATAAAAGAATAATACTTTACAAAAATTATTTCTATAAATTAAAAATGGCGGGCCTTGCATAGCTCGCCATTTTTATTAACGGTAAATAAAGTAGCGATACCAGTCTGTAAAGTAAAAGATGGAAGCTACTGAAGATTTGCTTTTATCTTTATCAATAATTAAATTTTATCAATAAATAATAATGGACACACACCTGCACCATACCCATACAGAAACGCATTTAAAAAGCTCTGAAATGCTTACTGATATTGTGATTGGCATGAGCGATGGCCTTACCGTTCCATTTGCACTGGCGGCTGGCCTAAGCGGTGCCGTTAGTAACAGCACCATTATTGTTATTGCAGGCATTGCCGAAATTTGTGCCGGCAGTATTGCCATGGGCCTTGGCGGTTACCTTGCTGGCAAAACTGAACAAGACCATTACAAAAGCGAAGTAAAAAGAGAGTACAACGAAATAGAAACCCTGCGCCACCTGGAAATTGAAGAAACCAAAGAATTCTTCGCCAACATAGGCCTTAGCCCGGCTTTGCAAGAACAGGCCACTAACGAAATTGCGCAAGACAAAGACCGCTGGGTAAGCTTTATGATGAAGTACGAACTGGGCCTTGAAGAACCCGACCCAAAGCGTGCCACCAAAAGTGCGCTCAATATCGGGCTATCGTATATCGCCGGCGGCATCATTCCGTTAAGCCCTTATTTTTTTATAAAAGATGCTGCCGAAGCACTAAAAATTTCTGTAGTGGCCACCCTCGCCTGCCTGTTTATTTTTGGGTATTTTAAAAGCCGTATTACCGGTGTTAACCCAATTTGGGGAGCCGTAAAAGTTATGCTCATTGGCGCCATGGCTGCTGCTGCTGCGTTTAGCGTGGCTAAATTATTTTCGGTGCACTAATTTTTATTACAAAAAAAACGTCTCAACATCTTACCGGATTTTATTTTGTTGCCCCAGCCAATACAACAGCTATGTGGGGCTGCGGTGGCGTCGCACTCTTGTACATTGGTTTTTCAGGCAGCTTTTACCACGCGGTATGGGGCTTATGCGTAAGGCAGGCTTTTTAAATGTTTACGGCAATCCGTACATTTGCAAATGGTGGTAAAATAACAATTGCCCCCTGATGCATAATAAAAGCCCAATAAAGTTATGTCGTACAAGAGTGCGACGCCAATGAAGCCGACCAAAGCTCAAAAGCCGATACAAAAAAAACAACATGGAACTGACTAAGAACTTCATACACAACGAAGCCGAAACAAAATGGTACGCACACTGGCTGCAAAAAGGATACTTTAACAGCAAGCCAGACGGGCGGGAACCTTACACCATCGTAATGCCGCCACCAAACGTTACCGGCGTGTTGCACATGGGCCATTGCCTCAACAATACCATACAGGATATTTTGATACGCCGGGCCAGGATGCAGGGTAAAAACGCCTGCTGGGTACCGGGCACCGACCATGCATCTATTGCCACAGAAGCCAAGGTGGTAGGCATGTTGCGGGAAAGAGGCATTGCCAAATCGTCGCTAACAAGAGAGGAGTTTTTAACTTATGCCTGGGAGTGGAAAGAGAAATATGGCGGTATTATTTTGCAGCAATTAAAAATGCTGGGCTGTAGTTTAGATTGGGGCCGTACCAGTTTTACAATGGACAAAGATTATTACGCCGCAGTAATAAAAGTATTTGTGGACCTCAACAAAAAAGGCCTCATTTACCGTGGTAAAAGAATGGTAAACTGGGACCCTCAAAGCCAGACTGCATTAAGCGATGAAGAGGTTATTTTTAAAGATGTCGACTCGAAATTGTATTACGTAAAGTATAAGTTTGCAAATACAGAAGGCGCTTCAAATACACCCCCTTCAGCGGACGGGGGGATTATCGTAGCTACCACCCGCCCAGAAACAATTTTAGGCGATGTGGCCATTTGTGTAAACCCAACTGATGAACGGTACATGCACCTGATTGGCAAAGAAGTTATCGTGCCAATCATCAACAGAAAAATACCAATTATTGCCGATGACTATGTAACCATCGACTTTGGTACAGGTGCCTTAAAAATTACGCCGGCGCATGATAAGAACGATAATATACTTGGCCTAAAGCACAACCTTAAAGTAATTGATACGCTGGATGCGGAAGGTAAATTTAGTGCTGTTGATTTGATGGATGATAGTCCTTCGGAATTGGTATTGAGTTACATTGGCGTTGACCGTTTTGCCTTGCGGAAAAAAATTGTGGCTGATAT
>JANXVN010000060.1 GCA_025351645.1 Ferruginibacter sp.
GGTTTAGGTCTTTATCTAACACATTCGTAAAATATTTTTTCGCCTCCTCCTTTTTACCCAAACCAAGCATACCTAACCCAATTAAATAAGTGCAATGAATGTTATTTTTTACATCAAGGTCCTGATCAAAAACCAGCAGATCCGGTAAGGATACAGCGAAATAATCTATCTCGATCTTATCATTGTCGTGTCTTTTACTAAAAGCTATCAATCGTTCAAATATTTTATTTGCAGTTGTACTATCGCCTAATTTTAACCAGGCTAATCCCTGATAAAATATTTTGTCCGGTTGCTGATCGTTGTAAAAAATAGCTTGGGCAGGTTCACTACTTCCTTTAGTTGCGGCAGTAAATTTATCGGTAGCGTTTTGAGATAAACCTAAAGCTTCGTAAGCACAACCCTGTAAATAATAAATATCATTTTCCTGAGTACCGTATAATTTCCCTTCTCCCAAATTAAATGGATATGTTTCAGCAGTATTAAGTAGGGTTAGCGCATGTTCTATTCGTCCTTCGGATAAAGCATTTTTTGCCAGTTCAATATGACAAATTAAAAACTGAAATACTACTTTTCCTTCACCACCTTCCCATGGGTGAAATTGTCTGGCAGCAATAAGGTCCTTTGCTTTTTCATAATTGCCCAACTGATTATACAGCGTAATTCTCTCCAGGTAAACATCATCTCTTTGTTCTGTCAGTATAATATATTTTTCCAGCAGAGCGAGTCTTTTCTGATGAGGATAATGTTGTATTTTATATAGTTGATCAAGCTCCATTAAAACCCTTGCATCGGTAGTATTTAATTTAAAAGCCCTTTCTAATAATATCAAACTTTTATTGGGTTCTTTTAATTTATTAAAATACGCAAGGGAAAGGTTACGCTGAACAGTGGCAAATTTATCATCCAGTTGTATAGATTTTTCCCAGTAACCAATAGCCTTTGTATACTCACGGTTAGCATACCAATAATTTCCTAAATAATACAGGGCTTTGGCATCAGTAATATTATTGCTCACAGCCAGTTCCAGCACTATTACATCTTCTATCTTATTTGGAAAGCAATAATCAGGCGGTGTAAGAGAAGCAATTTTTAAATATTTATCAGCATTGATCGGGTCGTGTAATTGGGTAAATAACCAGGCTATATAATAATTTAATAAAGGAGATGATTGTGCGTTTTGATCTTCATATATTTGAAGCAGATCCAAAGCTTCCCGGTACATTCCGGCTTGTAAATAATCAATAGCATATTCCACATAATTATTAAAATTATTGCGAATGATTTTTTTGAACTCAATTAAAAGTTGCTGCTCTTGTACTCGATCCTCTTTTGATTTAGCAATAAGATATTGCTCAAATAAACACCCGTAGTTAAATATATCTATTGCCAAAGAATCATCAATTATTTTAAGTGCTTTAGTTATGTTTCCGGTTTGTCTTAAAATAGCAACTTTTAAATGTCTTGCACTATGGCTATGATAATTTTTAATAATCGATTTTTCAATTAGATATAATGCATCCGTAAAATCATGTTTAATGCATGCAATCCTTGCCAATTGAAAAAAGGAATTGTGTTGCCAGGCATCATTCCAGGTAGCTTTATAAAAAAAATCATAAGCTTCGTCTGCTCTGTTTTGCATCTTCAGACATAAACCAAGGTTATAAAAAACTTCCCCGTCGTATGGATTTGGATTACGGTCTGTACTTCTTGTTTTTGCATTTCTAAAATAAGGTTCTGCTTGCACGAACTTGCCCTTCCTCATAAGTAAAAGTCCCATTGCGTTATTGCACCGAATGTCATGTGGGTCTCTATTCAATGCTTCCTGGTAATAGTCCACAGGAGAAAATGTAGGATGGCGATACTGCTCCAGATGCAAGCCGTTTAGATATAACTCTTCAGTAGTTGCAATATCATATGGCACTTTTGCAGTTTTAGCAGATTCCGGTATTTCTGTATTAGTTTTTACGTCAGGCTGATAACTTATTAATACTTTATTTTTATTATCCTGTAGGGTAACTTTTATATTTTCGGGAGTAAAAGCAGTGGTAGAATTAAAAGTATCCTGATAAATATCAGCAGGAGATAAATCAATTTCAACCCGATTTATTAATTGATCATTATTAAATATTTGGACAACAGCATTTTTATATTCGGCGGTAGCATATAATTTAACCAATATTTCATTACCATTAAATTCAACATTAATTGCAGCTTCTTTAGATGCATTTTTTACCAATCCAATTTCGGCATAGGGCATAAAATATTCTTCAAAACTTTTTTCTTCATAGGGCTGCATCCAACTAAAATCAGGTTGATTGTCAGTAAAAGCACCGCACATCAGTTCAATGTAAGGCCCATCTTCATCTGTAAGATTTCTATCCCAGGCCTTGCCAAAATCCCCGTTACCCCAGGTCCATTGTTTTTTACCGGTAGATACATGATGATTGGCTACGTGAAGCATCCCTGCTTTGGTATCATGCTCGTAACAACCAATAAAATTATACTTAGATTGAACCGCCATGTAAGACGTAGGCACGGGAATATTTTTATACATGGATATGTCAGTTCCCGGCCCATAATTAACTTTATAATATGTACCCGTCGCAATAGGAAAATCACTTACGTCCCTTTTTCCATGATCGTATACAGCATGTACATCAGGAGGAAAAACAGACTGATAATGTTCATTCACTTTTACCGCAGGATTTGCCCACCACAAAAAAGTTTGCGGAAAAGAAGACCTGTTATAAAAACGCACTTTAATTTCAAGAAATGCTTTATCGGGATACAAAGTAAACCCTGTCATTGCTTTTGTGCCAAACATTTGTTCTACTTCATTTACCCAAACGGATTTACTACCATCCGCATTTTCTTCAACAGCAAAGTCAATCGGTGCAAATGAAGTAGGCCGGTGGTGCTGGGGCCAATTAAATTCAATACCGCCACTAATCCATGGCCCGGTTAAACCAACCAATGCAGGCTTTATAACCTGGTTATAATAAACAAAATCTCTGTTCCTTATTTTATCAAAAGCCCTGTGAACCCTTCCCCCCAATTCGGGTAAAATCATTATTTTAAGATAGTCATTCTCAATAAAAATTGCATCATATTGTTTATCAAATTTGTCA
>JANXVN010000065.1 GCA_025351645.1 Ferruginibacter sp.
GTCTACTGATGCTAATCACCTTGATTGGATTGATGCATACGCATATTCCGGTGGGATATCGACAAATGTTTCAAGACAAAATGGAGGACACACCGCCGGCAAAACTGATTTTTCTGATTATGTTTTTACAATTTGTTTAGATAGGTCTGTCAATCCCATGAAAGTTGCCCTTGCCTTGGGCAAAAGCTTAAAAACAGTTAAAATCGAATTAACTAAAGTCGTAGGCAGCAACAACCTAGTTTATTCTAAAATAGAATTGACGGACGTTTTAGTAACATCTTTAAATGAAGGCGCTACCTCCGATATCAATAAAACAACCTTTAATGTGTCTTATAATTATGCAACAGTTAAAACTACCTACTTTTTAATAGATCCTGCCACAGGCGTACCCACAGCTCAAGCTCCATTTAGCTGGGATGTTGTAAATAATAGGCCAAATTAATTTTTTAAATTATTGTTATTATTATGTACAGATATAGTTGTTGTATACTATTGCTTTTAATATATATTAGTGCGGGTGCCCAAACTTTGCAACAGCCGGTTACGCTAATTAATACCCCGGCTTATACTTTGCGCGCAGGGATACAAAATTTTGCAGTGGCACCGGTAATTTTGTTAACAGCACCATTAAGCAGTACCGAAAATTGCAGGTGTTCGTATGGTTGCAGGGTATTACCGGTAACGTTGTTAAGTTTTGATGGTGTTAGGCAAAATACAGTACATGTGTTATTACATTGGGAAACCACCAATGAATACCAAAATACCGGCTTTAACGTAGAGCGTTCTTTAGGCACAGCCACTTTTTTTAATAATGTTGGTTTTGTAAGTGCACAGTTAAATAATAATACAAAGAAAAAGTATGCCCTCAATGACCCTAATAATTATGATGGCATTTCTTATTACCGGTTAAAACAAATTGACCTGGATGGGAATTTTACTTATTCTAAAATTATTACCGTCAGTGGGTATTCTCATAAGCCAACTTTAAAATTATACCCTAACCCTGCAGTAAAAAATATTATGGTTGAAACCTATTTTGCAACAAGCGGTACCGCAAAATTATGGATAACAGATGCGGCGCAAAAGTTATTACTGGTGCATAATTTCAGTTATAATAAAGGCAGTAATTTTATAAGTGTACCTGTATCATCCCTAAGTAGCGGACTGTATTTTATAAAAATCCTGAATAACGAAAATGTATTTTTAAACGATAAGTTTATAAAAGAATAAACTGTTAGGCGTACTGCTCACCCCTGTTTTTTGTCTTTGCTAGTAGCGATCTGGCGCAAGGCTCCAGCCCTGTTGCCCACCGTTACTATGCTACGCCACTTTAAAGCCATCTATACTTTGATTGGTTGCTCACAAACCACATTAGAAAAGGATACCCTCTTTATTGCCGTTGTTGGCAGGTATTTTACTTCCTTAGTTTTCCACTCTTTTGCCCGAGGGTATGAACTACTACCATCAGCCGCCGTAGAGTGTTTTTCACCAACGGCCGAAGCTTAGCTAAGTAAACTTTTTGCAATAGGAAGTATTTCATATTCGTCCATGCCTGTATGATAAACTAATAGGATTAAGCTCCCAACTGTCTTTTGTATATATTTTATCCTCGTTAAACATGGCTTCCATAGAAATATTTTTGCAGTGTAAAATAGTGGTTAGTAAATGGATTGCCTTTTCCATACCGCGTAAATACAATAATTATTGACGGTGAATAACTAGCAGAAATTATCAAGTACATACTCTTTGCTGTTGGTGAAAAAGACCACAGCAGCGGCCTGCCAGGATAGGTTAGTTTTTTTATTGCGTAAAGGTGCAACACCCACAAAGGCAAAAAGACTACCTGGAATAAGGTAAATCAACCTGATATACTTCTACAACAAATAATGAAATAGGCTACCAAATATTAACCAAACTAATCTATATTTAAGGCTCTATTTAAATAAAACCAACAATGAAAAAACGGTTCCTTTATTTTTTTGCCTACTTCCTATTATCCCAGGTAAGTAGCTATAGCCAGGCGGCTAATAAAAACCCTATGATGCTTTGGTATGATCAACCTGCAAAGGTTTGGGAAGAAGCCTTGCCCATTGGCAACGGGCATATTGGTGCTATGGTGTTTGGCATACCGGCAAAAGAACACTTGCAGTTAAACCATGATGAGTTTTGGTCGGGTAGCCCGTACACTAATTACAACAGGCATGCAGGCCCAAAAGCATTGGATACAATCAGGCGAATGATTGATGCCGGAAAGTATGGTGAAGCAGATAAGTATGCCGAAAATTTTGTTGCCGAAAAAGTACATGGCGTAAATTACCAGCCTGTAGGAGATTTATACCTGGATTTTAAAGGGCACCAGGAGTATAAAAATTTAAGGCGGGAACTAGACATTTCGAAAGCCGTTTCAACCACTACCTATGAGGTGGATGGCGTGCATTACACAAGAACCAGTTTTGCATCTTTGATTGATCATATAATAATTGTTAAGTTAACAGCAGACCAGCCCGGTAAAATCAATTTTTCAGCCAGCTTAACAACGCTGCAAAAGGCAAAACTGACTGTAACCGGAAACAATGCATTGGCCTTGTGTGCCATTGCCCCAGAACACAGTGGGCTGCCCGGAGTAATACAGGTAGCGGTAAATTTGCAGGTACAAAACAGCGGGGGTACTGTGCAAAAAGGCGACAGTACCATCAACGTACAATCAGCTGATAGTGCGGTCATTTATTTATCGATTGTTACCAATTTTAAAAATTATCGCCGCATGCTTGCTGACTCAATTAACTCAGCCATCATCATTGCTGCTAAAGCAACTGAATTAAATAAGCAGGCTCAACAAAAAAGGTATGCTGCTTTGTTAAACAATCACATTAAAGCCTACCAGAAATATTTTAATAGGGTTTATTTTGATATTGGGCAAACTGACGCAGCCCAGCTACCTACCAACATACGGGTGGCAAATTTTAAAGAAGGAAAAGATCCACAACTGGTTAGTTTGTATTTTCAGTTTGGGCGCTATCTGCTAATAAGTTGTTCGCAGCCCGGTGGGCAGGCTGCCAATTTGCAGGGCCTCTGGAACCCGCATACAGACCCGCCATGGGGCAGCAAATACACCGATAACATAAACTTGGAAATGAATTATTGGCCGGCTGAAATTACGCAGTTGACAGAAATGCACGAACCGCTGGTTTCGATGGTTAAAGACCTGGCGGTGAGTGGCCAATCTACTGCTAAAATTATGTATGGCGCTCGTGGCTGGGTATTGCACCACAACACAGATATTTTTAGGGCAACGGGTGCCATTGACGGGGCCTGGGGCCTGTGGCCAACCGGTGGTGCCTGGTTATGCCAGCATATGTGGGAAAAATATTTATTCAACGGCGATAAAACTTTTTTACAATCCATCTATCCGGCAATGAAGGGTGCCAGCCAATTTTTTGTAGATGTGTTGTATAAAGATCCGCACACTGGTTGGCTGGTGGTATCCCCATCTGCATCTCCTGAAAATTCACACGATGGCAACAGCCTTTCTGCAGGCACTACCATGGATAATCAAATGGTATTTTCTTTACTTACTAATACTATTAAAGCTGCTACTATTTTACAAGTGGATAAAGCCTTTATAAAAGCCATGCAAATAAAAGCAGCCGGTATGGCACCAATGCAAATTGGTAAATTTAACCAGTTGCAAGAGTGGATAAATGATTGGGATACCCAGATGACAGGCACCGCCACATTTCTCATTTATGGGGCTTGTATCCGGGTAGTTTAATTTCGCCGTACCGCAGCCCTAAATTGTTTGAAGCGGCTAAAATATCATTGCTTCACCGGGGTGATATATCAACAGGCTGGTCAATGGGATGGAAAGTAAATGTATGGGCCAGGCTACTCGATGGCAATCATGCTTATAAGTTAATTACAAACCAACTAACACCTACCGACGTAAGCCATGAAGGCGGAGGTACTTACCCCAATCTGTTCGATGCACATCCACCCTTTCAGATTGATGGTAATTTTGGGTGTACAGCCGGTATTGCAGAAATGTTATTGCAATCACACGATGGTGCAGTTCATGTGTTGCCTGCCTTACCCGATCAATGGCAAAACGGCACCATGCAGGGACTTAAAGCCCGAGGAGGCTTTATTGTTAATATGGACTGGCAAAACGGCCTATTAAAAAAACTGGTGATTACATCAACCATTGGCGGTAACTGCCGTATTAGAAGTTATCAATCGCTGGGAATAAAAGGTGCCGTTACGGTTAAGGAAAATACCGATGCTAACCCTAATTTATTTTTTGCCGTTTTACAAATAAAAACAGCTGTAGTTGCAGGCACTGCAACGCTTGCTGATCCGGTTTTAAAAAAGGTGTATGAATATGATTTACCTACTTTAGCGGGTAAGGCTTATTCGTTTGAATTTTGATAAAAGCGGGTTTAAAATTTTAACTGGTGCCGTAGTTAGTAACTCACTAGCCACAAATTAGGAAAAGTTTTGGCAGATTAATTGCTTTGAATAAAATTATGTAACACAAACCTAAATAATTTTAGGTTTGTGTTACATATAAAATTAGGCTGGTAACAACACTTTATTGATAGCATGTACAACACCATTATCTGTATGAACATCAGCAATTACTACTTCTGCATCATTTACAAATACTTTACCATTTTTAATGTGGATAGTTACTTCTCCACCATTAACTGTTTTAGCAACCATACCATCAGATAAATCTGTTGATAAGATTTTACCTGCAAGTACATGATAGGTAAGTATACCTGTCAATTTCTCTTTACTTTCTGGTTTTACTAATGTTTCTACTGTTCCTGCTGGTAATGCTGCAAATGCTGCATCAACTGGTGCAAAAACTGTAAACGGCCCGGCTGAACTTAAGGTATCGCCTAAACC
>JANXVN010000109.1 GCA_025351645.1 Ferruginibacter sp.
CTACAAACAATGCAGAGCAGGAGTTTATAAATTTTGCCGTTCCTGCAAATACTAAAGAGATCCTATGGCTTAAAGCCGGTTTAAGTAAAGGAGCCAGTGATATCAAACAACACTCGTCCATGATGCTTAAAGACCATAATAAGTTGGACGAAACAGTTAAAGGCTGGCTGGCAAAACATCCGGATATTAAAATACCAACAGTTGATACTTCTAATACAGTAGATATTAACAACAAAACAGGTAATGATTGGAATAAAGCTTGGGTTGATAAAATGGTTAAAGACCATAACGGCTTGCTTGAACAATTAAAAAAATCTCAATCTGCGGTAAAAGATTCTTCATTGAGTAAAATTATAACCAGTACCATCCCCGTAGTGGAATCTCATATTTCTATGGCTAAGATGATGGAACAAAAACATGGCAAATAATATGTGCCAATCATCAGAAGCCGGATTCATTGATCCGGCTTTTTTTATGATTTTTTTTAGAATAATGCCGATAACCTATTGATTATGAAGAGGCTTTGCAATAATTATTTTAAGCCCACCAAAAAACAACTCTAAAAAATTAGCCTTCTGCCTGGCACCCAACCGCACGGTAAGTGAATATTTATATGGAAACTGTATTGGATAAACAAAACACACTTTAAAAAATCTAATTAATACATGTTTACCTGAGGAAATTACTGCTGTAGCTAGCATAAAAAAGTAAAATGTATAAAGTGTTATTTCATAAAAATAGCAGTATGTTCAACAGAATTTTCTTCATAAAGTGGCACAAATTTTTCACTCTTAAAAAAACAATAAAAACATAAATTATGAACAATACCACAAATTTACAAAGTGAAGAGGCGGTAAAAAAGTTAAAGGAATTGGTTAAAGAAATAGATACATGCCTTTTTTGTACCAACCTTGGAAGCGATGGCGCAACTACAAGGCCAATGAGTGTACAAGACGTTGATGACCAGGGGAACCTATGGTTTTTTAGTGACATCCATAGCGATAAAAACCATGAAATCCAAGGTGATAAAAAAGTTCAGTTATTTTTTAGCCATCCCGGTAAAAGCAGCTACATGGTAGTAAATGGTGAAGCAGAAATTATTACAGACCATCATAAAATAGATGAATTATGGTCGCCATTAGTAAAAACGTGGTTTAAAGAAGGCAAGGACGACCCAAATATTTCTATCCTTAAAGTAAAGCCTACCGGTGCTTATTACTGGGATACCACTGGTAATAAAATGATCAACTTTTTTAAAATGGTTGCTTCAGTGGCAACCGGTACAACATTGGTTAACGCAAAAGAAGGCAGCATTACCGTATAATTTAAAATATATTATGGCAACTTCAACTTCAAAAAAAGCAGCGCCTAAAAAAAGTGCAGAGAAAAATTCTTTGGTAAAAAATATCAACGCTAAAAAAAAAGCGGGCACATCTAAGCCTAAAAGTAAATCTACTGTTAGTAAAAAGTCTTACAATGAAATGGAAGGAAATTGGGGGAAAGATAAAAAATAGCAGATTAAAATTAAGCTATGGTGTATTTTTATAGTGTCAACCGCTGTAAAATGCACCTTTTTTTATAAGAAAATTTTTAGCCCATAATGTCCTGCAAGTGTAAAAGCAATACAGCGGGTTATTACACCTACACAACACCAAATAATTAATTTATGAATTTGCGCATTTAGCCCTATTCCAACTGCAATACTAACAGGGGCACCAACTGTTACAGTGCCTAATAAACCTAGGCCTATTACACCAAACTTATTCCATAATCGATGAGCGAGGGTATTAGTCTTAACAATCCCTTCTTTTGGTTTTTTATATCTGGCTATAAATTTTTTTATTTTATCGCCTAAAAAAGCAGCAATAAAAACGCCCGCAAGACCACCTGTTACGCTGGCGAAAAAAATCGTCCAGGGCGATAAGTGGAAGGCAAAGCCTGCAGGTATAGCGGCGTATAATTCAAAAGTTGCAAGAGCAGCTACCGTTAAAATTTTTAATAACATATGTACAACATAATTTCCAGTAAAATTAACTCAATGTAAACGAAAAATGCACTACGTAGATTTTATAATTAAGCTACTTTGAAACAAGGTAAATACAACACACTGTATTATTTTAGAAATCAATTGTTAATACCTGAAAATTGAACTAGGCTCATTAAACTTTGGGGTAAATTTACTATCTAAATAAAAAACAATTTTATGAATAAGTTAAAATATATTTCAAGCCTGGTTTTAGCGGTAGCTATTACTGGAATTTTTTCATTGAATGCAAATGCGCAACGTGGAGGGCACGGCGGGGGCGGATTTAGGGCTGAAGCAGGAGGAGGATCTTTTAGAGGGGGAAATAGCGGCGGTAATTTTAGCCGTGGTGCCATCGGTAGTACTTTTAGAGGTGGCGGTGGCGGAAGCAATAATTTTCGTCCTGATAATGGTGGCAGCAATAACTTTCGTCCTAGTAATGGCGGCAGCAATAGCTTTCGCCCGGGAAATAGCGGTTACAGGCCAGGCAATAGTGGCAATTTTAGGCAAACTACTTTTACGCCGCGCTATAGTGGGGGTAACAGAACTTCCATTTCTATAGGCATCAACAGCGGGTATAATGGTTTTAATGGTTATTATGGACATGGCGGTTACTATAATGGTGGCTACTATAATTTTTATCCAAGGTATTATTACAGGCCCATTTATTACTCGCCATTTTCGTATGCGCATTTTGGCCCTGCTTTTGGTTATAGGTTAGGCATATTACCTTATGGCTACGACCCTTTCTTTATTGGTCAAAACCCGTACTATTACTATGATGGCATATACTACCGTCCCGATAATGGTGGCGGATATGAAGTTACGCAGCCTCCATTGGGTGCGATAGTTAAGAAATTGCCTTCCGGGGCAAAGCCAACAGTAATTAACGGACAATCCTATTACGAATTAGGCGGTACTTTTTACGAAGAAGGCGTAAACGAAAAAAATAAAAGGCAATATATTGTAGTAGGTACCGGTGGTGTAATAAATACTGTTGACACAACGCAAGCACCTGAGGAAGCTAAGCCTGCCCCTAATAATAATACAGCCCCACAGCCACAGCAATTTCAGCAGCCGAAAGAGTTTCAGCAGCCTGCTCAACCTTCACAGCCGCAAATCGCTAACATCACACAGTTGCCAACTAACAGCAAGGTGGTTACAATAAACCAGCAAAAATATTATTTAGCCCCGTCTGGAGTTTACTATCAGGAAGTAATTGATGCTAAAAACAACGTTAGTTATCAATCTGTAAGTAGCACCAGCGATGGAACAATACAAAATATCAATTAACTTCCCTACAGTTCATTATTATTTGAGCAGGCATTTATTGCCTGCTTTTTTGTGTTGTTTGTATACCTTGCACCTGTTTGGTGATAAACGCTTATTCATTACAGATCTGTAGAAAGAACTTTATAATCTGCTATCTGTGCCAACATTATATTTAAGGCTATAGTTTGTATTACGATTAGAAGTAAAACTGCGGTAGTACGGTTCTCCCATTAACTTTAGTAATGTACCTCGCCCGTAAGTGCTTTTCATTATTGGTGGCTTACCTAAAATAGTTTCTAATTTTTTGAGGATAGTATCCGGATTTAATAATGAAAGACATAAAAAAGGAACTTTCATTTTCTATGTATTCAATACACAGCATCGGATTCCCTTTAATTTATATCGCCTGGCGCAATAACTTTTACAAACTATACAATTCATAAAGACAAAAACTTTATTTTATCTGATTACAATTTGATTAATGATAAATTGATCATAACCAGTAACTCAAATATTCACACACACAAAATAAGCAAGCTTTTAAACATGCTTATCAGGATGTCTTTAAGAGAAATTAGGTACTCGGCTTTGTGGCAATATTTGCCGTTTTTTGGTGGAAGGATTTTCAATCAGCATGGGGTTAGCTTGTTGCTATACTGCTGTTGAATTAGCATCGTTATATAAAGCTATAACGGTAAAGTATAAGTTAGGTAAAAACAAGATAATACTACTGTAGGAGCAGCTATTAATCTTTGTAAGATAAAACAAATAGCGAA
This sequence comes from Ferruginibacter sp., assembly GCA_025351645.1. Classification (GTDB taxonomy): domain Bacteria; phylum Bacteroidota; class Bacteroidia; order Chitinophagales; family Chitinophagaceae; genus Ferruginibacter. The sequence continues at coordinate 4,072 of JANXVN010000109.1, forward strand.
GATAAAAAGTATCAACCCTGTAACTATACAGGGTTGATGAATGCTTTTATAAACTTGCTACTAATTCTGTTTCTTTATTTGCTGGTGCACCTGGGTGAACTTTATAAGTTACAACAGACTTGGTAGTAGTATTTTTAATTTCAACTACTATTTCATCATCTGCAGATGAACCAGTTACTTCATTACTTACAAATTGGTATTTACGTACCAGGCCTTTACCTTTTACTGTTTCTGTATAAATTGTATTATACTTATCAGTTACTGTAATTTCAAACTGTTCAATGTCGGTGTTTGTGAACGACAATTGAAAAATAGGTGCGTTGTTGGTTGCGCCTAAGTACTTTAAATTAACAGGGATGTTGTTTGCGCCATCTTCTATAGAAGTTGCAGAAGCAAATGAAACACTGAATAGAGCTATTGTAGCAACAACTAGCGTGCGAAAATTGATCATTGAATTTTTCATGATTTTAATTTTTAAGTTTTTAATAATAATAAAATGTTCTTTTATTTTCATTAACAGCGATCGTAGAAAGAGTACGTAACTCTCTTAAAGTTCTTATCTTATGGCAGGCAATTGTGGAGTGGTAGTAGTTATGCTTTTTGTTGGAAGCCTAACGGATTATTTTGATATTGTAAAAGTATATCAGCTTCAATCAGTAAAAAAACTAAGTTATGCATTCATTCATTGTCTTAAAATTGCAAAGCACACGCTGTAACCCAATGTAGTAAACGCTTTCAAATTATTTTTAACATGATGCCCAAACTTTTTTTGAGCCTAAATGCGCTTGTATGTTTACAATTTCTTAACATGTTTATAGCATGAAGGGATATTGCATATTGAGGCATGCAACTATACTAATTATAGCCTCCCTGCCCTCCAAAGCAGGGTTTTAGTGTATTAAAATTTATAAGTGTTTTACAATCGTAGGGTCTAGAACCCTCCTTTGGAGGGCAGGGAGGCTGTATTATTTTATTTCAGTTTACAGGGAACATTTACCACTTGTAGCCGGTAGTATTAGTAAGGTAAACTTATAAACTAAAATTACCTCTTCTTTACATTGTATTATGTGCAATCATTTATTTTAGAAGAGGCATTATTTAAATTAAAATTGTATAACCCTTTGCCACACTACTTATCACTCAAAGCGGCATTAAGCCAATCAATAATTTAGCGCAATAAAAATAGCCAATCCATTTAAAGGGTTGGCTATTTAAGATGCTAATAAACATTCTTGCTAGTCTGTTATCTTATAAAAATTTAATGAATGCAATTAGTCTTTGCCATCAGTGATACTAATATATAAGCCTTCCACTTTCTTTCTTGCCCAAGCTGTTTTTCTTAAAAACGTAAGGCTCGATTTTATGCTTGGGTCAACCATAAAGCAATTGATAGTAATTATTTGCCCCAGCTCATCCCAACCAAAATGATCTACCAATTTAGTTACAATTGCTTCTAAGGTTTTGCCATGCAGCGGGTCTTTTTGTATCATTAGTACTACTTTTTGTTGTTATTATTTTACTGGCACATTGCTCATGTAGAAAGTTATCTTGCCACCACTCATAATATCAGCGTGTTTAATAGTAAAGCTTGTTAACGGTTTGCCATTTAATACTATCTTTTTTATATACACATTTTTATCGCCCTGGCCATTAACTTCAATAATAAACTTCTTGCCGTTTTCTAAATTTAATACAGCACCATCAACAGCCGGGCTACCAATAGAGTAATCTGCAGAACCAGGCGCAACAGGATAAAAACCAAGGCTGCTAAATATATACCAGGCACTCATTTGCCCAGCATCATCATTGCCGCCTAAGCCATCCGGGGCAGCCTTGTATTGCATCTTCAATATCATCCGTATCCTTTCTTGCGTTTTCCAGGCAGCACCTGCCCAATTATATAAGTACGCAATATGGTGCGAAGGTTCATTGCCATGTACATAACCACCAATGATGCCATCGCGGGTAATATCTTCTGTTTCTGCAAAAAATGCATCCGGCAATTGCATGGTAAACAACGAATCAAGATGCTGTATAAAATGCTGCTTGCCGCCCATCAAACTAATTAATTGTTCCGGCGCATGCGGTACGCACAAACTATAATTCCAGCTATTGCCTTCTATAAATCCTTGGCCGTTTGTGCTTAACGGGTCAAAATCTTTTTTAAAACTGCCATCGCTCATGCGGGCATTCATAAAGCCTTTGCTGGCGTCAAAAACATTCTTATAATTCTCTGAGCGCTTAAGGAATGTTTTATAAATTTCCATGCGGCCTAGTTTCTTTGCCAGCTGTGCAATGCACCAATCATCATACGCATATTCTAATGTGTTAGAGGAGCCTACGCCATTTTTATCTACAGGCACATAACCCATATCTATATACAACCCAATACCATCATAGCTTCTGTGTGTTGCGGTTGCTACGCATGCATCTAAGGCTTTGTTGGCATCTACGCCGGTTGCATTGCCTTTTATTATGGCATCTGCAATTACAGATACGCTATGGTAACCGCTCATGCACCAGTTATCGTTGGCAGAGTTGCTCCACACCGGCAGTAATTTTAAAGTGCTTTGGTTATAATGTGCCAGCATAGATTGTATCATATCCGCATTTCGTTTTGGCTGCAAAATGTTGAACAATGGGTGTAATGCACGGTAGGTATCCCACAAAGAAAAAGTAGTGTAATTGGTAAATCGTTTTGCGGTATGGGTGTTCTGGTCAAGCCCTCTGTACTCGCCATTTACATCCATGTATGTTGTTGGGCTTATAAATGCATGGTACATGGCTGTATAAAAGTTTTCCTTTTCTTCCTGCTGGCCAGTAATGTCAACCTTGTCCAATTCTTTATTCCATAGTGCCTGGCCCTTTGTTTTGAGGGCTTCAAAATCCCAGCCTGGCGCTTCGGTACGCATGTTATTTATGGCGTTGATTGTACTTACAGGAGAGAGTGCAAGCTTGATCTTTATCTTTTCATCTGCTATTGTTTTAAAATCAAAGTACATCCTTATTTGCCTGCCGGCGATTTCTGGAAAATTCTTGCGTTGGTCAAACTTGCCCCAAAATCCATGGTACGCTTCTTTCTTTGAATTATCCTTTGTGCCATACTGTATAAAAGGTTTTGAAAAAGACATTGCAAAATAAACCGTCCTCGTCCTTGCCCAGCCACTTGTTTGGCGGTAACCTGTAATCAATGAATCATTTTCTACCCGTACAAAGGTCCAAACATTTTTATCTTCATAATTATAAATCCCGCTCATCATATCTAGTATAATATGCGCCTGGTCTGTTGCCGGAAAAGTATATTGGTGAAAGCCAACCCGGTTAGTAGCTGTAAGTTCAGCTGTAATGTTATAATCATCCAGCTTTACTTTATAATAATCCGCCGCAGCAATTTCATTCTCATGCGAAAATGTGGATCGGAACCCACTGTGCGGAACGTTCGCTACACCAGGGTTCAGCTTCAGTTCGCCTGTTGTAGGCATAATTAAAAAATCGCCTAAATCAGCGTGGCCTGTACCACTAAAGTGTGTGTGGCTAAACCCAACTATCGTTTTGTCATCGTATTGATAACCGGCACAATATTTATATACTTCGCCATTGTATTTACCGTTGGTTTCGTAAGGTATCGTATCTGTATCCGGGCTTAACTGCACCATGCCAAAAGGCACGGTAGCACCAGGGTACACGTGCCCCATACGTTGCGTGCCAATGATAGGTTTTACGTATTGTACATGGTTTTCTTTTTTGCCCTGGCCAAATGTAATTAAAGAGGATACCAACAAAGCTGGTAGTACGATATTTTTCATCTGCTGATAATATTGAAACTTAAACGTGATAAATTATTTTTAATGCCGTTAAGGAGATGCTTGCAGTTTAACCTAAACCGTAACAGAAAAAGGCAATGCCCTTACCTTAACAGCAGTATATTATTTTTTATAAACGGGGCTTGTTTTATCTGTTGAAAAAGAATAAGGATAGTCTGTTGCCGAAGTTCCCTTGCTTTTGTTCGGTGTGGCACGCATATCAACAGTAAAAGTTCCACCTTTTAAAATATCCGTGTGGGCTAACCAGTTTTTACCATAAGCGGTTCCATTTAGGCTAGCCTTTTCTACATACTTGTTAGCGGCGTTATTGTTAGGCGCATTAATCACAAACTTTTTGCCGTTCTCTAAATTGATTGTTATCTTTTTAAACAATGGTGCTCCCAAAACATATTGGTCTGTAGCCGGACAAACAGGATAAAAGCCCATGGCAGAAAATACATACCATGCAGATGTTTGCCCATTGTCTTCATCGCCACAATAGCCATCTGGTGTTGCTTTATATAACCTGTCCATGGCTTCTCTTGCCCAGTATTGTGTTTTCCATGGCTCGCCTGCGTAGTTGTATAAATAAATCATGTGCTGTATTGGCTGGTTGCCGTGTGCGTATTGGCCCATGTTGGCTATCTGCATTTCACGTATCTCGTGTATAACGCCGCCGTAAGCACTTTCGTCAAATATTGGTGGCAATGCAAAAATGGTATCAAGCATTTGTACAAAATTTTTTCTGCCGCCCATTAATTCGCTAAGGCCTGCTATATCATGAAAAACGCTCCAGCTATAATGCCAGCTGTTGCCTTCTGTAAAAGCATCGCCCCATTTAAACGGGTTAAAGTTAGCGGCAAAAGTTCCGTCTTCATTTTTAGCGTGCATCAATTTAACTGCAGGGTCAAATAAATTTTTATAATTCATCGAGCGTTTAGCAAACAAATCAATTTCCGATGCAGGCTTGCCTAACGCTTTTCCTAACTGGTAAATAGTAAAATCATCGTATGCATATTCTAAGGTACGTGCAGCGTTTTCATTTATGTTTACATTGTAGGGCACGTAGCCTAGCTTGTTATAATACCCAACACCCTTGCGGCCTACAGCACTTATTGGGCCTTCGTTGTTGGCGCCATGTATCAATGCATCGTACAATGTATTAACGTCATAATTACGCATGCCTTTTATGTAGGCATCGCTCACTACAGAGGCGGAGTTATTGCCTATCATAACATCTGCATAGCCAGGGCTGCTCCACTCTGGCAACCAGCCACCTTCTTTATAATCATTGATCAGTCCTTGCTGCATTTCTTTATTGATACCCGGATAAACTAAATTAAGAAAAGGATATAGCGCACGGAAAGTATCCCAAAAGCCAGTACCTGCAAACATATAGCCTGGCAGTACTTTACCATTGTACGGACTGTAATGCACTATTTTACCAGCAGCATCTATCTCGTATAATTTATTGGGAAAAAACAATGCACGGTATAAGCAGCTATAAAAAGTACGCAACTGGTCAACCGAG
>JANXVN010000090.1 GCA_025351645.1 Ferruginibacter sp.
TATTTCACCCGAATGAACCATTTACAACCTGCCGCAACCTTTATTTTACCCAAATGAACGATTAAAAAACCTCCCGCACCCATTATTTCACCCGAATGAACCAATAAAAAAAACACCGAAACCATTATTTTCCTCAAGTAATCCGGTAAAAAAATGCTATCAATGGTTAATATCCTTAAAAGATATCTTCAAAATAATATGGGAAACATCAAATTTTCTGAGTAAACTGCTAAATTACTTCGCAAAGCAGTATAAGCCATTAAGTAAAGCAGTTAATATATTGTGACCCTAATAAATTATTGCGCATATAATGGTTTGACCACCATATAACTCAGCCCAAAAGCGGTTTGTCAAGAAACAGTGATTATTAGGAAACTTAAAATGGGTGATAATATAATTTTCTACGATTTAGAAATATATATAGTCCTAAAAAATTGGACAACATCCTGTAAAAACTATAACTTATCCAAGGGGCAGGTAGTAATAGAGCTTAAAAGTTTATTTCGATAGCCTTAAATAATAAATCCAAAAAATTATAGAAAATAAAATAAAAACAAATAAAAAAACTAATCTTTTTGTTTGCTGAAGAATACTGTTTATTGGTGGTTGAATGGTTAATTGTTGCATATAAATAATTTAATTAACTGAAAAAGATTTCAGAATGGCATCGATATAGGTACAATTTGAAATAAATTAAGCAAAGGTCGTACCACTATTGTTTTGCTAATTGTATATAAATTAAACATTATTTAATCATATTTAATTTTAGGAATCAAATATTGAACAAATATTGCGAAGTTTTAAAAAAATCGTTGCACTGCGCTTAATTAATTAAAAAAAACCGAAAACTTAATATAATTTTCATTTTTTAAAAATAAATTTTTTTGTATTAACGATATAAAATTGTGGATAAGTGCAGAAGATTGAGTATTTGAAAGTGATTTTAATACATGAAATAAACATTTGCTATAGATTATTACGTAAATTATCGATGTTAATATACCTTATAGCTTTCTCTATTATTTCATCATCCAACTATATTGAATAGGCTCCGTAGGCTTGCTTGCGTGAAGGTTTTTTACTATCGACGAAGAAGCATATATACCCTTACCTCAAAAATAATGTTGTATTTACTTTGTTATTATAGCGTTTTTAAAGCAGGCTTGCCTTTTTAAGTTTTAAAGAGAGCGTGCTGAAAAAATTGGAGCCATAGATGATAAACAATAGTTTTGGTTAAGCCCAAACTCGATAACGTGCAAATTGTGCGAATTTATTTAGCTCGTTGTTGGTAAGGCTTTAACCACAGCGTTAAGTATGCAACTAATAATCACCAACCTTTTCCATCTATAATTTTATAATCATCTGTTAAGCCACTCAGTATGGTTAAATTTTTATTACAGATGTTTTACATTTACCATGTAATTTATTTTTTATGGAAGAAATTGAAATACCTACAGAACACCTTCACGAACATATAATGGAGAAGGCCGAAGAATTGATGGGCAAAGGTGAAGGCAAACTATCTATGTATATTGCTATTTGTACCGCATTAATGGCGGTGCTTGCTGCAATTGCAGGTTTACTGGCAGGGCATTTTAGTAACGAGGCTTTAATAGATCAAATTAAGGCTTCTGACCAATGGGCTTTTTATCAGGCTAAATCTATAAAGGCAGAAATTCAAAACCTTCAGCCTTTGGTGGCAGGCGTTATCCATAAAACACCGGAACAAATTAAAATAGAAGAAGAAATCATTAAAAAGCAAGCCGAACAATACCAAAAAGCAAGCGAAGTAAAATTGGATAAACATTCCTGGCTGGCAAAAGCCGTTACCTTTTTTCAGGTAGCAATTGCCATTTCAGCCATTTCTATATTATCTAAAAAAACAATATTGTGGTACGTTGGTATTTTACTGGCCATTGCTGGCACCGCATTTTTTATCATCGGTATTATTTGATTGTGTATCAAGAACTCAAAATATTTTTTACTTTTCTCTTACCAAACAAAAAATTTAATAAGCTGCCAATCTTCAATATTTATTTTACAAGATTTTATTTTAATACTTAATCACCAATAACTCAATTGCCCCATCAATGAAAAATGACCTGCCCGAAAGGATTAAAAGTTTCAATGCTGACAGAAATCAGTTAGTGCTGCCATTAAAATATAAAATAATGGCGCAAGATACGTTTAGCTTTCTTAGAGGCAGCTGCCATATATTTTATGAAGACCTGCTAAAAAAATATCCGTTCGTAGCATCTCCGCTAACGTGGATATGTGGCGATTTGCATATTGAAAACTTTGGGTGCTACAAAGGAGAAAACCGTTTAATATATTTCGACTTAAATGATTTTGATGAATCTATACAAGCCCCATTACTTTATGAAATTGCCCGCTTAATAGTGTCTGTCGAAGTAAAATGTACACAGATAAATTTTTCTGCCAAACAAAAAAAAGTAATTATTCAACAGCTCCTACAGAAATATAGAAACGAGCTTATAAATAGTAAAGAAAAAGTTATTGAACAGGAAACTGCTACCGGGTTAATAAAAAATTTGATAGACAAAGTGGCGGAAAGAAAAGCAAACAGCTTACTAGTTACCCGCACTAACAACAAGCAAAAAAAAACAAAGCTTTTACTCAGCGATAAATTACTAACTATTGATGATGGTTTTAAAGAAGATTTAATAAAAGCTTTTACCCCATGGTTTGCTAATACCCATTATAAAGGCTTTAAGGTTATAGATGCAGGCCTTCGCATTGCCGGCACCGGTAGCATTGGCGTACAAAGATATTTATGCTTGCTGCAAAATGAAAGCAACCCAAAACAAAAAAAACTCATTGATATAAAGCAGGCGCTTCCATCTTGCATACATAAATACTCTAAAATTAAACAGCCGGTTTGGCAAAATGAAGCAGATCGTGTGGTTAAAACACAACAAATGATGCAGCATGTGGCGCCTGCATTTTTATCTTATTTTAATTTTAAAGAACAATGGTATATTGTAAAGCAATTGCAACCCACTAGCGATAAAATATGTGTTGAGAAAGATGCTAAGCAAGATAGCCAGTTGGAAAATTATTTGGGAGATTTAGCAATAATTACCGCTGCGGCACAATTAAGGAGTAGCGGCAGGTTAAAAAGCGCCACCGCAGATGAATTAATAGATTTTGCTAAAAATGATAATTGGGTAAAACCATTAACAGACTGGTGCCATAACTATGCAGGCATTGTGCAGCAGGATTATAAAGCTTATTACAAGGCATGGAAAGCAGATTTTTTTAAACCATAAATAATTGTATCATGGATTACGAGGTTTTTATACGCTTTTTATTAGCTGCCCTTTGGGGCGGCATGGTGGGTATGGAAAGGCAATACCGTGGAAAGAGTGCCGGGTTTCGAACAGTTATTATGATATCTATAGGCTCATGTTTTTTTACTATAATGTCTGAAAGGATTGGTGGCCCTGCCAACCCGGATCGTATTGCGGCCAACATTGTTACGGGAATAGGTTTTTTAGGTGCCGGTGTAATTTTTCGCGGCGATAACCATATAAATGGAATTACAACAGCCGCTACAATTTGGGCAGTTGCCGCCGTAGGTATGGGTATTGGCGGCGGCTATTATTTTGCTGCCGGCTATGCATCTTTGCTTATAATGATTGTGCTGATAATATTGCCTTACGGCGAAAGATGGATAGATAAGTTAAACCAAACAAAAGAATATTCTATTAAGTGTATTTATTTTGAAAATGCCACTGACAGATACGAAAGGGAAATGAAAAAATACCAGTTAAGGTTTATACTTTTAAGGCAATTAAAAGAAGACGAAAGCCTCTCGTTGGTGTACGAAGTGCAAGGCAGGGAAAAAAACCATCAATTATTTGTAGCAGATACTTTAAAGGAGAAATCTATACTACGCTTTGGCTATTGATAAAGCAATGCTATTAAGTATTACGGTTAGTAGTTTTTATTAATGCACTGCACATTTAATGCTAGTTCCCCAAAAAAAAGAAATTACTTATACATCTTTATTAAGAGCATTGCCAATAACAATCTCCCTAATATTACCTGAGCTTTTGGTTGGTTAGGCACAGTATTTCGGTTTGTGAAATTTATAATTTACGGAACCTCTACGCCACTACTTTCTTGCCAAAGCTTAAACCAATCTTCCTGGTCCATTTTTAAGGTAGTGGCTTTTATTAAATTGGCAATACGGGCTTTGTCTGCAGTACCACATACAGGCAAAATATTAGATGGGTGCTTTATTATCCATGCAAGCAATATAACATCAACAGGATCACCATATTTAATGGACAAATTTGTTGCTAATTTTTTAATCCGGTCAGACCTTTCGTCATCTTTTTTAAAAATAGTGCCCATTGGCGACCATGCCATCGGAATAATTTTATTGGTTTGCATATAGTCTAAGCTTCCGTTAAGCATGGCTTCAAAATGTGTAAGCGAAAACTCAATCTGGTTATAGCTCACTTTAGTTTTAGTTTCAATTAACCCGGTTTGTAACGGAGTAAAATTTGAAACACCGAAATCTAAAATCTTACCATCCTTTTTAAGTATTTCAATTGCTTCGGCAATTTCATCAGCCTGCATTAGCGGGCTTGGCCTATGCAATAATAGCAAGTCTAAATAATTAGTTTGTAAGTTCTTTAAAGATTGCTCAACACTCCATATGATGTATGGCTTTGTATAATCGTAATGCTTTACAGCATTACTTCTATTTTGCAGATTCATTTGAATGCCACACTTAGAAATTAATTGTATCTGCTGCCTGTCTATCTTACTTTCTTTTAAAGCATTTCCAAAAGAAGCTTCAGTAGTATAATCGCCATAAATATCTGCATGGTCAAATGTAGTGATGCCATTGATTAAACAGCAATCCATCAATTCAATCATTTGGGGCATGTTGTAATTTTTGCCCCAAACACCCCATGTCATTGTACCGGCAATAATTTTTGAAAAAGTTAATTCTTTCATGATTTTTTATAGCTAAAAATAAAATTATAAATATTGGGCTCTAAACAAACAAGTTTAACATATTAGAGCTACCAAAAATTTGGTTGAAAAGTTAGGCTTGTTTATGGCTTGCTATATATTTACAAATGTATTGCTACATTGTGGATTTAACTATAACTAAACTATCTTTCAATGCAATTAAGTCAACAATTTACATGTTATGCTTTACGTCGCCAAATCCTTGTTTAAAGAGAATAAAAGGGCATAACTTAATGGCATTCAATTAGAAAAAAGCCTTTTATAGATTTAAAAAATTGTTATTTTACCGTTAATAAGCCCATTTAAAAAAATTTCCACTCTCTTTTGATGTCAATGGATTGTAAAATTTTTTACAAAAAACTGAAATAGTAAAATCACAAAAATGAAACAACGTAAATTAATGATTGCCATAGCATTTTTAGCTATCGCTTCTTCTGCCACTGCACAAAACAGACATGCAATTGCTCACGAAAGACATGATATCCATCATGACAGGCATGACATTAAACATGATCAACATGATATAAAACATGATAAAAATGACATTGCCAAAGACCATAAGGATATCAAGTCGGATGACAAAGATTTAAATAAAGACAGGAAAGACAGGAATAATGATAAGAAAGACATAAATAATGATAATGCTGATATTAAAAAAGATAAATCTACAGAAAACAAAGATCGGCAGGTACGCAATGAAGATGTAAAAAAGCATGATTATACCGATGCTCAAAAAGAACAGAATGAAATTAATAAAGAAAAAAAAGACATCAATGCAGATAGCAAAGACCGTAATAAAGATAAAAAGGAACTGCGTAAAGACCGTAACGATATAGATAAGGATAAAAAAGACCTTAATGAAGATAAAAAAGAATTATCAAAAAACAAAAATGACCTAAAGCATGATGAAAATGATTTAAAACATGACAAGGGTGATATTAAATCAGACAAAAAAGATTTGAAAGAAGACACTAAAAATTAATTTACCAGGCTATTGTAAAGGCTGTTTCCTAAACTGGAGACAGCCTTTTTATTTTATAAGATGTTTAAGGTGTATAGCCTGTTGCCTTAATGTTATTATTTTGTAAATAATTATAGCTGGCAATGTAATAAAGGGTTTATTCCGTAAACTTTTATTGTTTTAGTTAAACCAAGGCTGGTGAAAATTGCAAAGGCCGACGGTTAAAATTCGTATTCAATAACTTAAAGTTTGCATGCTAAGTAAAAAAGGTAGGCTACAGTCTCACATTATCATTCAATGCCGTTAAGTTAAGACCTTTCCTCTCCTTTGGAGAGGGTTAGGGTGAGGTAAAGACAAACATATAGATCCTTAACTTAACGGCATTGCATTATCATTATATAATGACTATCTGCTTTTAGGTGCATGGAGCATACCATGAAAAAGAAGTTGCCACGTTCAGGAAGCTATGAAATAACTTTTTACCATGTTTTCTTCTATTAAATTTATAACAAAATTCGTTTAGATAGTTTTGCATGTAGGTATCTTTTACACTATGATGCAAGCCTAATATTTT
>JANXVN010000199.1 GCA_025351645.1 Ferruginibacter sp.
TACTGCTGCGCACAGCACCTTCAAAGTAGGTATTGGTCAGGTTATAAAGAATGATCTTATCATCCAGGTCAAAGAGTTCATTGGTACGTTTGCTCAGATGCTTTTCCAGTTCATCTTTCACTTCGTAGAGGCTAAGAAAAAGCCGGAGATACCCAACTGGTCGAGTGCCTGCATACAAAGCCACTCGGCACTCGTTTCCTTTATGTCCTTATTTTCAATGCTGTCTGTATCCACCCGCTGAAAGTCTTTGCCCCCTGCGATATCCAGTCGCTGCTTTTCTTGTATGACTGTAAAAAACTTTTGTGCAAGGGCTTCAATCACTGCATAGGATGAATAAAACAAACTTTGCTTTCCGGTATAGCTGAGCTTTAACAATTCATCGATGCGCAAGGCAAGTGCTTTTTTTTGATCTGTTTCCGGCAACTATTCCAGCGTGCCCAGGTGAAGGATGGTTTGATGGCGTACAGTATCATCAATACGATAGGCTCTCACATAAGCGATGGTGCATTTTTCGCTCACCGGTAGTTTTTATCGTCTTGAAAATAACCTTCAGAAACATGCCCAAAGCTATTGTTACTTCAACCAATAAAAACCAGGATTGACGGGGTCTACAATGACTTTTTCAAAAAAGTGCTATTGCTTATTAAATATTTATAAAATTGCAAATGGATAAAAGTTGCTATTTTAATATTTCTGGTGATAAAATTTATGGAAGTTGGGGATGTAAAGTAGCTTAAGGCAATTAGCGCAAACATTCATGCCGCTGGCTTTGCAGGCAGCAATATGTGCTGCCATTATTTCTGCGTGGGGTGTATTTATTTCCATATACACAAAGGTCAATATCTATATTGAGTATGGCAATAAGGGGTTGGTAGAGGGGATAGTATAATTCATCTATAATTTAAGGAAAGTATTTTTTAAAGTATAAAGAATTGCAAGATATTATTGTATAAAAATCATCGTCCAGCAAAAAACTGTATTATTACAAATGATTAGACGACCGTAAGTTTTATCATCCATCCAATTAATAATCCCTAATCCCTTATATATGAAAATACAGAATGCTTATTGCGATCCCTTACATAAAATCATTTCTTTTTTAGTACTTGTTATAATTTTAAATGTAAGTACACCAAGCTTTGCCCAGTTACAGGGTTCCTTTGAGAGTAAACATAAACGATATCAGAAGGGGGAAGCTTTTACAGGTACTCCAATAAACATATGGAAAGATACTGCCTGGAAGGGAGACCGTCTTTACAAACAAATTATTCTTTGGAGTCCCATCAATGTCAATAATCTTACTTACGAGGTAAGTACTCTTACAAGTACGGCCAACGCCATGCCTAATTCCGTTGTGCATTTAAGATTCAATTCCTATATAATCGGGGATGAATTGGCAAGAGGCTGTTCTCAATATCCTACCAGACCAAGTCAGGTATTGATCGCAGATGCATTGTCTGAAAATCAGATAACAACCTTAACAAGTACCGACCCTATAAAAATGTGGGTGTCAATGGATATACCTCCCGCAGCTTTATCAGGCATTTATACGGGTACAATAAAGGTAAAATCAAACGGGTTGGTGAAAGCTTCTTTTATAATCGAAGTGGAGGTAATAAATACCCTGCTTCCCCCGCCCGGGCAGTGGGCATTTTTTTTAGATCTATGGCAATATCCTTATAATACATTGGGATGGTATAATTACAATCATCCATCAGAAAAAATAGCAAGTTATACAGACGCCTATTTTAAAATGATAAAACCGTATTACAAATTACTTGCAGATGCAGGTCAAAAGTCAATAACGGTAACATTGCCTAATGGGGAGGATTGGAAACAACGTTTTATAAAATGGATAAAGGGTACGGATGGGAAATGGCAATATGATTTTACTCATTTTGATAGAACAGTGGATTCGATGACCAGCTGGGGTATTTCTCATCAAATTACTTGCCTTGAAATGGCAAACAAATGGAAATCGACATTATGGTATTGGGATGTTGCAAGCAATAGTTATTTATCAATAAATGCTCCTGTTGGAAGTACGGCCTTTAATGATATGTGGGGTAACTTTCTCCCTGCTTTTCGGACTCATTTAATTGCAAAGGGTTGGTTTGATATAGCAGTACTTTGGATGGATGAACTTGACGAGTCCACTATGCTACAGGTGATACCTATAATAAGAGCGGATAATAATAACTGGAAAATAGGTAGGGCAGGCGACGCCGTCAGCACAAATGTGAGTAGTAATTTATTCAATTCGAGCATTTTTTATTGGTCGGGTTCAGCTCCTCCTGCTGGTAACCGGCCTGCCGGAGCCATATCTACCTGGTATACAAGCTGTACTATCCAGGTTCCGAATAATTTTGTGACCGTACAAAACAATCCTGCAGAAATGTCGTGGCTGTGCTGGAATATCAGTAAAAACAACCTGGATGGGTATTTACGTTGGGCCTATGATTTTTGGCAATTGAACGACCCAGCGAATGCCCAGGATACGCAGAATACTTCAGGAGATTTAAGCATGGTGTACCGTGCTTCAAATGATACGCCTTCAATTGCAGTTTCGAGTATGCGTATGGAAATGCTTCGTGATGGTATACAGGATTTTGAAAAAATACGCATTTTAAAGGCAGCTTTTGCCGGTACCACTAGCAATCCGAACCTGGTAAAACTAAATACCGCCATCAATGCTTTTGAACCGGCTACCGCTACCAATTCAAGTAATATGGTAACAAACGGCCAGTCTGTTTTAAAGGATCTTGCAACACAATTACCTTCCAATATCATATTGCCGGTAAGGCTCATAAGCTTTACGGGCAATACAAGCGGTTGCTTTGCAAACCTTACCTGGAAGACGGCAAATGAAAGCAACAGCAGTTTTTATGCCGTTGAAGCAAGTACAGATGGTATAAACTTTTTGCAAGTGGGTAAGGTGGTAAGTAAAAATAGTATTGCAGGTTCCGCATATTTTTATAGCCAGGCATTGGTAGGCGGTACAACTTATTATTTTCGTTTAAAAGCAGTTGATATAGATTATTTAAATACCTATAGCCAAATAATTACGGTTAGAGGTGCCGGTACATGCAGTTTCGGGCAGATGGTAAGTGTAGCACCAAACCCTACCAACGATAAGCTTACTGTTAGCGGTTTAAAAATTGGAAGTCATTTAATATTGATCGACAATAACAATAGGCAGCTTTTTAAATCAATAGCTTCGGGCAATCAACAGATAATTAGTTTAAGCGGTTATGCCGCCGGATTGTATGTTTTGCAGGTACAATCTGCAAATGGTACTATTGAAAATTTTAAAGTTGTGAAAAAGTAATTGGTAAGTTTGCAATATATTAATAAAGGCCTTATAAAGTAATAAAATTTTTTGGTACTTCATGTGAGCAGACTAAAAGTAGGCTTAGCACCAGAGGGTAAGAAGTTGTTTTGCCGGAACGGGAATAGATTTTTAGTAATGCTGCATAGCGTATTATCTTTATGCGCTAACTAAAAAAATATAAATGAGGTGGAGGTTAAAATATTCCTCTCGGAGAAATCTTTACAGCTTCAATTTTCAAATTATCATTAATATTCCGTGATACCCCAATCAAAAAAAAGAAACATAAAGTGAATTTCTCAATATCCAATTATTCTTCATCAACTTATAAAAAAGCAGTAGAAGATTAAATAAGAATTATATGTCAATGCCGTTAAGTTAAGACCTTTCCTCTCCTTTGGAGAGGGTTAGGGTGAGGTAAAGACAAACATATAAATCCTTAACTTAACGGCATTGACTTATAAATTTAAATACGTTAAGTAT
>JANXVN010000234.1 GCA_025351645.1 Ferruginibacter sp.
AATAGACCTAGAATTGGCAAAAAAAGTGCTAAGGAATTTTGTTAAATCATCAAGCAAAGAAATTACTATAGATGCTATTCAAAAAATGGTGTGTGATTACTTTGATGTGCCTTACGATAAGCTTTTACAAAAAACACGTAAACGCGAAATTGTACAGGCCCGCCAGATAACTATGTTCCTTGCAAAAGCGTTTACTAAAAATTCTCTTAAAACAATCGGCGAGCATTTTGGCGGCCGCGACCATACCACGGTTATACATAGCTGCCAAACGGTAAAAGATTTAATGGATACCGATACGCTATTTAAAGAAAGTGTAATGGAGCTGCAGCAAAAAGTGCAATTAGCCGCCATGTAAACTATTGATGATACATTATTAGCATCCAAATTCTTAATCGGGTTTGGATTTTTTATTTATGGTCAGCATACTATTTTATTGCCTCGGCCAACTACTATTTAATTTATTGAAGGTTTTATTGCATAGACTACAAATTTTTAAGGGAATAATTACATGCCTTGTATTCAACTTAAATTTGTATTTAAGCCTTCCATTTTTTTATTGCTATTAAATAGCCAATTGATGCCGCCGCTTTTATAAGGAATTTCATATTGGGCCTGGTTGGTAAAATCCATCAAATTCAGTACAGGCATACATTTTGGTTACCCCCTAATAATGCTTACCAATTATTTTGAAATTATTTCAATTTATTTACATTTAGTTTTGGGAGTTACGATGTTGAAGTGTATTTTTGCAACCCCTTATAAAAGTAAGGGCCAGGTAGGAGAGATGCCTGAGTGGCCGAAAGGAACGGTTTGCTAAATCGTCGTACGGGTTAAACTGTACCGTGGGTTCGACTCCCACTCTCTCCGCAAAAAGTTCTTATTAAATATTTTATCATTCCCAATAGCAAAAGGTGCATGCACTCAAACTAAATGGTATAATATAATTTACAAGTTCGGGATGTAGCGTAGCCCGGTTATCGCGCCTGGTTTGGGACCAGGAGGTCGCAAGTTCGAATCTTGCCATCCCGACAAAGATGATCCTCATCTAAGTCATAAGCCCGTAAACTTCAGTGTTTACGGGCTTATTTGTTATTTCCATATCAATTTTTTGTAAAGAATATTAAAACTCAGGTGAGTAAACCATTTTTGCCGAGATGAGTTAAATTTATTTCACAAAAATGTTTATCCAGTTTTTTTGCTCATTATAGGGTTCTGGTATTGCCATCTAAAAAGGATGCCCAGGGTAGCTAGGGTTCATATGCGCAAGTACTCTTTATCCTCAACATTGAGAAAGACCTTTTGAAAGTAGCAAAGGATGATACACTCGGCAGAAAATTACAAGATGCAGGCTTAATAGTAAAGAAAAAAGTGCCTAAAATATATACACCGACTAATGAAAAATTAATACATTCTTAATAAAATAGTAGTTTCTAATTTATAGGTGCTATTATTTGCAGTATGAGAAGAGAATAAGAATTATTTTCATTTGTATTCAATTACTATTTTTTTCGACTACCAAAATGTATTTTATTTTGAATAGTTTTAAAATTCTTAATGTTACAACTTAGGATTTAAATCTTGGAAAATAAATGGAAACACTACTACTTTATAATATTACTTCTGATGAATTTACGGGAAGATTAAATTAATTATTAGAGAAGAGCATAAGAAACGGCTTCAACAAGCCCAATTATTAAATAAAGAAGGTGCTTTGAAAATGGCGGGCATAAGCAACGCTATTTTACGATTATTACAAACGCATACCTGATGCGCTAAATTGTTATATTTGTACAAATCATAACCTTTTACAAATGGAGAAAACAGGCGCTAAAGCCAACCCTGAAAAATCGCTTTCTTTATACGGCGACATTTTATACCAATACACACTTCCAAGAGTAAACGATACTGTTATTGCAGAAGATTTAGTACAAGAAACCTTTCTTTCTGCTTTGAAAGGGTTGGCAGGTTACAATGATGAGGCCTCAGAAAAAAACTGGTTTTTCGCCATTTTAAAAATAAAATAATAGACCATTATCGTAAAAAATCAACCGGACAATGGTTGGTAGCCATACCCGACTTACAGGCTGCTGACGATGAATGGTTTAATGACGAAGGTTCATGGAGCAAAACAAAGACCCCAAAAGACTGGCATGCGTCAAATAAAACCGTGGAAAGAAAGGAAATTCAAAAAATCATTAACTGGTGCAAGGATCATTTAAAGGAACTTCAAAAGCATGTTTTCACCTTAAAATATATGGAGGATTTGGATTCTGTAGAATTTGTAAGGTATTAAGCATCACTTCGTCAAACTACTGGGTATTGATACACAGAGCACGGCTTCAAATGTGGGACTGCGTAGAAAAAAACTGGTTAAAAAACTGAGCGGATGAAAAGGCTTACGATGAAGTATTTTATAGTCAATTGTAAGGAAGCTACTTACCTGATGGCCAAAAAGGATGAAGGCAGATTATCATTCATGGAAAGGATGAAACTTTCCATGCACACTTCTATATGTTCATTTTGTAAAAAGTTTGAACGGCAGGCCACTAAAATTGGAGCAGAAAGTAAATAGGTACATGCCGAACAACATTTACCTGATTTTACTAAAGAGAAAATGGAGCAATTAATAAATGAATTCGGCTCTTGAACATTGTAGTGCCGTTGATTTGTCAATAAACGGAATTAGCCATCAATTTTCTCAAACATTTATCACCATAGCCTGATAATTTATTGAAATAATTCTCTCAGGTTTTTAACACACTTACGTCCCCAACTTCATGCATCAAAAAAAATACGACATCATCATTATTGGTTGCGGCTCTGGCGGGCTTAGTATAGGATTGTTTATGGCAAAGGCAGGGCTTCAGGTGCTGATGGTTTCAAAATCTGATCATTCCATTGGCGGCGATTGCCTTAATGATGGTTGTGTACCAAGCAAGGCGTTCATTCATGTTGCCAGGATTGCTCACCAGGCAAAAGAAGCAGCAAATTTTGGCCTTAACTTAACCGGTGCAATTGACATAAAAAAAGTAATGAGTTATGTGTACGAAAGACAGGAGCTGATAAGGGAAAATGAAAATGCTGGCTGGCTTAAAAAACAAGGAGTTGATGTTGCATTGGGAGCAGCACATTTTACAGGCAAAAATGAAATTGAAGTAGCAGGAGAAGGATATATCGGAAAAAAAATTGTTATTTCAACAGGCTCCAGCCCTCGCAAACTCCAGGCACCGGGCATTGAAAAAGTACGGTACTTCAACAACGAAAATATCTTTCATCTCGCTGCATTACCAGGCAGATTATTAGTAGTTGGCGCAGGGCCCATAGGTATTGAAATTGCACAAACCATGAGCAGATTGGGAAGCAAGGTTACGATAATACATAAAGGGGATAGCATTTTAGAACACGATGATAAAGCAATTACCGATATTCTATTAGAAAGATTGAAAAATGAAGGTATTGACATCTTATTGAATGCCGAAATAGACCAGTTCTTAACTGGAAATGAAGTCACCGTAACCTTAAAAAACAGGGGCAAAAAAAACATACAATTTGATGCCGTATTTGCAGGCGTAGGGAGGCAGTTAAACATAGACGGTTTGCAGTTAGAAAGCGCTAATGTAACAGTGAAGGAAAACAAAATAGTTACCAATAAATATTTGCAGACCACTAATAAAAACGTTTTTGTTTGCGGTGATGTTGCCGGAGACCTTCAATTCTCTCATGCTGCAGAAGCACATGCAAGACTGTTACTCAACAATTTCTTTTCTCCCTTTAAGAAAAAACTGAACAATGATTCTATGTCCTGGGTAACCTTTACTGACCCAGAGGTGGCAACCTTTGGATTAAGTGAAAAACAACTGGAACAACGCCATATCGGTTATGAAAAACTCGTACAGGATTTTAAGGACGACGACCGTGCGGTTACCGATAATTATCAGTATGGCAAAGCAATTTTATTTATCGGTAAAAAAGTATTTTTAAAAAAGCAAAAACTATTAGGCGGTTCTATGATTGCGCCTGGTGCCGGTGAACTCATTCAGGAACTAATACTTGCTAACAGCGCCGGAATTTCAATTGATAAGATCTTCAACAAAATTTATCCTTATCCTACTGCAGCAAGAATTAATCAGGCGGCAATTGTGCAATACAAATCTAAAGACTTAACAGCTTTCATCAAAACGGTTTTACAAAAACTGTATAAAATATTTAGCTGATGCAATACTGGGAAAATTTTAAAGAATGGTTTTTAGGATTAGGTGGCAAATACCATGTTAACCCATATATTTTTGGTGGAATTTATATTGGTGCAATCCCATTTTTCTTTCTTTGCCTACGCTGGACAATTAAAAGGATTAAAAACAAGAAAACATTTTTATTGCCATTGCTATTAACTGGGTTTTGCTTTATTTCTGCCTACCTATACCTCATTATTGCCGGAAAAAATATTCCTGCATGGGTCTATTATTTTATAGCCGTTATGATAGTGTATAGCATTTATTCCACGGCAAAGAAAATTAAAGCCAACACAAAGTAAGTTGTCAACAACCATTTTTTCACAATCCATTTAGTTTGGGTGCCTGATTTTTTTAAATGGCATTTTCAATAAATAACCAACTGTCAATTCTTCTGGATTGCTGTATGAAGGTTCACCGATAACGATATTATCCTGGTTGATGTTGGTCTTCATGGTTCCATGCAATCTGTCCCATAAAGAAAAGATCACTGAATAGTTACTGTTAGTTTCTGCTCTAACAATCGAATGATGGATGCCATGCATTTTTGGTGTAACAATAAAATAATTTAGGAATTTTTCAAACCTTACCGGCAGCTTTAAGTTACTGTGGTGAAACTGGGTAGCTGCTTCAAACAGAATTTCATACATGATAACTTGTGCAGGAGTTGCGCCACTTAAAAAACTGATTGCACCCCGGAAGAAAACAGAACCGACCATTTCTCCAAAATGAAAGCGGAATGCTGTTGTAATATCGAGGTCCTGATCTGTATGATGCACCAGGTGAAAACGCCATAAAAAAATAAATTTATGGTTTAGCCAGTGCCATAAATAATTTCCATAATCCAAAATCAAAAACACGATAATAGTTTCTGCCCAATAAGGAAAGTTAAATAAATAAATGAGTCCAAAATGGTAAGACAGATTTAACTGGCAGAGATAGACAATTACAGGCAGCATTAAAAATCGTAGCAGCATAAATGCCGGCAGCGATACAATGGAATTAATAATGATTCTTTTAAAACGCACTTGCACACGCTTTCCCAATTGCAATTTTGTTTCCAG
>JANXVN010000242.1 GCA_025351645.1 Ferruginibacter sp.
CAAATAATATACACCATAGAAAGCTGCACCAGTATTGCAGGCAGGTTGTTTTTGGCGGCCACTTTTTTAATAATAAAATACCAGATGGGCAGGCAAAACATCCAGCCAAATAAAGAAAATAGCCTGGCATAAATAAATTGGTGGATGGTGCTGATGTACTAGTACAGCCACTCAAAAGTTTTATAAGTGATGTAGCTGCCTTGTGGTATAGAGATATTAAAGTTAAGCCCCTGTTAGCCAACCAAATTTGATTAGCATCATCTGTATAAAGATATTCAGCGCTAAAAACAGGATAATAGATAAAAAATTATAGGTATAAATAAAAAAAGAAGGCTAATAACATCTATACGTTTCATAATTGTATAATCAATATATTTAAAGATAGTATTGACAAATGGCTTTAGCCTTCCATCTTTAATCAATAGTTTTATTATTGGGATGTACAATGCTTGCAAACAAGATGCTTCATTAAGCCGGATGGCTAATTGTTAAAAATAGCTGCATAAAAAACGCCGGCCTAAACCAGCGTATCATAATAAACCAAGCAAAATATGTTACTTAACTTTTTTTAACAGCATTACGTACCCGCACGGCTTTTTATTCTTTTTATTAATCTGTACGGGCTTCATCATGTGATATTCAGAAAATTGAGGAATGTAAGAATAACTAATTATATTGCCTTCAGTATCGCCCCATAGCTTTCTTTGGTACACAACTTCTTTTTCATTCCAATCATACATCCTTACTTCATACAGCCTGGATGTTGCCTCGCCTATAAATATAAACTGGTACCAGCTCCCTTGCGTAAGCGGCACAATTACCGGCATTTCATATTCACTTTCCATTGTTATGGAAGCTTCTTTTATAACTATAAAACCTTGTTTGGCATATTCTTGCTTGATGCTATCAGCCTGGTGCAAGATAGAAGGAGAAGAACATACAGTTGCCCGGATTACATTGTCTTGAGAAACAGCATCTTTTCCAAGCAATAAAGCAAACAATAATAAAAGTGTAAAATTCTTCATAGTTTTCATCTGCGGACTAACAGGTATACTTAGCAGTGTAATCATATTTTAGTACATAATCCTTTTAATAGGTTGTCATAAAATATAAAATAAAGTTACTAAATTCATGCCAATGTAGAAACGATTTTTTTTTAGTAAATCGTATGTAGAGAACTATATTATTTAAATTATAAGTGACCTATGCATCTTTCGAAAAATAGCTTGCGCTGGCTTGCTGGGTACAGGTAATTACAAGATCGTTGATGCAAACGTGGGCTGGTAGTTGGGTACAATAAAATATAGTATCGGCAATATCTGTTGGTGTTAAAGGGGTAATGCCATTGTATGTAGCGTTTGCTTTGGCTTCATCTCCTTTAAAACGTATCAGTGCAAATTCAGTTTCAACAGCACCAGGATGAATGCCGGTAACTTTTATATGGTGTTTTAGCAAATCGATACGCATAGCCTTATTGATAGCATCTACGGCAAATTTACTGGCACAGTACACATTTCCATTTTGGTATACTTCTTTGCCTGCAATGGAACCCATGTTGACGATGTGCCCTTTTTTTTGCGCAATCATAAGCGGTACCACGGCTTTGCTTACGTACAGTAATCCGTGCACATTGGTATTAAGCATGGTTTCCCAATCATCCATATCTGCATCTTCAAAACTATCCCTGCCTGCTGCAAGGCCTGCGTTATTTAGTAAAATGCTTATATTTTGCCATTTTGCAGGCAAGCTTGCAAACGCAGCTGCTACGGCTGTTCTATTTTGCACATCAAATTGTAAGGTCAAAATTTGTATAGCATGTTCCGCTTCAAGTGTAGTTTTTAATTGTTGTAGCCTATCAGCCCTTCTGCCGGTTATTATCAGGTTATAGCCGGCCGCTGCAAACTTTTTAGCACAAGCTTCTCCAATGCCAGAAGTAGCGCCTGTTATTAATATAATTTTATCCATACACAAAATTAATGCACAACCTGTAATTTAACACGTAAAGCGCTGGTTATTTTAATTGATGGTAGGGCTATTACCTGTTAACAAAAAAGTGTTTAATAATTTAAGGGCTATGTTACCGTACTAGTACCACATAGCCTTTACGTACAATTAATTCATTGGTGTATGTTTGGCCGGCGGCCATCCAAACATAGGTGCCCGGGTCTTGAGGGTTACCTTTTAGCGTACCATCCCATCCCTGCCCTTTTTGCGAGGTGGAATATATTAGTTTGCCCCAACGGTCGTACACCTTAAAGTAATTAAGCGTACGCATGCCCAGCAAAATTGGTTTTAGTATATCATTGTTATTATCGTTATTAGGCGAAAAAGCGGAAGGTACATAAAAGCTTGGCGGTACTTTATATATTTTAATATTGATAGTATCGCTTTTTTGGCAGCCCGCAACGCTGGTAACCAATAAATTATAAGTTATATTATCTTCTGGTAAAGCAATGGGGTTAGCAATAGTAGGGTTGTTGAGCCAGGTAGATGGCGTCCATAAATAAGTAACGCCGCCTGAGCCTGCCAACAACATCGGTTCGCCTAAAACAGCTGTTGTATCCTGTGGGCCAGCATTAGCATTTACCAAGGGGTCTACGTTTACTATTACTGTATCAAAAGCAGGTTTGGGGCATCCTGTAGGCGCTTTTACCGCAACAATATACTGCGTGGTTGTAGTAGGGTTAATAACTGTTGGGTTAGGTATATTAGTGGCAGATAAAAAAGTTGCAGGCGACCATTGGTAAAAAGTGCCACCAGTGGCCAATAGTTGTACTGGCTTGCCAAAACAAACCAGTGTATCGTTGCCGGCATAAGCAACCGGGTAGGGCAATGTTGTAATGGTAACATCAGCTGTGCTGCTGCATTTGCCAATAGTACCTACAATATGATAGGTAATAACATTTATCAAAGGGTTTGCAAAAGGGCGCCGTGCAGTATCGCTGCTCAGATAAGTTGCAGGCGTCCAGGTATAATGCAAGGCATTGCCGGTTGTTTGAAGGAACAACCCATCCGTCCTGCAAATGGTAGAATCTTTTCCTGCATCCAGCGTTACCGATCTTACTACATCTACAAATACAGAATCAATATTCTTACAGCCAAAACCATCTGTAAAATTTACATAGTAAGTAGTAGGCATTCGCGGGTTAACCAGCGGGTTTGGGCTTGTAACGTTATTAATATTATAATTGGGGCTCCAGGTAAAGCTGCCGTTATTATTAGTTTTTATTTGCAGGGTATCTATATAACAAATCAGGGTATCATGTGGTATTAGGTTAATGGTAGGGCTGGGGTTTATATGCACTGTAGAATGTATGGTATCTACACAACCAAATGTATTGCCTACAATAAATTGTACATTGTAAGTGCCCGAATCTGCATACACATAAGTTGGGCTTTGCCCAATGCTTGTATCAGTGGCAGCAGTAAGGTCGCCAAAGTTCCATTGCCAGCCTGTAGATACCATACATTCTACAGTGCATATAAACCCCAGCCCTACCATTAACCTAATACCACATG
>JANXVN010000273.1 GCA_025351645.1 Ferruginibacter sp.
TGATTTTAATAAATTTATTTGCAAAACTTCCAGGGATTGCGCCTCTTTTTTTGATTCTGTTTTTAAAATTTTATCGTGAAAACCTAATTTTTTATGAATATCCAATAAATACTCATCTTCAGAAAAAATTTTCTTTATTTCTTGCTCACGTATTTCGGCAGGTAAATTTTTTGCTAAAGCCGAAATTTTTTCACAATAATATTCAGTCCATTTTGTAAAAAAATTTGTTATTTGAAAAAGATCAGCATGGTTTTTTTCAAAAAATATATATTTTAGAAAATTTTTTAATAATCGATATTGAAACCGTTTCAGCAAAGCCAGATTATAACTCCTTAAACGAAGAGTGGCAACACCTGTGGGAGGAAAAAGTAAAACGCTCTTTACCAGATGATGTTAGCATAGGCGAGTATTATCCTCAAAGGGCAGGAGTAATGGCTGAATTTGCAAAGGTAGCCTGCATAAGCCTTGGCTATTTTAAAAAAGATGGTATTGGGCTTCAGTTTAGGGTAAAATCAATTTTTAGCCATGAAGAAAAAGAGCTGCTGCAAAATTTTATTACAACCCTTAACCAGTTAGAAGCCGTACATAAAAACTGGAGCTTTACAGGGCATAACATAAAAGAATTCGATATACCTTTTTTATGCCGCCGGTTATTGATAAACGGGCTGAATGTGCCACCATACCTCGATTTTCAAAATATGAAACCTTGGGAAACTAATTTGGTGGATACTTTTCAATACTGGCGTTTTGGCGATTATAAAAATTACACCTCGCTTAAATTACTGGCAGCAGCCTTAAATGTACCATCGCCTAAAGATGATATCGATGGTAGCATGGTTGGGGATGTGTATTGGAAAGAAAATGATTTACAGCGCATAGCTACCTATTGCCAAAAAGATATTGTTACAGTTGCCAATATTATTTTAAGATTTAAAAACTTGTCTTTACTAACCGTTGAGCAAGTTATTTTTGTAAAATAAATTGATAGGATGGTTTAACTCAGGATTAATATTAAAATATTCCTGCTACATTTATTATTACATAATTATATATTAAGTTACTGGCGACCGAATTTGTCGCGTTAAATGTTCTTCGTTTTGACCGTAATCCCTTAACAGTATTGTATTTAAGCAAAAAATAGCCTCAACTAAAAAAAACTTCAAAAAACTTTACTTTAACCTTTGCTATTTGAAACCATACCCATACCTTTGCACTCCAAATTAAAAAACGAAAGTTTAAAGTTCTTTAAATATGTCACAACGAATCAGAATAAAATTACAGTCTTACGATCATAATTTAGTTGATAAGTCAGCAGAGAAAATCGTAAAAACAGTACGTAGTACGGGTGCAGTAGTAACAGGGCCAATTCCTTTACCAACACACAAAAAGATTTTTACTGTATTACGTGCTCCTCATGTTAACAAAAAAGCTCGTGAGCAGTTTCAGTTGTGTACGCACAAACGTTTGTTAGACATCTACACCAGCAGCAGCCGTACGGTTGACGCTCTAAGTAAGTTAGACCTGCCAAGTGGTGTTGATGTTGAAATAAAGGCCTGATGAACCTCTTCGCTTCGGCGGAGAAAGCAAAAGGTTAGTTCTTATTATTTATATTGAAACATCCAAGTACGATTTAAACAAACGTACCGCTGGATAAAAAAAGATACAATGAAAAGTATTATTGGAAAGAAAATTGGCATGACCAGTGTCTTTGATGCAGCAGGCAAGCAAACTGCCGTTACCATCATCGAAGCGGGCCCATGCATAGTTACACAAAAGAAGACCGTTGAAACAGACGGCTATAATGCTCTACAAATCGCATTTGGCGATAAAAATGAAAAGCACTCCATCAAAGCTGAAGTAAACCACTTCGCAAAAGCTCAGACTTCCCCTAAAAAAGTAGTAAAAGAAATTAGAGATACAACAATGACTCAAGCGGTTGGTGAAACCATTACAGTCGACATTTTTACCGAAGGTGAAGAAGTTGAAGTAGTTGGTACCACTAAGGGCAAGGGGTTTCAAGGTGTTGTTAAACGTCATGGTTTCCATGGGGTTGGCGGTCAGTCTCACGGTCAGCATGATCGTTCAAGGGCTCCTGGTTCTATTGGTAACTCATCTGATGCTTCAAGAGTTTTTAAGGGCATGAGAATGGGCGGCCGTATGGGGCAGGATAGAGTAATGATGAAAGGATTGAAAGTAGTCAAGATATTTTCTGAAAAAAATTACATACTGGTTAGTGGTTCTGTACCAGGCCATAATGGTTCAATCGTTTTAATACAAAAGTAAGCACACATCATTTTGTGTCCTGTACACAAAAATTAACCTGAATAATCATGCAAGTAGATATTTTAAATATACAAGGCGCTAAAACTGGAAGGACAATTGAGTTGCCAGAAGAAATTTTTGGTGTAGAACCAAACACTCATGTTGTTTACTTAGCGGTAAAACAATATTTGGCTGCTCAGCGCCAGGGTACACACAAGGTAAAAACAAGGGCTGAAGCAAACGGTTCTTCTAAGAAATTGCACAAGCAAAAAGGAACCGGTGGTGCCCGTAAAGGTAATCTACGTTCTCCTATCTATAAAGGTGGAGGTACTATTTTTGGGCCAAAACCTCACTTATACGATTTCAAATTAAACCGTAAAGTAAAGGATCTTGCTAAAATTAGTGCTTTAAGCGCCAAGGCAAAAGAAAATGCTATTGTAATTGTTGAAGATGTTACAATGGAAGTTCCAAAGTCTAGCCAGTTTGTTAGCATTTTGAAAGCTTTACAGGTTAAGGATAAGAAGACATTATTTGTTATTCCTGAAAATAACGACAACGTTTATTTAAGTTTAAGGAACATACCTGGTGTTCAGGGAAGTTTGTTAAGCGATTTAAACACGTATGATATCGTTAATGCTAAAGTGCTTGTTTTTACAGAAAGCACTGCAAAGATTTTTAGTGAAGAAGAAGCTGAAATAGCAGAAGCATAAATTGCATTAGCTGATTAGCTCGCTAATTGTGCCAGTAAAGAAAATAAATTTTACAAGATTTCAATTAGCTTTTAGCTAATTAGCAAATTATCAAATTAGAGTTATGAAACTGTCTGAAGTTTTAATAAAGCCTATCTTATCTGAAAAGATAAATAAGCAAACTGAAAAAATGAACCGTTATGCTTTTGTAGTAAGCAGAAAAGCTAACAAGCTTGAAATCAAAAAGGCTGTAGAAGAATTTTATGGTATTCAGGTAATAGATGTTAATACAGCAGTTATGCCAGGCAAAGCAAAATCACGTAACACTAAAGCTGGTGTTGTTAGCGGCCGCAAGCCTGCTAAAAAGAAAGCTTATGTAACTGTAGCTTCTGGCGAATCGATAGACTTGTACGGAACTGTATAGTCTGGTTCTTAAAATTAAAGGATGGTAAATTCTGCTACCGCAAAACGCAGAGATTATTTAAATATAAAGTTCCAAAGATGCTTTCGGGTATTCGAGGTAAATAATTACAATGGCACTTAGAAAATACAAACCGACCACAGCTGGTACACGTTGGAGAATTGGTAATGCTTACGCAGAAATCACTACCAACATTCCTGAAAAAACTTTGCTTGAAAAGCAAAAGAATACTGCTGGACGTAACTTTCAGGGTAGAAGATCAATGCGATATATGGGCGGTGGAAACAAGACCATGTACCGTATAATTGATTTCAAAAGAGATAAAAAGAATATTCCTGCAATTGTAAAAAGCATTGAATACGACCCTAACCGTACAGCGTTTATTGCCTTATTGAATTATGTTGATGGTGAAAAACGTTATATCATTGCTCCAAACGGTTTACAAGTTGGTGCTACTGTTTTAAGTGGTGACAATATTGCTCCCGAATTAGGTAATGCCCTGATGTTAAAATATATGCCTTTAGGTACAATGATCCATAATGTAGAAATGCAGCCTGGTCAGGGTGGTAAGTTAGTACGTAGCGCAGGCAACACAGCTCAGTTAGCGAATAAGGAAGAAAAATATGGTATCTTAAAAATGCCAAGCGGAGAATTAAGAAAAGTATTGATCAACTGTTATGCAACTGTAGGTGTAGTTAGCAATAGCGACCATAACCTTGAAAGTGCTGGTAAAGCTGGTAGAAACAGGTGGAAAGGTGTTAGGCCAAGAACAAGGGCTGTAGCTATGAACCCTGTAGATCATCCGATGGGTGGTGGTGAAGGTAGGGCATCAGGTGGCCATCCACGTAGCCGTACTGGTAAATATGCTAAGGGACAAGTTACCCGTACAAGAGGTAAAGGTTCTGATAAGATGATTATACAGAGAAGAAATGGTAAGAAGATAAGCAACAAATAAATTAACCTGTTAAAATATCCTGATGATTAATTGGGAGAATCAACAAAAAGTATAACAATATGCCACGTTCAGTAAAAAAAGGCCCTTATATCGATGCTAACTTAGAAGAAAAAGTTTTAGCAATAAATGAAGGAAAAAATAAGAAAGGTGTTATCAAAACCTGGTCTCGCCGTTCTACTATTTCTCCGGATTTTGTTGGTCATACATTAGCAGTTCATAATGGCAACAAGTTTATCCCGGTTTACGTAACAGAATTTATGGTAGGCCATAAATTAGGTGAATTTGCACCAACAAGAAATTTCAGGGGCCACTCAAGTAAAAAAATGTAATAAAAGAAGTTGAGTATTCATCGTTCGAAAGAGCAATAAATCTAAACTTGTAACAAAATAAAAAATGGAAGCAGTAGCTAAACTTAACAATTATCCAACTTCACCACGTAAAATGCGTTTACTGGTTGATTTGATACGTGGAATGGAAGTAGAAAAGGCTTTAGGTGTATTACAATTTAATACAAAACATCCTGCAGTTCCTTTATACAAATTATTAAAGAGTGCCATCAACAACTGGGAGCAAAAAAATACTGAAGCAAAAGTAGAAGATGCAAAGTTGATAGTAAAAACGATAATGGTTGATGGTGGAAGAGTAGTTAAACGTATGCGCCCGGCTCCGCAAGGCCGTGGATACAGGGTTCGCAAACGCAGCAATCATGTAACATTAATAGTAGATAGCAAAAGTTAATAAAATTAATTTAAAACGAATTAACCAATAATATGGGTCAGAAAGTAAATCCGATTGGCATTAGACTGGGAATCATACGTGGTTGGGACAGTAACTGGTACGCTCACAAAAAAGATTTTGGCAACAAGCTAATTGAAGATAACAAAATCCGCAATTACCTTAATGCCCGTATCAATAAAGGTGGTATCTCTAAAATTGTGATTGAACGTACGTTGAACAAACTTATCGTTACTATTCACACTTCTAAGCCAGGTATTATTATTGGTAAAGGTGGTGGAGAAGTTGATCGTATCAAGGAAGAATTGAAAAAGTTGACTGGCAAAGATGATGTACAAATCAACATTTTAGAAATCCGTCGTCCTGAATTGGATGCACAGATTGTTGCAGATACAATTGCCCGTCAGTTGGAAGGAAGGATCAACTTTAAGCGTGCCGTTAAAATGGCGATTGCCTCTGCTTTGAGAATGGGTGCAGAGGGAATTAAAGTAAGATGTGGTGGCCGTTTAGGCGGTGCTGAAATTGCACGTAGCGAAGAAATTAAACAAGGCAGGACTCCATTGCATACATTACGTATGGATATAGATTACGCTAGCGTTTTCGCTCAAACAGTGTACGGTAAAATTGGTATAAAAGTATGGATCTGTAAAGGGGAAGTATTAGCAAAAAGAGACCTTAATCCTAACATATTAGCCGGTGGCGGTAAAGAAGGCGATTCAAGAGGTGGTTTTGAAAATCGTGGTGGATTTGATGATAGAAGAGGCGGCGGTGATAGAAGAGGCGGTGGACAAGGTGGTGATAGAAGAGGCGGCGGTGGACAAGGTGGCGGTCAGGGCCAGGGCGGTCGCAGTGGTGGACAAGGCGGTGGTGGTGGTGGAAGGAGATAATTCTCTGTACCGATACCAAACAACATATAATAAAGAATTTTTCAAATTGATAGATAATGTTACAACCAAAAAGAGCAAAACATAGAAAGGCGCAAAAAGGCCGAATCAGGGAAACTGCCAAAAGGGGCACTACCATTGCTTTCGGATCCTTCGGTTTAAAAGCACTAGAACCAATTTGGTTAA
This sequence comes from Ferruginibacter sp., assembly GCA_025351645.1. GTDB lineage: Bacteria > Bacteroidota > Bacteroidia > Chitinophagales > Chitinophagaceae > Ferruginibacter. The sequence goes on from JANXVN010000273.1 coordinate 6,133, forward strand.
CTAACAGGCAAATTGAAAGTGCCCGTCAGGCTTTAACCCGTCACATGAAAAGGGAAGGAAATGTTTGGATAAGGATTTTTCCTGATAAGCCAATTACCAAAAAGCCAGCTGAAGTAAGAATGGGTAAGGGTAAAGGTAACCCTGAATATTGGGCAGCAGTAGTAGAGCCAGGCCGCATCTTATTTGAAGCTGATGGTGTTTCATTACAAACTGCTAAAGAAGCTTTTGAATTAGCGGCACAAAAATTACCAATCGCTGTGAAATTTGTTGTTCGCAGAGATTACCAGGCATAATACAACAGTCAAAAAATATTTAAATGACAAAGAAAGCAGATTATTTAACGAGCATTAATGGATTAGGCCTCGAAGACCTAAAAGCCAAGATTACTGAAGACGAATTACGTTTGAAGAAAGTATCTTTTGCTCATAGTATTTCTCCATTGGAGAATCCGGTTAGCATGCGTTTATTGCGCAAAGACCTGGCCCGTTTAAAAACAGCATTAAGAAAGATAGAACTCGGTTTAAATTAAACCAATAAATTTGCAACAATGAGCGAAGTAGTAACAACGATAGAAAGAAATTTACGGAAAATAAGGGTTGGAGTTGTTTCCAGCAACAAGATGGATAAATCCATCGTGGTAAAGGTGGAAAGAAAAGTAAAGCATCCTCTTTATGGTAAATTCGTAAAGAAATCTACCAAATTTCATGCACACGATGAAAAGAACGAGTGCAGTATCGGTGATACTGTAAAGATCATGGAAACTCGACCCATCAGCAAGACAAAACGCTGGAGACTAGTTGAAGTAGTAGAGAAAGTTAAATAAGATTTTAGTACTTAGTACTAAGACAATAAGAGTAAGAAATTTTAGGACATCTCAGTACTCAGTACTAAATACTCAGTACTAAAAACTTAATAAAATGATTCAGCAAGAAAGCAGATTGAACGTAGCAGATAACAGTGGTGCAAAAGAGGTATTGTGTATCCGTGTGTTGGGCAACTCTGGACAAGACTACGCTAAGATAGGCGATAAGATTGTAGTTACTGTTAAGGATGCAACTCCTAATGGCGGTATTAAAAAAGGTACTGTTAGCAAAGCAGTTATCGTTCGCACTGTAAACAAACTACGTCGTAAAGATGGTTCTTATATTCGTTTTGATGATAACGCAGTAGTGTTATTGAACAATTCGGACGAACCAAGAGGTACACGTATTTTTGGGCCAGTAGCAAGAGAATTGAGAGATAAAGGATATATGAAGATTATTTCTTTGGCTCCCGAAGTACTTTAATTTTACAAAAATGGTTATCAAGGCGTAAAGCCTGTTATATATAAAGATAAAAAGCCGAAAGGCACATAATAAAATGAGTACAAGATTTAAACCTAAGTTCAGCATCAAAAAAGGCGATAACGTAGTTGTTATTACCGGAGAAGACAAAGACCTTAAGAAACCCCGCAAAGTATTAGAAGTTTTGTTGGAAAAGGGTAAAGTTTTAGTAGAAGGTGTTGCCATCGTTACTAAGCATACTAAACCAACTTCTCAAAATACAAAAGGTGGAATCGTTAAAGTTGAAGCACCAATCAATATTAGTAATGTGATGTTATGGGATGCAAAAACTGGCGGTCCTACTAAGGTTAAACGTACCAGGGAAAACGGTAAATTAATTAGAATATCTAAAAAATCAGGGGAGGCCATCAAATAATGAGCACAGCAACATACACTCCAAGGTTAGCAGACAAGTACACTAAAGAAGTTGTACCTGCTTTAATGAAAAAATTTGGTTATAAAACCGTCATGCAGGCACCAAAGCTTACCAAGATTTGTTTGAATCGTGGTGTAAACGGTGCAGTCGCAGATAAGAAATTGGTTGATATCGCAGTGGAAGAGTTATCTACGATAACTGGGCAGAAAGCGGTAGCGACCATGAGTAAAAAAGATATTTCTAATTTTAAGTTGCGTAAAGCTATGCCAATCGGTGCAAGGGTTACACTTCGTGGGGTTAAGATGTTCGAATTTTTGGACAGGTTTGTATCTGTCTCTTTACCTCGCGTACGTGATTTCAAAGGCGTTAATGATAAATCATTTGATGGGCGTGGAAACTTCACATTGGGTATCACAGAACAAATTATTTTCCCTGAAATAGATATCGATAAAGTAAATAAAATTACTGGTATGGATATTACTTTCGTTACAACTGCTTCAACTAACGAAGAAGCTTTTGAATTGCTGAAAGAATTGGGAATGCCTTTTAAAAATGTAAAAAAATAATTAAACATAATAGCACATGGCAAAGAAATCAGTAGAAGCCAGGCAAAGGAAGCGTGAAGTGATGACCGCTAAGTTTGCTGAAAAGAGAGCAGCTCTAAAAGCAGCCGGCGATTATAAAGCTTTGGACCTTTTACCAAAGAATGCATCTCCAGTACGTTTAAGGAACCGTTGCCAGTTAACTGGCCGTCCTAGAGGTTACATGAGGCACTTTGCTTTGTCAAGGAACATGTTCCGTGATATGGCATTGGCAGGAAAGATACCTGGTGTTACAAAGGCAAGCTGGTAAGAAATTAAAAACAGCAGATCAACTGAAAGTTGAAATCACTGTAAAAAAATTATCTAATAATAAAAGTCAATTAATAATTATGGTAACTGATCCTATAGCAGATTTTCTTACAAGAATCCGTAATGCACAAATGGCGAACCATCGTATTGTGGAAATCCCTGCGTCTAACTTAAAGAAACGCATGACCGAAATCTTGTATGATAAAGGTTACATTTTGAAATATAAGTTTGAAGATGACAATAAGCAAGGCATTATAAAGATTGCTTTGAAATATGATGCATCTACAAAATTGCCTGTTATACAGAGTTTGGAAAGGGTTTCCCGCCCAGGTTTACGTACTTACGCAAAGCCAGATGAATTTAAGAGAGTGAAGAATGGTTTAGGTATCGCTATCGTTTCTACATCTAAAGGTGTAATGACTGATAAAGAAGCAAAAGCTCAGAACGTAGGGGGTGAAGTATTGTGTAATATTTATTAATACTTTCTTATAAAGGGAAACAAAGAATATAAATGATTTGACAATTAAGCCCAAGTCGTGGCTGAACACAAATCGAACTAATAATAATAAAACTAAAATCGACTATGTCTAGAATTGGAAAGAAGCCGGTAGAATTCCCAACAGGAGTTAGTATAGTTATCGGAGCAGATAATATCATTACTGTTAAAGGCCCTAAAGGTGAATTAAAACAAGCTGTTGATAGCGATATTAAAATGGAAGTTAAAGATGGTACTATTGAATTGGTACGTCCTACTGACCAAATCCGCCATAAAGCAATGCATGGTTTATACCGTTCATTGGTAAATAACATGGTAAAAGGCGTTACTGAAGGATATGTTAGGCAGTTGGAATTAGTGGGTGTAGGTTTTAAGGCAGCGAGCACGGGCAATATATTAGACCTTGCTTTAGGTTATTCTCATAATATTATTTTTGAAATCCCTAAAGAATTAAAGATTGTAACTTCTCAGGAAAAAGGACAAAATCCTATCATTACTTTGGAAGGCGTTGACAAACAATTGATTGGCCAGGTGTGTGCAAAAATCCGTGGGTTGCGTAAGCCTGAACCGTACAAAGGAAAGGGTGTTAAATTTAAAGGTGAAGTACTTAGAAGAAAAGCTGGTAAATCTGCTGGTAAATAAGCTTCTCCTCCTTAAGGCAGAAATCCTTTCGACATTAAAAAAGTTATTAATTCGCTTTTTACCCCTCAGGGATAAATGGCTCAAAATAAAAGACCATGAATGATAAATCAACAGCCAGGCAAAAAATTAAATTCCGCATCCGTAAAAAAATAAACGGTGTTGCTGCCAGGCCAAGGCTTAGTATTTTCAGGAGCAATGCTGATATTTACGCACAATTAATTAATGATGAAACCGGTGCTACCATTGCTTCCGTTTCATCTTTAGGTAAAGATATCAAAGCTCAAAAAGTTACAAAAACTGAAAAGAGCAAATTAGTAGGAAGTGCTATCGCTCAAAAAGCAGCTGACTTAGGGATTACAACTGTTGTTTTCGATCGTGGTGGTTATATTTACCACGGCCGTGTAAAAGCTGTAGCTGAAGGAGCAAGAGAAGGTGGATTACAATTTTAATTATAAATTTTCTAATAAGAACTATACATGTTAAAAGCAAACGATAACAGAGTAAAAGCCGGTGACCTTGAGTTGAAAGACAAAGTGGTTTCAATCAATCGTGTGGTAAAAACTACCAAAGGTGGACGTGCATTTAGTTTTTCTGCCCTTGTAGTAGTTGGAAACGGAGCAGGCATTGTAGGACAAGGGATGGGTAAAGCTAAGGAAGTTCAGGAAGCCATTACAAAGGGTATTGAAGATGCAAAAAAGAACTTAATAAAGGTTCCTATCATGCACGGTACTATTCCACATGAACAACTTTCAAAAGAAGGTGCTGCAAAAGTATTTATAAAACCCGCTGCACATGGAACTGGTGTAATTGCAGGAGGTAGCATGCGTGCGGTCTTAGAAGCAGCTGGTATTACGGATGTATTGGCTAAGAGCCTTGGCTCTGCAAACCCTACTAACGTGGTAAAGGCAACTGTAAAAGCATTAGCCACTTTACGTGAACCAATTGCCGTTGCGAAAACAAGGAACATTTCTTTAAAGAAAGTATTTAATGGATAAATCCCCCTCATGGATTTCTAACTAAAATTATTCTTTAATCACAAAATAAATACCCTTTGGGTTTGGTCATGAAAATAAAAGTCACACAAGTAAGAAGCATCATTGACAGGCCAGAACGTCAGAAGAGGACAGTTAGAGCCCTTGGCTTAAAAAAAATGAATGCATCTGTTGAAGTAGAAGCTACTCCACAAATATTAGGTATGGTACGTAAAGTAAGCCATCTTATTACTGTATCAGAATTAGCATAGTTGCTTAAAATTGTTATTAATTAATCATTGCGAGGGGTGATACCCCGTAAGTACAAAATCAAAATAAGATGAATTTAGAAACTTTAAGGCCCGCCAAAGGAGCTACTAAAAAAGCAAAACGCATTGGCCGTGGTGAAGCAAGTGGTAAAGGTGGAACATCTACCAAAGGTAACAAAGGTGGTCAAAGCCGTGCTGGTTACAAAAGCAAGATGGGTTTTGAAGGCGGGCAGATGCCTATTCAACGCCGTGTACCAAAGCGTGGATTTAAAAACATCAACCGTATTGATTACAAAGTAATTAATTTAGGTCAGGTAGACCATTACGCAGAAAAATATAGCATTACTGAGTTCAGCCCTCAGAATTTATATATCAATGGTTTAATTGCCCAAAATGACCTTATAAAAATATTAGGTGTCGGTGAAATAAAAGGAAAGTTTTCTTTTAAAGTAAACGCTATCAGCGAAAAAGCTAAAATTGCTATTGAAGCTGCTGGTGGAACTGTTGAGATAGTTAAATAATTTTCCGATATTTGCAGACGCATTCCTGCTTGCCATATTTAGGCACGTATGAAAAGCGTCTTTTTAGTTTTTACGAAAAACATTTAAAACCGATTAAGTCTGTGAAGAAATTCATTCAAACACTAAAAAATATCTGGAGCATTGAAGAGCTGCGGAATAAAATATTATTCACTCTGTTGTTAATATTTATTTACCGTTTAGGTTCTTTTATTGTACTTCCTGGAATCGATCCTAATAAATTAGCGAACTTAAATAATAGTACTAAAAATGGGATGCTTGGTTTGTTGGATGCATTTGTTGGAGGTGCGTTTTCAAAAGCTTCTATTTTTGCGTTAGGTATCATGCCTTACATTTCTGCTTCTATTTTTATGCAGTTGATAACCATACTGGTACCTCAAATGGCTAAAGTTCAAAAGGAAGGTGAAAGTGGCAGAAAAAAAATCAATCAGTGGACTAGATACCTTACAGTAATTGTTACGGCTTTTCAAGCTGCAGCTTACATTGGTTACCTTAAAAGTGCTGGTAATGCAGAAGCCTTAATTCCTTCATATGCTAATTATTTTGTTGTATCAACAGTTGTTTTACTTACGGTAGGTACATTGTTTGTTATGTGGCTTGGCGAAAAAATTACTGACAAGGGTTTAGGCAATGGTACATCAATTATTATAATGGTTGGTATCCTCGCAAGGCTTCCTCAAGCTTTTATACAGGAATGGACTTCAAGGGCAACTAAAGGTGGTGGAGGTTTGCTAATATTCTTAATTGAAATTGCATTCTTAGTTGCCATCATCATGGGATTAATCCTGCTGATTCAGGGTACAAGAAAAGTAACTGTGAATTATGCCAAGCAAATTGTTGGTAATAGACAATTCGGCGGTGCAAGAAATTTCCTTCCTTTGAAAGTTAATGCATCGGGTGTAATGCCAATTATATTTGCACAGGCTATATTGTTTTTACCTACTATCTTCTCTGGTTTTACAGGTGGTGGTTGGGCTAAATACTTTACAGACCATACAAATGGCGTTTATATGTTGGTGTATACTATTTGTGTAGTTGCATTTACATTTTTGTATACGGCATTGATATTTAATCCTAAGCAAATGGCTGAAGATTTAAAGCGCAATAATGGTTTTATTCCTGGTGTAAAGCCAGGTCAACCTACTGCTGATTATATTGGTACTATTATGGATAGAATTACTTTACCGGGAGCTATATTATTGGCTTTTGTTGGTATTTTACCGGGATTGTTTCAACTGGTATTTAAAACACAGCAAGCATTTGCTACGTTTTATGGTGGTACGTCTTTACTAATTATGGTTGCAGTTATTTTAGATACTTTACAACAAATTGAAACTCAATTATTAATGCGTCAGTATGATGGTTTAATGAGTTCCGGTAGGGTTCAGGGCAGACAAGCCTCACCTGTTTCAGGAATTTAGTAATGACTTTTATTAAGATGAGCAAATAACATATTATAAACCCTGACAGTAATAGTCGGGGTTTATTTTTTTTAAAAATTTATAATGATCCACTATAAAACAAAGCCCGAGATTGAACTGATGCGTATCAGTAGTTTACTGGTTAGTAAAACATTGGCTGAAATAGCAAAAATTATTCGTCCGGGGATTTCAACTCACGCATTAGATATTATAGCTGAAGAATTTATTAGAGATAATGGTGCCACTCCTTCATTTAAAGGATATGGTACTCCAGCTTTTCCCTTTGCATGTTGCATGTCTGTGAATGATGCCGTAGTACATGGTTTTCCAACTAAAGCAGCATTAAAAGATGGAGACATTGTTTCAGTTGATGTAGGTACTTTTATAAATGGTTTTCATGGTGATAGTGCTTATACATTTGCTGTCGGGGAAATTAAACCGGAAGAAAAGCAATTATTACGTGTTACCAAAGAATCTTTATATAAAGGAATTGAAAAGGCTACTTATGGAAATAGGGTGGGTGATATTGCCTATGCTGTGCAGCATTTTACTGAACGTGAACATGGATATGGTGTTGTGAGAGAATTAGTAGGGCATGGTTTAGGCAGGCATCTACATGAAGATCCTCAAGTACCTAATTATGGTAAACGTGGAACAGGAGCTAAATTGAAAGAAGGTATGGTAATCGCTATTGAACCGATGATCAATTTAGGGGTAAAGGAAGTATATCATGATAAAGATGGTTGGACCATTCGCACTGCTGATGGGAAACCTGCCGCACATTACGAGCATACAATTTGCATTCAACGTAGTGGAAAGGCGGATATATTATCTTCATTTGTGGATATTGAATTGGCGGAGCAAGCAAATATTAATTTGTGTTCTGATTATTAGATATTAAGGTTATTTTGATCATTAATTAATTATAATTTTTTGTGTTGTTTAGATAGTAAAGCTTGACTCTATTATTTCTAATGTTGAAAGAAGTTTGATAAATTACTATTGAAATAAGTTGATTTAATAGATGATGCATGAAAGAAAAAGGAATAATTTATCACCCCTTTATTATTTTGTGTCGGTTAGTTAGGAAAGCTGGAAATGTATTGCTTCTAAAACACTGAAAGGTGTTTGATAAATTATTATTAAAATAAATTAATTTAATCAAATTTAATAAATGTTGCAGGTAAGGAAAAGGACTACTGAATCTCCCCTTTGATATTTATTAATAAAACGTCATTTTTCAGACGGAATCAGGTAAAACCTAAATATTAATAAGTTTTTGTTTGCAATAGAACATTTTAATGTTTTCTAAAAATATATACCCTTCAAATGCAGCGTGAGGGATTGGAGAGGAAAGCCCGGAGCTATGAGGCACGAATGGCGAGGACTTGGAACGGAAAGCCCGGTGCGGCGCCTCGACGCACACGCCCAAATGATTAAAATTTTTGGTTATTAACTTTTATTATCCAATCATTAGCAAAAAACTTTACCTGAGTACAAAGGGTATCACAAATAATTTTCTAAATGATCTATTTATACATATGACAAAGAAAAAATTAATTGTAATCGGAGGAGGTGCAGCCGGTTTTTTTTGTGGAGTTAATGTGGCTAAAATGAATCCTTTATTAGAAGTAGTACTTGTAGAAAAGACGGGGAAACTTTTGGGTAAATTAAAAATTAGCGGAGGAGGTAGGTGTAATGTTACCCATGCTTGTTTTAGTATGGCGGAAATGATAAAGAAATATCCCCGTGGAAGTGCATTTTTAAAGAAGGCATTTCATCAATTTTTTACCACAGACACGATCACCTGGTTTAAAGAAAGAGGTGTTGAATTGAAGACGGAGGCCGATGGAAGAATGTTTCCGGTAAGCAATACCTCACAAACAATTGTAGATTGTTTGATGCAGGAAGTTAACAAATACGGTGTGGAGATATTAATGAATAAAGAGGTAAAGGCCGTGAATAAAATGGGTGATCATTGGCAGCTTGTATTTGCGAATGATACAACAATGGACGCTGATTTTATTTGTATTGCAAGTGGTGGTTATCCAAAGTCTGCCCAGTTTGACTGGTTACAAAAGATTGGGCATACTATAGAACCTCCGGTACCTTCTTTATTTACCTTTAATATGCCGGGAAATAGTATTACTTCTTTAATGGGCATAGCTGTAGACAATGCATCGGTTAAAGTTGCAGGAACTAAATTAGTAGAGCAAGGACCTTTATTGATTACGCATTGGGGTATGAGTGGCCCGGTGATTTTAAAATTATCTGCCTGGGGAGCTAGGTTATTAGCTAATAATAATTATAATTTTACGGCTGTTGTAAATTGGATTCCTGTTTTTAATGAACAAACATTAAAAGATAAATTTCAGCAGGTTAGATTTGATGTAGCTGCACAAAAGATCTGCAATAGAAACCCTTTTGGTTTACCGCAAAGATTATGGCAATATTTATTAGAGCAATCCGGGATTAATTTAGAAATGCGTTGGGCTGATCTGCCGGCTAAAGAGCAAAACAAATTGATTAAACTTTTATGCGGTCAAGAATTTAATGTAAATGGGAAAACTACTTTTAAAGAAGAATTTGTAACCGCAGGAGGTGTGGTGCTAAACGAAATAGACCATCAAACTATGGAAAGCAAAATTGCTGCTAACCTGTTTTTTTGTGGAGAAGTAACCGATACAGATGGTGTAACGGGAGGTTTTAATTTTCAAAATGCATGGACTACAGGTTTTATTGCTGCAAAGGCTATTGCGGGTAAGTTAATCTAGCTAATTAATTCTCCTTAATTTTTTATAGGGTTTGTTTTATGTAGGCGCATAGGGCTTATGGATTATTAGACGCATAAGTTTTTATTATATACTTTATTATATATTATAAGCCATACATTTAATAAGTATTATCTTATTAACCCGTACAACAAACCTAATTGAAAATTACATTAACCATCATAATGTCAATCTTATTTGGGTTTGTCATTTTTTTTTATATTACTGATAAAAAAAAGTTACGAGATACGCCTGTTTTCTATCCTACTTACAAAAATATAAAGAGTTCACTTTATGTTTCTGGCAGTATAATTCCTAAAGAAGAGATAAAAGTAAAATCTAATATTTCCGTAGTAATAGAATTGCTTTGTGTAACTATAGGGCAAAAAGTTCAAGTTGGCCAGCCATTGGCAAAAATAAAATATGTTACCGACCCGCTTGAGTACAGGCGTATTGTAAAAGAATATGAGGATGCACAAAACCTCTTAGTTAATTCGGGTAAAACATACGAACGCAATAAATACCTCTATGCGCAAAAAGTTACTTCAAAAGCTGAATTTGAACAAATTGAAACCAATTATTTGTTAGCAAAGTCTGAATTTGAAAGGGCCCAAACCCAAATGGGGCTTGTTGATGGAAAAACTTTAGGGGCTACAAAAATTTCTACAATTATTTCCGCTACCGCCGAGGGTACTATTTTAGAACTTCCCATTAAGGTTGGCGGCCCTGTAATGGCAAGAGGCTCTTTTAGTGAAGGCGTAACCATAGCAAAGATTGCTAATTTAGACTCCCTTATTTTTAAAGGGTCTGTTTTAGAAACAGATGTAGATATACTGGCTAATAAGATGCCATTGATTATTACGGCAGCATTTAAAGATAAGCCTTTTCAGGCCAGCCTAAATTTTATATCCCCCAAAGGCTTTGTAGTGGATGGTTCTACCAGGTTTGATATTTATGCAAACATACATTTACCCAAAAATTATAGCAGCACCATACGTGCCGGGTATAGCGCCACCGCTACATTTATTACGGCTACAAAAGAACATGCTATTGCA
>JANXVN010000029.1 GCA_025351645.1 Ferruginibacter sp.
AAGTTAAAGTTATTTTAAATAAATTAATGATATTTTTTTATCCATTCGTTAACAATTAGTTTAAATAGACTTTTTTAGAGTACCAATATTTAGAATCACGTAAATAAATTCTTAAATATTAGCATGATGCCTCGTTGAATATGATAAATTAACACATAGATATACATAACAACATGAATTAAATATTGCTGCTTTTTATTAAACAACAGCGTTACATGCACTGCAGTATTGTAGAATACAACGTACTTTTAAACAGTAGCAAATATTTGAATAACTATATAAACAACGTGTAAAAATTTTTACTATTACTCCTACTTGTGTAATTAAGCTTTAAATAAACTAACAGTCATTAGTTTTTACACATAATTTTACATTTAAATAAAAAGAATATTTATGCAGTTTCAACTATCTGAAGAGCATCTTATGATTCAAAAAGCGGCGAGGGATTTTGCCATTGCAGAATGCCTGCCCGGCGTGATTGAAAGGGACGAGCTGCAAAAGTTTCCTAAAGAACAAATTGAAAAATTGGCGGCGCTTGGTTTTATGGGCATGATGGTAAAACCTGAATATGGCGGCGGCGGCATGGATACGATAAGCTATGTGCTGGCGATGGAAGAAATTAGTAAAATAGATGCCAGCGTAAGCGTATGTATGAGCGTGAACAACAGCCTTGTATGTTATGGCTTGCAGGAATATGCGAGCGAAGAGCAGAAACAAAAATATTTGCTGCCGCTGGCGCAGGGAACAAAAGATGGCGAACTGCATATTGGGGCTTTTTTGTTAAGCGAGCCTGAAGCAGGAAGCGACGCTACTTCGCAACAAACTACTGCAGAAGATAAGGGCGATTATTATTTATTGAACGGCACCAAAAATTGGATAACCAATGGCAATAGTGCCAGCATTTATTTAGTGATAGCACAAACGGATGCAAGTAAGGGCAGCCGCGGCATTAATGCATTTATTGTTGAAAAAAACTGGCCGGGGGTGGTGGTTGGTGCTAAAGAAAACAAGCTTGGTATTAGAGGCAGCGATACGCATACAATAATGTTTGCCGATGTAAAAGTGCCTAAACAAAACCGCATTGGGGAAGATGGCTTTGGGTTTACATTTGCGATGAAGACACTGGCTGGAGGGCGTATTGGCATTGCATCTCAGGCGTTGGGCATTGCTAGTGGAGCTTATGAAAGAGCGTTGGCGTACAGCAAGCAACGCAAGGCTTTTGGCAAGGAGATAATGCACCACCAGATCATTCAATTTAAGCTGGCAGACATGGCGACAAAAATTGAATGTGCCCGTTTGCTTTGCTTAAAAGCAGCATGGGAAAAAGACCAGCACCTAGACTACACCGTTAGCGGCAGCATGGCAAAAGTATTTGCGAGTGAAACAGCGATGTGGACGGCTACAGAAGCGGTACAAATACATGGCGGCTATGGGTTTGTGAAGGAATACCATGTAGAAAGAATGATGAGGGATGCGAAGATTACACAGATTTATGAGGGCACGAGCGAGGTGCAGCGGATTGTTATTAGCAGGAGTATTTTAAAATAATATTTTTGCTGGTAAGGCGGTAAGGCGTTTTTTAAGAAATGATGCTTTGGCAGTTTTTCTTTGCGGCTTTGCTCCTTTGCGGCTTTGCGTATAAATAAATTTCATCCTCCCTGATTGTATCTTTGCGTAAAAAAACATGGCTATCAATATAGAAAAATATACTTCTTTACTTACCGAATTAAAAAACAAAGCCACGCTTATTGCCGTTAGCAAAACCAAGCCCAATGAAGATATCTTGGCTTTATACCATGCAGGGCAACGCGATTTTGGCGAGAATTATGTGCAGGAATTAGTTGACAAGGAAGCTGCGCTGCCAAAAGATATCCGCTGGCATTTTATCGGGCATCTGCAAAGCAATAAAGTAAAGGCCATTGCGCCATTTGTGCATTTGATACATGGTGTGGATAGTTTTAATTTGCTGAAAGAAATTGATAAGCAAGCTGCAAAAATTAACCGGGTTATCGATTGCCTGCTGCAAATACATATTGCTAAAGAAGAAACCAAATTTGGTTTGGATGCAGATGAATTAGTACACGTGATGAACGATAGTTTAGCCTTAAAAAATGTACATGTGGTTGGGTTGATGGGCATGGCTTCTTTCTCTGACGATAAAAATTTGGTGAGGAAAGAGTTTACAATGCTCCAAGCTTTATACAAACAGTACCCGCAATTTAAAACGCTTTCTATGGGCATGAGCGGCGACTATGTTATTGCTATTGACGAAGGCAGCAATATGGTACGCATTGGCAGCTTATTGTTTGGTGAGAGGAATTATCCAAAGCCATAATAATTACTTTTTTGCTTTTCGACTTTAAGGCTTTAGCTTACCAAAACTTTCTATCAGTTAATGGCTCAAGAGATAATTATTCTGTGCATCGCCGCTTTTGCAGCAGGCTTTATTGACGCAATAGTTGGTGGTGGCGGGCTTGTTCAAACCCCTGCAGTATTAATTACTTTGCCTAACTACCCAATTGCCACCTTGATTGGCACTACAAAAATCCCTGCCATTTCTGGTACTATCATGGCTGCCTTTCAATATTCTTTTAAAGTAAAACTACATTGGAAATTATTGGCAGTAATGTGCAGCATTGCTTTAATTTCTGCCTACGCCGGCTCAAAAACTGTTACGCTTGTTAGCAATGCTTTTATGAAGCCGGTATTTTTTGTGATACTGATATTGGTATTCATTTATACCTATACCAAAAAAGATTTTGGGCTGGCGGTGGAAAGGCCTATCAGCAAAAAAAAGCAGTATTTGTATTGTACCTTTATTGCTTTGTTGCTTGGTTTTTATGATGGCTTTATTGGCCCAGGCACCGGAAGTTTTTTAATTGTTTTCTTTATTAGCCTCCTTGGCTTCGACTTTTTACGTGCCAGCGCACATGCGAAACTAGTCAATATTTCTACCAACTTTGGCTCCATACTTTTCTTCTCTGCCCATGGGCATATTTTATACCAATATGCAATGCCAATGGCGGTTTGTAACTTTTTGGGCGCTATCTTCGGTGCGAGGCTGGCCATATTAAAAGGCAACAAATTTATACGCCTGTTCTTTTTGGTTGTAATAACGGGCACGATTATACGTTTTGGCTATGATATCTTTATAAAAAAATAGTTAATGGACAACAAAGTAATAATTATTGGTGCAACATCTGGCATTGGCAGGGAACTAGCCATTTTGTATGCCCGCAACAATTGGCTGGTGGGCGCCACCGGCAGACGGAAAGAATTATTACAAAGCCTGCAGGCAGAATTTCCTGAAAATATTATTACAGAATGCTTTGATGTTACCGAAGGGGAAAATATAGAATCAATCAAGAATTTGACTCAACAACTTGGGGGGCTCGACCTGCTGGTTTACAATAGCGGTTATGGTGAACCATCTAAGCACCTTGATTGGCAAATTGATGAGCGCACCACTAAAATAAACGTAAATGGTTTTGCAGAAATTGTAAATTTTATTTTCAATTATTTTATGGTGGAAGGCAAGGGCCATATTGCCGCAACCTCGTCTATAGCAGGCATACGCGGCAGTAGTTTTGCCCCGGCATACAGCGCCAGCAAGGCTTACATTAGCACGTACATGGAGGGGCTTTACATAAAAGCTACCAAATTAAAATTGCCTATTTACATTACAGATATACAACCAGGCTTTGTACAAACCAGCATGGCCAAAGGTGAAGGACAGTTTTGGGTATCGCCGGTTGAGAAGGCCGCACAGCAAATTTATACCGCCATCAACCAAAAAAAACGAAAGGCCTACATTACCAAACGCTGGTGGCTGGTGGCAAAAGCTATGTGCCTAATGCCGATAAGTATTTATAAAAAAATAGGATAAGAACGCTTCCCTAACTTTTTGTTAAAGCCGCGATAGCTAAAATCTATTTCAACTTAGTATGCCATCATTTAATTTTAATAAAATAACTTTGAAAGATGTACTACAATAGCAGCATAGGCGCATCGTTTGAGGCAGATAAAAACAGAAAGGCACTTTCCTATACTGCTATCATTGTGGCTATCTTATTGCTACTGGCTTTATTTATCAGCTGGCCTATCATTCAGCCAAAGCCTATTGTTGTGCAAGACCTTATCGAAATAAACCTGGGCAATAATGAGGAAGGCTTTGGCGCAGTACAGCCGTTAATAAAAGGCGAAATGTCCCCTTCGAGGGAACGTGCAGCACCGCAACAACAAAAAGCCGCACCATCAGTTGTAGCTCCTTCAAAAGATATACAACCAGACGATATTGAAGATAAAGATGCCGCACCAATAGAAAAACCCACCAAAAAAATTATAAAGACAGATAACATTGCTAAAGAACCAGTTGTAAAGCCAGTAAAAACCGTTACGCCAACGCCTGTAGTAATGCCTGCACCAAAGCCACAAAAGCCTAAGGCTGCTTATAATGGTCCTGGCAATGGCAAAGGCAATGGCGCTTCTGAAGATAATGGTTATACCTACCAGGGCAATAAGCCGGGCGGCAAAGGGGATGCTGGCAGCGAATCTGGCAAGCCCGATAGTTATGGTAATTCTCCTGGTGGCCGTTCTGGCGTAAGCGTTACAAGGGGCGTTCGTCCGCTGAATTTAGGGGCATTAACTTTTCAGGATGATTTTAATGAAAATGCCAAAGTTTATTTAGATGTAACCTATAATGCAGCAGGTGCTTATACTGGCAGCAACATTGCTAAAGGCACTACTACTTTTAATGCCACCATAACCGCAATCGCCAAAAGAAAAGCCGCTCAATTAAAATTTCCTTCAAGTGATGATGGTGGCACTTCTACCATTTTATTTAATTTCAAAGTGCAGAATTAAGTTGTATATTATCTGCCTGATTGCAATTAACAACCAATAGTTTTGGATAGGTTTTATATTTGCAATGATGACCTACCAACAAACAATCGATTATTTATTTGCGCAGCTACCCATGTACAGCCGTATTGGCGCTGCTGCTTATAAAGAAGACCTGCACAATACCATTGCGCTATGCAATGCGCTTGATAACCCGCAAACAAAATTTAAGAGCATACACATTGCCGGCACTAACGGAAAAGGCAGTACCAGCCACATGCTGGCGGCAATTTTGCAACAGGCTGGCTATAAAACTGGCTTGTACACATCCCCCCATTTAAAAGATTTTAGGGAACGCATAAAAATAAATGGCGAGATGGTAGCGCAAGATTTTGTAGTTGAGTTTGTTGAACGTACCAAACTTGTTTCGCAACAAATAGAGCCCTCTTTTTTTGAGCTTACAATGTGCATGGCCTTCGATTATTTTACAGTAGAAAAAGTTGATATCGCCATTATTGAAACCGGGCTTGGCGGCAGGCTGGACAGTACGAATATCATCCTGCCCATCTTATCCATCATTACCAATATTGGCTACGACCACATGACTATTTTGGGGAATACTTTAGAGAAGATTGCGGCAGAAAAGGCAGGCATCATCAAACAAAATACACCCGTAGTAATTGGAGAATACCTTGTGGAAACAAAGCCCATTTTTATTGAAAAAGCCCGGCAATGCGCTGCGCCTATTTATTTTGCTCAGGAAGAATATGTGGTTGCAGATATTGCCCTTTCAAGCCAAACTTTACAATGCAGCGTTGCTGATACCAACCACAGTATAAAAGAAAATTTTACGCTTGATTTGAATGGAATTTATCAAACCAAAAATTTATGCGCCATTTTATTGGCTGAAAAGATTTTGATACAGCATGGATTTATTATTGATGTTGACGCAGAAAAATATGCATTGGCAAATACAAAAAAGCTAACGGGCTTATTTGGGCGATGGGACGTAATTGCCCAAAACCCAACAGTGGTGCTTGATGTAGCCCACAATGAAGATGGCGTAAAACAAGTGCTGGAACAATTAAAACTGATAAAAGAAAATTCTTCATTAATTGATAAACCATTAACCCATTTTATTATTGGTATGGTTAAAGATAAAGAAGTAGATAAAGTATTATCGTTATTACCAAAAGATGCTGTTTATTATTTTACTAATGCGCACATACCAAGGGCATTGCCTGCGGCAGAATTAAAAATTAAAGCAACAATTTATAATTTAAAGGGCGATTGTTTTGATGATGTGAATGAAGCTTTAAAGGCGGCTAAAACAATTGCTGCTTTGCAGGATATTATCGTTGTGTGTGGAAGTGTATTCTTGGTGGGAGAGGTTGGTTAAAAAGTATGATAAATCCTATTTCTTTGTATATGATAAATCTTGATTTTTTAAGCTAAATTTGATAAAACACCCGTAATGTTAGTAGCTACTAAAGAAATTATTCAGAAAATAACAAAAGAAATCTCCCTCCTTCCGCATTTAGAGCAGCAAATACTACTGACTCGGCTAAGGGTTAAAAGGCTTAATAAAAAGGGTATAGGAATTATTGCAAACCCGCCAAAAAAATTAAAAACACCTACCCTCAAGCAAATTGATAAATGGAAGCATGATTCAAGGATATCATCATGAGAATAAATAGATTTGTCTTGGATAATAATATTTGGATTAGCTATTTTATTACAAATAAGCAACAAAAGATTGTCGGTATTCTTGATGCTTACGAAATTGATATCTTTTTATGTGATGAACTTATTAAAGGATTCACTACCGTTTTACATTATCCACATACACAAAAATACAAGGTAAACATACCTAAAGCTTTTAAAAGAAATCACTACGCACTTTTCAATAATTTATCCAATAAAAAATTATATCCCGAATGACAAAGACGATAATTACGTAATTGCATTAGCGCTACAAACCAATGCAGGTTTTGTAACAAGCGGGGATAGTCATATACTGTCTCAAAAACTACAATTAGAAAGTAAGTTTAAAAAACTAAAAATCATTAATAAGCCTGAATTTGAAAGAATGTTTCCTTTATGACAGACGTCTACGCCAAAACAATTTCACATCACCCCTCATCTAACTTTTGAAAAGCATACAGTAAACAACTAACATGCAAAGCCTGCGGAAATTCGTTGCGCTGAAGCATTGCCCTTACTTCTTCCACCGGTGTAAGCAATATGTCTATTTCTTCGTTTGCATCCAGGCTTTGGCTGGCCACTTTCCTGCCACCGCTTGCTAAAAATAAATGTGTATAGCCGCTTAGTACGCCCGGGTTGCCGGCTACTTTGCCTATAAGGTTTACCTGGCTAAATTCGTAGCCAGTCTCTTCCAGTAATTCCCTTTCTATGGCGGTTTGGGGGTCTTCGCCTTTGTCTATAAAGCCACCGGGCAGTTCTATAAGTATTTCATCTACAGGGTGGCGGTATTGCTTTACCAGTATCACTTTACCATTTTCGGTTATTGCCATAGCACAAACAGATTCTGGTATTTCCACCACATAATAAGCCTCCACAATTTTACCATCCGACATTTCGCAAACATCTTTGCGGGCTGTAAAATACCGGTGCTTTGAAATATTTTCTGAAGAAAGTACTTTCCATTTCATCATGTAGCTTGTTTTAAAATATAAAATCCGTTTAAACACAGGCTATTAGCAAAGCAAAAATAGCTTACTAATAAACACTGCATTTAAACGGATAAAAATTACCAATTATTCCTTTCACGCAAATTGGTGATATGCATCGTATGATGGCGGCCGTGCCATGAATAAAGGCCCAGCAAATTCCACAGCGTTATTTCTTTTTTTTGTCCGGGATGATAGACAGTCCTATCCCATTCGGCTTTGCTGATGTGTTTCAATATTTCTACCCACCGGGTATGCAATGCAAATAAAAGCGTTAACGATATATTGATGGGCAAGTTTTTTGTATCGCTTAAAAGCGCCCATGCTGCTTCATCGTAAGGCTTTATTGCAGGATTAATTTCTGTTAGCCCAAGCTTAAAACGGATATAAGCATTCATGTGGCTATCGGCTACATGGTGTACCACCTCTTTTACTGTCCAGCCATCCGGACGGTAAGGCGTTTCAAGCTGATGCTCATCTAAATTAAGCAAGGCATTTTCTAAAAGGTTAGGCAGGTACTTAATGTCAAGTATCCACTCCTCCAATTGTATATCGGTAAAAGGCTGCGGCTCAAATTTACCGATTGGGTAGCGCAAGTCTTCCATGCTTACTATTGTTTAGGTTTTGTTGTA
>JANXVN010000034.1 GCA_025351645.1 Ferruginibacter sp.
TACAACAAAAAGGGCAGTATGCTGAAATGTACGCCAGGCAACAACAGCAAGAACATGATTAAACTGTTTGAGCAAAATTTAGTTTAAGGTTTGTGCATATTATTTGTAATAATTTATATCTTATCAAATATTACTATTTTACAAGGCAGCATTTAATTGCAATTAAAAAATATGATTATTTTGCTATTTGGAAAACAATTTTATCTTTGCCTCATATCTAATTATTAGAAAATCAATTTTAATAAAAATTTTATTACTGTGGCGTACGACAACAACGACAAAAAAATGGAAAGCGTTTATAGCAAACGTATAAGGGCTGGCAAAAGAAGGACATACTTTTTTGATGTTAGGGAAACCCGTGGAAGCGATTATTATTTAACCATTACAGAAAGCCGTAAACGTTTTGATACTGATGGATATGACAGGCATAAAATATTTTTATACAAAGAAGATTTTAATAAATTTATAAAAGGATTAGGCGAAGCAATTGACCATGTAAAAACAGAATTGATGCCCGATTTTGATTTTGATGCTTTTAACCATGATACTCCTTACGAAGGAGAAGAAGGGCACCATTCTATTTCTTTATCCGAAAATACCGGTACTGAAAAATCTTTGCAACCAGAAGAAAATATTGAAGAGCCAGTACCAGAAGTAGTAAGTTACCAGGCGCCATTGGATAATGGGAGCACAGAAGAAGTAGATAAATGGTAGCGATGAAATGGAATGGTACGGTAAATGATTATGGCTCAATGCCGTTTAAAAAACAGAAGCATTGCTGTTAAATCGAAATATTATCTCTCATATAGAGATTGGTAGGTTGAGGGTTAACATCTACTTGAAAATTTGTACAAAACAGTTTTTTATCATAAGCTCAATTATTGATTAATCCTGATTTTTTAAAGTCAGTAATTTAATTCTAAGATACTTGGTAAATTGATTTATAAATACTATTTTTGATTTAATAACAACCACAACGATTTAGTTATTAACCTGTCACACTCTGATCCAATCTTATTTCAAACACGAGTCCAATTTTTTATGTAACCAAACGCCTGTTTGCTTTACTATCACTCTGATTCCTAAGAATATTCCTCTTAATGTCATTATAACTGGCTAATACGCCTTTTGTAATTTTCAATTGCATTTAATTGCTTTCCTAAATAGTATGAAATATTATTTCGTCATGGAGTAATTATAACTATATATTAAAAATTATGGATAAGAAATATATTTATTTTCTTTTATTGATGTCGTTTGTAATTTACGGTTCTTCTTGTGTAGATACAAGAAAATCGACTTATTTTAATGATGCACAGGATGCGAATGTTATACCAAACATAGCAGACACGCTTGCCCCCCTAATACAAAAAAATGATATTATAAGTGTTACTATAACAAGTTTAAATGCGGAGGCTTCAGCAATATTTAATGTTCCGGGTACAACAAGTAATATCAGCACTGTTACAAGTTCTAACGGAACCCAAAGTGGTTCGGGCTATCTGGTAAATACCGATGGTAATATCCAGCTTCCAATTTTAGGTGCCATTGCGGTGGCAGGATTAAGTAGCAAGCAGGTTAAAGAACATATAACAGCTATGCTTCTTGAAAAAAAACTATTAATAGATCCAATAGTTAATGTACACCAACTTAATTATGAGGTTACAGTTATAGGCGAAGTTGGTAAGCCTGCAGTGATAAATGTACCCAACGAAAAAATTTCTTTGCTTAAAGCTTTGGGTTTGGCAGGCGATATAACAATCTTCGGAAGAAAAGATAACGTACTTCTTATAAGAGAAGTCAATGGCAAGCGAAAAGTAAAGCGTATAGATTTAATGGATGCTAAATTTCTTACATCCCCGTTTTATTATTTACAGCCAAACGATGTAGTTTATGTAGAAGCGAATAGAAACAAAATTGCTAATTCCAGTACTTTTAGAACAACATTACCTATTATTTTATCTGGTATAACTATTGTATTATTTGCTGTAGATAGGATTATTAAATAAATAAATATTTTTCTAAATAAAAATGCAACCACTTAAACAAAAAAATATTTCCCGGCAAGAGGGTAACTCTATTACCCAAGTAATAAGTAATTACTTGCCTTACTGGCCTTTATTTCTTATTTTTTTTATAGTATCAACTTTAGGGGCCTTTATATTTCTTCGATATGCCGTTCCAAAATTTGAAGCAAATGCAACTATTATTATTAAAGATGAGAAAAAAGGATATGATGATTCTAAATTGATGGAATCCCTTGACCTAATTAACACCAAAAAAATTATAGAGAATGAGATTGAAGTTTTGCAATCGAGGTCGTTAATGAATTCTGTTGTAAAAAAATTACATCTGTATGCTCATGTATATCAGCAAGGTAAAATTAAATCCATTTCTGCGTATCAATTGTCACCTATATTTATTGAGGCCCTAAGCCCTGATTCATTAATAGAAGTTAAAAGAGTTGATTTTAATATTAACACGCAAAAAGACGCTATTGTGTTAAATAATATAAGTTCATATCCTCTTAATCAATGGGTACATACTGAGTATGGTACGTTAAAATTTTTGCATAATGATAAGTATATGCCGGGTAATGATGTAAAACCATTTTATTTTTCTTTAGTACTTCCTCAAAATATTGCCCCCGGTATATTGGCTAGTTTAAAAGTTTTGGCTTCAAGTAAATTATCAAGCGTTATTGATTTAAGCTATAGAGATGAAGTGCCTAAACGAGCGGAAGATATCCTGAACGAACTTATTATATCTTACGGTAATGCTGCATTGGCTGATAAAAATAATGTGGCTAGAAATACCCTAAGTTTTATTGAAGATCGTTTAAGTGTGGTTAAAAACGACTTGGATTCTATAGAAGGTAAACTGCAGCAATATAAGACAGGAAGAGGTGCAGTTGATATCAGCAGGCAAGGGCAACTTTATTTAGAGAATGTTAGTGCAAACGACAAACGGCTAAGTGACATTAATATGCAAGTCAACGTGATGGATCAGTTAGAGAAATCTGCTCTTTCGCCATCCGGAAGTATTTTACCCACTACTTTAGGCGTAAATGACCCAGCTTTAACTCAACAAATGAACAACTTGAGTTCTTTACAAATGCAGTATGACAAACTCAAGTCAACTGTTGCTGAGAATAATCCTGTCTTAACGCAAATAACAGCACAAATAAATCAAATTAAGCCAACTATTTTAAGCAATATACAAAACCAGCGTAAAAGCCTTGAAAAAAATAGGAGTGAATTATATTCTACCGGAGGAAGTTTTACAAACGCATTGTCATCTATTCCACTTAAGGAGAGGCAATTAGTTGAAATTAGCCGAGATCAAAATATCAAAAATGGGATTTATTCTTTTTTGTTGCAAAAAAGGGAAGAGAGTGAATTATCATATGCTTCAACATTGTCTGATAGTAAAGTGGTAAATTATGCTTTGGCATCGCCCACTCCTGTAAGCCCAAATAAATTAATAGTTTACTTAGCTGCATTTGCATTTGCATTTGCTTTCCCTATTGCACTTGTTACGGCTAAAGAAATATTTAGCCCTAAAATACTTTATCGAAATGAAATAGAACCATTAACAAATATCCCTATTGTTGGCGAAATATCATTTAATAAAACGCAAGAAGAACTGGTAGTACAGCCGGGTAAAAGAACCGTAATTGCGGAGGAATTTAGAAAAATCCGTGCTTCACTTTTATCTTTAGGTATAAATAGCAGCCATAAAAAAGTATTGATTACATCAAGTATTTCCGGAGAGGGAAAAAGCTTTATTGCAGCAAACCTGGCAACTAGTATTTCTTTAACAGGTAAAAAAGTTGTGTTGGTTGATATGGACCTGCACAACCCAGGCTTAGGGAATTTTTTCGGTATAAAAGATCAGGAAGGAATAAGTGATTTTTTAATTGGGGAAAAAAGCCTTGAAGAAATAATTTATAATATACCTGGTAATCCTAACTTATTTTATATTTCGTCAGGTAACCTACAACAAGATTCTTCAGAACTTCTTGAAAATGGCAAAATTCAGGGGCTTATTGAACAATTGGATAATGATTTTGATATGGTGATTATAGATGTTGCCCCTGTAGTATTAATAACAGATGCCTATCTTTTATCCTCTTTATGTGACGCTACTTTATATGTTATAAGGCATAAGTTTACACCTAAAATTTTAGTACAACGTATTGATGAAAATTTGGAAATAAACCCATTAAAAAATCTTGGAATAATATTTAATGGCGTAAAAACCAGAGGGTTTTTTAAAAATAATTATGGCTACGGATATAATTATGTGTATAGTTATGATAATAAAAAGAAAAAAAGTAATATTAAAGTTTAAAAATAAAAGTAGAAGGAAATTCCATCCCTAGCATCGTCGTCAATATCCCTTAAAATAAACTGTATCTAATCCATTGAGAATCTGAATTTTTTTAATAAAAAAATCAACAGATGAAAAAAAATTGGTATGCAATTTACACTAAACCTTGTTGTGAAAAAAGAGTAGCTACTTTACTAACAAAAAGGAAAATTGAGAATTATTGCCCACTAAATCGTATTTTGGTTAGTGGTAGTATGAATAAGAAAAAAGCAATTTATCAGCCATTATTAACTTCTTTTGTATTTGTATATATCACAGATATTGATATGGCAATTATTAAACGAACTAATTGTGTAATTAATTTTGTTTATTGGTTAGGTAAGCCTGCTATTATTCAAAATGAAGAAATATTAAATTTGCAACATTTTACCAGTGAATATTCAAATGTGCAATTAGAAAAAACCAGTGTTAATCCAACTGAAGCGGGTAAAATAACCAGTGAACCACTTATTGATATCAATGGTAAGTTGGTTTCACTTAAAAATACTCATATAAAACTTTCGCTACCCTCTTTGGGCTATAGGATTGTTGCGGAAGTTGAAAAATCTAACGCTGATATATTCAATAAAACATACCAAAGAAGTAAACTTTTTTCATAAAAGTTATATCATTATTTAAAAATAGTTGAAACAAAATTGTAGTGCAGAACTAAAGTACAATTACAACAAGTATCAAATAGCTTAAAATAAAACTAATATCGTGATTATAAAAAATAATAAAAAGTTTGTAGCGTTAGATGGTTAATATTAAATAAATGAATGAAAAATTAATGGTAAGATATCAAAAAAAAGTATTTTTTTTCAACGTGTATGAATCTTGGTTTACTTACAAATATCAATTTTGGAATATTTTTTCCTTAAATGCTTTTTTTCATTTAAAAGATTTTAAAAATAGGAAAGTGCCTGGCATACAAGAAAATTCTTATACAATAGAACTAAACCTTGAGCAAGATAAAGAAATAATCCTTGCAAATTTTTCCAAACAAATAAGGCAGCAAACAAAAATTGCAGAAACTGAGGGCACTACTTGTTACTTTCACACTGATGTAGATAAGTTTATATCTTTTTTTAATGAATTTGCCATTAAGAAAAATATATTCACTACTAGTAAAGACATAATAGTTGAAATGGGTAGTACTGTAAAAATGAGCTTTGCTATCAATAACGGCGAAATACTTGCTGCACATAGTTATTTGGTTGATACAGAAGTTGGCATTGTTAGGCATTTACATTCTGCAACAAAAAGATTGGATGATCAATATGACCGAAATTTAATTGGAAGGGTTAATAAATATCTAACAGTAAATGATATTTTTTATTTTAAGGACATGGGATTAAAAATATTTGACTTTGGCGGATATGCTAAAGATACTACTGACAATAGTTTGAAGGGAATTAATAATTATAAACTTTTATTTGGGGGTACTATTGTTACTTGTATAAATTATTATTCATACAATTACTGGTTATTAAAGAAATTGTCGAAGTTATTGAAGCTTTCTGGAAAAATGTAATATCAAAAATAGGAAGGTAACTTTTCAAAATAAGCTGTGATGAATTTAAATAAATTATATAATAAACTTTTTTGTGTTATGCAATGGAGCATTGGCTTTTGTAATGCTGACATACGACAAGTTATTAAAGAAAAAAAGTCTCAGCTATCATTTAAGTGGCTTCCCCTGGCCAATAGTAGTTATTCAATTGCCGACCCTTTTATATTTAAAGATAATAGTGGAAATTTAAATTTGTTATATGAAGATTTTTCTATGACAGATACTACCAATTATGGCAAAATTGTATTATCGATTATTGATAAAGATTTTTGTATAACAAGTTCCAAAAAAGTACTCGATATTAAAAGCCATTCCTCTTACCCGTTTATTATTTCAGAAAACGGCAGTACATATGTAATTCCCGAAACTAGTGCCGTAAGAAAAGTTTCTATATTCGAATATAATTTTGGAACACAAAGCCTTACAAATGAGAAAGTGCTTGTAAATGATTTGCCATTACTTGATTCTACAATTTTTAAATATAATAGTAAGTATTGGTTATTCGCAACATTAGCTGAAAATGGTTTTGATCATAGTCATTTACACATCTATTACTCAGATAGCTTATCAGGTAATTATCAGCCTCATAAAAATAATCCGGTAAAAATCAATTTAGATGGTTCCAGGCCTGCTGGGAATATCATTTTTATAGATAATGAAATATATAGGCCTGCTCAAAATTGTAGCATACATTACGGAGAATCAATTTCGATAAATAAGGTTATTAAGCTTTCCGAAAATGAATTTGAAGAAGAATTGTATTTTAAATTTTTTCCGGATAAAAGTAGTGCCTTTAATTCTGGTGTACATACGTTGAATGTAATAGATGATGTAATAGTAATAGACGGAATAAAAATGTTATTTAAGCCGTGGTTGAAATGGAAACTTTTTTTGCAGAAAAAAATTAAAAATAATAGCCATTAAAATTTTTTATGAATAGGCAATTTAAATATTACTTACAACTTTCATTAATATGTTTAGATTTTTTTATACTAAATATAATTTTTTTTATTTCTGGTTTCTTGTTTGAAGAAAAAATTGGCCCTATTACTTCTCATGCCTATATAGAATTTTGGATTGCAATTAACGCGTTTTGGTTGTTGTTATCTTTTGGAAGCAGGACTTATGCTGATAATAATATAATTAATTTTGAAACTTTTACAAAACGCTCCGTCCAAGTTTACTTATTATGGGTAATTGCAATATTAATTTATCTTTTCTTTTTACATAGGTTTGAAATTAGCCGCGCATTTATATTCTTAACCTTCTTTAATTTTGCCATTGGCCTATCCTTAAATCGATTTATCTATTTGGGCATTAATTATCATTTTAAGTCAAAAGATTTTATTTTAAAAAAAATATTAATTATTGGCTATAATAATACAGCGAAAAAATTAGAAAATTATTTTGAAGAAGAAGGCATAAACTTCCAACTAATAGGTTTTACAGAGGATGAAAAAAATGTTACTGAATTATCAAAACATCCTATTTTATCTAATATTTCAAATACAATTGAAATTGCGAAGGAGTATGAAGTTGAAGAGATATTTTCCACGATAACACCCGAACAAAATAAATATATATATAAATTAATGAATATTTCAGAAAAGGAATGTATACGGTTTAGGATAGTTCCAGATCTTTCTTTATTTATTGATCGGCCAGTGCATATTGATTACATTAGAGATATGCCAATAATATCTTTAAGAAGTGAACCTTTAGATGATGTGGGTAACAGGATCAAGAAAAGGGCAATTGATATAACGATAAGTTTTTTTGTAGTAGTTTTTATACTTTCCTGGCTAGTACCCTTGTTAGGCTTATTAATCTATTTAGAATCCAGGGGACCAATTATATTTTCTCAGCTTCGGTCAGGTAAAAATAATAAAGGGTTTAATTGTTATAAGTTCAGAAGTATGCGTGTAAATATAGAATCTGATGAAAGGCAGGCAACCAAAAATGACAGCCGTATTACTAAAATAGGAAGGTTTATTAGAAAGACCAGTTTAGATGAATTTCCACAATTTTTAAATGTATTAAAGGGAGAAATGAGCCTTGTGGGCCCCAGGCCGCATATGCTTAAGCATACAACTGATTATTCAAAAATAGTAGACCAGTTTATGATCCGGCAATTTTTAAAGCCAGGAATAACGGGGTGGGCTCAAGTGAATGGCTTTAGAGGAGAAATTACTGATCAGGAACAAATTAAAATGAGGGTTAATAATGATTTGTGGTATTTAGAGAATTGGACAATTTGGTTAGATCTTAAGATTATATTCCTTACTGTATACAAAGTGTTTACAGGGGATGAAAATGCGTTTTAGGTATTAGTAGTGTATCATAGCATACATCAATGCCGTTAAGTTAAGCATTGATATGTTTGTTTTTACCTAACCCTAACCCACTCCAAGTAACAGGAAAGGACTTAACTTAACGGCATTGGTATATATATTATAATATTAGCGTTTAAAATTAATTTGACCTGTGACTCAGGACAGCGAAGCTATGCCTTGGCAATATTTTTAAATAACAACATTGTATGCTACATATTATTTCATTGAAGTTTATTTTTAACTTTTCCTGTCTATAAAGAGACGTGGTGATGTAAAGACAAGCTTATTTATTTATCACTTTAAAGGTTTACTAAAATTATGGGTTTTATGTTTGAAGTGCATTTATTAGCCTTTGTTTGAGCGTGAAGAAGTAAATTTCAAGCTTTGACTATAAATTGACAAATAAGTGTTTATTTATAAATTTTTACAGGCAACCCTAATTTATCTTAAAAGATTTCAATTTTAAACATGAGTGAAAAGGAAAATTTGAAATCTAAGGCAATATCAGGTTCTATATGGTCTTTAATTGAAACTTTTTCTGTACAAATTGTACAGTTTATAGTAGGCGTAGTATTAGCTAGAATTCTGGAACCTAAAGATTATGGATTAATAGCACTTACAGGAATTTTTACAAGTATATCTGCTGCAATAACAGATGGAGGATTTGAAAAAACTTTAATTCAGAAAAAGGATATTTCACCCCTACAGATCAGCACCATTTTTTATATAAATGTAATGCTTGGAGCATTCATGACACTTTTATTAATTGTTATCGCTCCGTTTATTTCCACTTTTTTTAAAGCTCCTGCATTAACCCCAATTTTGCAAGTAATTTCTTTTGGAATTTTGCTAACATCATTAGCTCAAACCCAACAGACCCTAATTCTGAAGGAATTACAATTTAAAAAAATATCTTATATAAGAATTGCGACATCCTTAATTGGTGGAATTACTGGTTTGATCTTGGCATTTGCAGGTTTTGGTGTATGGGCTTTAGTATATTCTATGCTGGTTCCTCAAATATTTCGGGTAGTTTTCTTTTGGATTCGCTCTTCTTGGTATCCGCAATTGGCATTCTCGTTTTCTGCTGTAAAAGCATTAATTCCATATGGAATGAATATTTTAGGCAGCAGTATCTTTTTTTTTATGATTCAACAATTTAATACTTTTATTGTAGGCCGTTACTACACCAAGGAAAATTTAGGATTGTTTAATAGAGGAAATAAATTTCCTGATTTAGTGGTGAGTATACTACAAAGTGTAGTATTAAAAATGTCATTGCCCATTTTTGCCAAACTGCAAGATCAGCCTGCTCAACTTTTAGATGCAGTAAAAAAGACAAATAAGATAGTTGCATTTGTTTCTTTTCCTTTACTAATATTACTTCTAATAAAAGCAGAAGACATTACCATTCTTTTATTTACAGAAAAGTGGAGAGGTTCTATCATCTTTTTACAACTATTTTGCGTAGTTAAATTAATTGAACCATTTATAAGTATTCACCGGGAATTAATTTTGGCGCAGGGGCTTGCAAAACTATTGTTTAAAATATTTATTATTTTGTCCGTTTTAGAAATGAGTTTAATATTTCTTGTAATAAGGTATGGAATAATATATTTAGTAGCAGCAACATTTGTTAGTAGAGTAGGTCAATATTTAACTTATACAGTAATTAACTCCAAACGTTTGGGAAACGTATGGACAAAAGAACTTGGATGGTATAAGCCATATGTTGTGCTTACTATATTTATGTCAATAATTGTCATATTATCAGAGTACATGATTATTTATTCCGGAATTAATATTCCGCTCATTTTAAAGCTTCCATTACAATTAGCATTAGGTTTAATAACATACATATTTCTTGCATTTAAATTTAAGGTTGATGAAATATCGTTAATTAATACAGTAATAAGCATGGCTACACAAAAATTTAAAAAAACTAATACAATTAATTAATAAATGCAGTTTAAACATAGGTTATTGTTAAAGGTTGCCGTAATTATACGGGCTAGCAAACTTGTAAAATATTGTACAATCAATAATGATGAAAGAGCTACAACTCCATTTAAATTAGTTTTTTTTTGTGGCGAAAAAGGGCTTGATTACTTGAATGCTTCCTTATTTTCGGTCTACAAACACTGGAAAAAATTACCGGAAGTATGCATTGTATCTGACGGTTCTCCAATAGAAAATATAGAAAAAGGTTTATTGAAATGGCCAAGAAAAATTAAAGTAGTATCGTGGCAGGAGTGTGCACTGGGATTTAAGGAAGATGGGAATATGGATTTGTACAATTATGCTGCGAATGAGTTATTAGGAAAGAAATTTGTGGGCATTTTGCATTTTGCAAAACAAGGTCCTGTACTTTACTCTGATTCGGATATTTTGTGGTATAATTCGCCTACTGAATTAGATTTTAACTCAGGCTTAAAACCCCAAATAAGGATGAGTGAAGATGTAGGCCACTTTTACACCAATGGATTACTGAAGGCATTAGGTGAAGAAAAATGCCTCGAAACCACAGCGTTTAATTCAGGTGTTGTTTTTTTGAATGGGGAATTTTCATCATATTACAATTGGAAAAGCTTGTGTGAATATTTAGGCACAAATAAAAGTATAGATTGGTTTACAGAGCAAACATCATTTGCAATATTAAAAAACCATTTTAGGCCTGAGGATTTTTTTAAACTAACCGAAATATTAATTAAGGTTGATGATGAGTACAGTTTAAAGAATACAAGAAAACTTTATCCAAATATTTTAGCAAGACATTATGTAAATGTAAAAGTTACTACCTTTTGGAGAGATTTTTTATTTATGGTATTACTTCCAAAGTTTTCAAAATAAGTTTATATAATACAATATAACTTTTACACTATTTTACTTAATAAAAATTACAATCTTTTAATAAATGAAAATTGAGAAATCTATATTGTATTTTATGATTTCCTTACCCTTTTTACATGTTTGGGATCTATTATTTTTTCAATACAAACTTATAAATCCAAATATCTGGACTCTTTTAAATTTTTCAACCATTGCAATCGCCATTTACTTCGTTTCAAAACTTTTTAACGATTACAATAATGAAAGCAATTTTTTTAAAATAATTTTTCCTGTTTTTATTATTTACGGATTTATAATTGTGCTTAGGGGCTGGTCATTCGATTATTCCAATTTTAAAAGTAATATCCAAACTGATTATATATTTTGGCCATTTATTATTCCGCTTTTTGTTTTTTTTGATAAATCAATTGACAGGCTTGCACAAGTATTTAAGTGTTTTTATTATTTAGGTATTATTTTTTTGATAATTACTGCTATTATGCCTTCTTTGATACTAAACAGATCAACCGCAGAAATTTTTATACATCCACTAGCTTTTGGAAGTTCTTTCTTATTAATGAACGCAAGATATTTATCAAAAAAGAAGGTAATTATTTGTTTTTTGGTAACACTTGTTGCCTTGTTAAGTTTTGTATACCTGGCAAGAAGAAATGCAGTGTTAACCTATTCTGGGTTTATTATTGCTGCTGGGTTTTTGTACATAAAAAATATTTCCTTTTTAAGAATAATCCAGATGATACCCATCTTGACTGGACTTATTTTTTTATCTTTTTTTGCAGAGAATGTAATTCCCAGTTCGTTTACAGCTAGATTAAGTGACCGGTTGTCTGAAGATAGCAGATCAATTGTTTTTGAAGCTTTTTTTGATGGAATAAGAAATAAAGAAATTTTTGGAAAGGGAATGAATGGAACATATTATTGTCCTTTTAACGAAACAGTTACAGATGACGGTGCTACATTTGGGGAAATAGAATATCGTAATGTAATTGAGAACGGGTATTTGCAATTGATGTTAACGGGAGGAATCCTGCATATAATATTATTTTTACTTGTAATGTTACCGGCAGCATATCTGGGAATCTTTAAATCTACTAATAACTTATCAAGGGCTTGTGGAGCTATTGTTTTTTTGTGGTTAATTGATATGGCGGTATATGGTCTGCCACGGATTTATATGCAATATATATTTGTATGGATATGTGTTGGTATTTGCTATAAAAAGAGTTTTCGACAAATGGAAGAAGAAGAAATTTATAATGCATTTGAGAAAATAAAATTAGCATGAAGATACTCTGGTTTACAAATACACCATCAAAAGCTGGGGTAGAATTTGGTTATAATACATTTGGAGGTGGGTGGATATCTTCTTTAGAATCACTAATAGTAAGTGAAAAAACGCATGAAATTGGCATTTGCTTTTTTTACAGTGGAGCACAGTATAAAAAAATAATTAAAGATGGTGTAAGTTATTATGGGATACCATTAGAACAACATGGTGCTTTAAAAAGAATAATTACTCGCCATAAGGGGAAATTAAATGACACACAATCAGCGTACATAGATATTGTAATTAATGATTTTAAACCAAATTTGGTGCATGTTTTTGGTACTGAAATGGGCTATGGGGAACTATTAGTGGGTAAATTTGATAAGGTACTTTTTCATTTGCAGGGATTAGTAATGCCCTATACCCACGTATATTTCCCTAATGGATTTAGCAAAAAAGATATAATAAAAAGGAGCGGATTGATGGATATATTGCGGGGGCTTACCTTTTATCATAGTTATATAACTTTTAAAAATAGAGCAGATAGAGAGGTTCGAATAATGAAAAATTGGAAGTATTTTAGCGGTAGAACGGATTGGGATAGAAACTATACAGCCCTTATAAATCCAGAATCCACTTATTTTCATTGTGAAGAACTACTGCGCAATTCATTTTTTTTAAATCAATGGTCTGCACCCTCCCAACCAGGAAGTAATGTTACCATTGTGATAGGCACTACAATTAACCCTAATATCTACAAGGGACTAGACCTTATTTACAAAATATTACCGCTATTGGGTAATTACACTATTTGCTGGAAAATTTTTGGATTAACTGCAAGCAATAATTTAAACAAAATGGTAAAAAAGATATTGCCTTTCACTGATGAAAAAAAATCTTTAAATTTTTACGGCCACATTGATGCCGAAAGCTTAATTACGGAATTAAAGACTTGTCATTTTTTTGTGCATCCAAGTTACATCGATAATAGCCCTAATAGTGTGTGCGAATCAATGCTGTTGGGCATGCCCGTATTAAGTTCTTCCGTAGGTGGCGTTAAATCGTTGATCCAAAATAAGGAAAACGGCTTTTTATTCAATCCTTATGATAAATATGATCTTGCCGGTTTATTGGTGTTTTTAATAAAAAATTATGATTTGGCTATACTTGCTGCTTCAAAAGCTAGGCTTACAGCAATGCAACGCCATTCACCTAATGAAATTATAAAAACACTTAATAATATTTATACTTCAATTTACAATGACTGATATTTCAGGCTTACTCTTTTTAAAGTATAGGATGTGGCGATTAAGTTGCCTTTACCTGGTTTCAACTTTAGTGATGAAAATTAATTTTACATTAAAACAAATTAGTTATGGAAAAGGGGCACGTTTTTGGGGTACAGCTTATGTACTGCGTTTTCCGGGATCAAGCATTTCAATTGGTAATTTAGTTAGTTTCCGGTCTGATAGCAATTCCAATTTGATTGGTGTAAACAGAAAATGCATTATTGCAACACATAGTAATGAAGCCGTAATATCTATTGGAAATAATTGTGGTTTTAGCGGTACAGTCATAGGGGCTAAAACATCAATCATAATAGGAAACGATGTGATTTGCGGAGCAAATACTCTAATAACAGATTTTGATTGGCATGGTGTTGATCCCAAGAAAAGAAAAACTTATAGTGGCGATTCAAAACAAATTATAATAGGCAATAACGTTTTTATAGGATATGGTGCTATAGTTTTAAAAGGTGTATCAATTGGCGATAATTCAGTAATAGGCGCTAACAGTGTAGTAACTAAAAATATCCCCAGTGATGTTATTGCGGGCGGCAACCCTTGCAAAGTGCTTAAAAATTTATTTGAAAAACCAATACGCTCCTAATAATCAAGTATAAAAAAGTTTTTTTTAATGTACATTATACATATAGGTGTTTCTGGCTTTCCGTCTAACAGTGCTCCAATACAACGCATACTTTTAACTTTAAAAGGGTTAAAAATACTAGGTTTAAACCCGCTAGTAATTAACAAGCATAGTATAAATATCATAAAATATAATAAAATAAACCGGCATGATGGTATACCATTTATTTTTACATCCCTTAAATACAATAGGCCAAAGTCTTTCATTTTTAGAAATATTAACAGGTTGTCGGGAGTAATTGGAGAAACTATCTTATTGATAAAAAAGCGTAAAAAACTTCATACCGCAATTTTATACACCCCATCTTTTGGAGAACTAGTTTATTATAGAATTTTATCTAAACTATTAGGCTTTAAGATGATTATACAGTATGTAGAGCTACGTTCTTCCATTAGTGATAGAAGTAGCTTTTTTAATAAACTAAATGATAATTTATTTGATAATAAATTTTATTTTTTTTGTGATGGAGTAATTGCTATCAGTGATTTTTTAATTAAGCATATAAGAGGGAAAGATAAGGATATGCCGATAATAAAAATACCGGCAATGTGTGACTTTGCCGAATTCGATAAAATTTCTCTTTATAAAGGAAAGCCCTATCTGATGTATTGCGGATCAATAGCCTATAATGAGGTTATCGAATTTATAATAGATTTATATTATCAATTAAAAACGGTCAATTTTTATAAGGGAGACCTTGTTTTAGTAATATCTGGCCAACATGAAGTTAACTGGCAAAAAATAGGGACTAAAATAAACCAATATGGGATTTTTGAAAACATTATCATAAAAAGCAATATACCATATCCTGATTTACTTTCTTTTTATATGGGCGCAACGGTTTTGATAATACCATTGAGGGATACCACTCAGGATATAGCCAGGTTTCCACATAAAATAGGCGAATATACTGCAGCACGCAGACCAATTTTATCAAGTGATTTAGGCGAACTGGCAATTTATTTTAAAGATGGGGTTTCCGCAATCCTGGCAAAGGATTATTCTATTGCATCTTATCAGGAAAAATTAAATGAGGTATTGCAATTAGGAAATAACCTGGATAAAATTGGTGAAACGGGGCATGATATCGGAATAAAAAATTTCGATTTCCATGCACAAACTATTCATCTTAAAAAATTTATTTTAGCCTTGTAAATAATAAATTATGATTGATGTTTTAAGAAAAATAAGGTTTAAACTAAGCCTTTTTTTTGATACCGAGCATAGTAAGGCGGCTACTTACTCCAAATATTTAGGTGTAAATTTTGGGAAAAATGTAAGAATTACAGGAACGCCTTTATTTGGTAGCGAGCCTTATCTTATTACAATTGGGAATGATGTAACTATCACTGACGGGGTAACATTTCATACGCATGATGGGGGAGTAGGTGTATTAAGGGCAAAGTATCCCGGGATTGATATTATAAAACCAGTTACTGTTGGAAACAATGTTTTTATAGGTAGCCATGCTACTTTAATGCCAGGAATAACAATTGGTAACAACGTAATTATTGGTGCTGCTAGCCTTATTAGCCGTAACATACCTGATAATGTGGTGGTAGTTGGTGTACCTGCAAAAATAATTAAAACACTTGCTGAATACGAAGAGAAAGTTTTAAAAGAAGGAATATACATTGAAAATAGGAGTAATAAAGGTTTAAGGAAAAAGGAAATACTAACCAAGTTAAAGCCTGATACATATTCTAATTAAATAAAATTTCTAAAATTTCGCAGAAATAATCTAAGATGGTGAAAGTATTAATATTGAATGATGTATTAACTAAAGGAGGCAAAGAACGAAGGATTGTTGAGTTACTAAAATATTGTAAACAACATCTTGATGTGCATTTTGAAATAATATTTATGCATGACGGTGTAGACTTTCCCGAAATTTATGACACCGGATATAAAATTAACATTATCGATTGGTCATATAAATCGAAGACGGCAAGTTTCAAGAAAATATTTAATATAACCAGAGAATATAATCCAGATATTGTGCATTCCTGGGCCAGCATGACTGATATTATAGGCGTGTTATTAAAAGTTTTTTTTAGAAAAAAATTTATATCAAGCATGATAGCCGATGCATTGCCTTTTAGGAGCTATAGAAACAAGGATTATCTGCGATCTAAAATATCCTTTCGTTTTGCAGATGTAGTTACATCCAATACGCAGGCTGGCTTATTAAGTTATGGAGCACCGCTTTCTAAAAGTGTATGTATCTATAATGGATTCGACTACAATAGAATAAGTCATTTGAAAGATCCAGAAATCCTAAAAAAAGAATTAGGCCTTATAAATAAGTATATAATTGGCATGGTGGCAGCTTTTGAGTCCAGAAAGGATTATACTACTCTATTGCTAGCCGCAAAATCCCTATTAAAAAGATATCCTGGTAAATTAGCTTTTTTATTATTAGGAACAGGGCCAACTGTAAAAGCTATGATTGCAGAAGCCGGTGAATATGCTCGTAAAGAAATTTTATTTACCGGGTTACTCAACAACGTGGAAGAATACATAGATATTTTTGATATAGGCGTGCTATGTACAAATAGTAGTGTTCATGGGGAAGGTATTTCAAATTCCCTTATGGAATGTATGGCGCTCGGTAAGCCGGTTATTGCAACACAGGGAGGGGGAACCGTCGAATTAATTTCAGATAATGAAACTGGATATTTGATACCTGCAAATAATTTTAATTCTTTAGAAGAAAAAATTGTTTATTTGATGCAGAATAAACAAGTTGCAGAAAATATGGGTTTAGCGGGTAAAGCAAGAATACAAAAAGATTTTGCTATAGACACAATGTGTAATAGTTTTTATAATATTTATTTAAAATTGTGTAAGAAATAGTTTTATTGTAATATTTATACATATAAAAATAATAATAACTGCTAATAATTTAATTTTCCCAAATGAAAATATTGCTGATAAATTGGTCCTGGTATCCGTCAGGAGGCGATTGGACATATATTGAAAATATCCATAAATTATATGAGTCTAAAGGTTTCGAAATAATCCCCTTTTCAACACATAATAAAAAAAATATACCTACAGCTTATTCTGGTTATTTCGTAGATACATATGATTTTAAAGAACTCAACAAGCGTAAAACAATTAGCAATGGAATAAAGGCTTTAAAAACATCAGTAATTTCCAAGGATGCACTTAATAAATTAGATGTACTATTAAAAGACCATGATATTAAAATTGCTCACTTAAATAATATACATCATTACATAACACCAGCTATTATTGAGAAACTTCATAGTAAAGGCATAAAAATTATTTGGACCTTGCATGATTTTAAAATTATATGTCCGGAAAATTCATTTAACTCCAATGGAAGGTTATGCGAAAAATGTATAACTGGAAATTTTTACCATTGTGCTATAAATCTCTGTAAAAAACAATCTTTTTTAGCCAGCAGCCTGGCAAGCTTTGAAGCATACTACTATCACAAGAAACATACTTATGACCTGGTAGATTATTTTTTATGCCCATCCGAATTTTTGTTGAAAAAATTTGTACAGTTTGGTTTTAACCAGTCCCGGATGGTAATAGTTAATTCATGTTATGACATTGCGCTTATTGATAATTTTATTGGAAATGCTGTAATTAAAAAAACTGTAGAAAAGGAAAAGTATGCTTTGTATATTGGTCGATTAGAGGATATAAAGGGAGTACAAATATTAATTGAAGCAGTTAAAGACACAAATATAAAATT
Source organism: Ferruginibacter sp. (assembly GCA_025351645.1). GTDB lineage: Bacteria > Bacteroidota > Bacteroidia > Chitinophagales > Chitinophagaceae > Ferruginibacter. Next base: position 18,054 of record JANXVN010000034.1, read on the forward strand.
AAAAATTGTTGGTAGTGGTGTAGCAGGTAATGAATTTAGACAAATGGCCATGGGCCACGATAATATCGAATTCTTAGGGTTTAAAAGTAAACCGGAAGTATTTGAACTAACAATGAATTCATTATTTGTTGTTTGTCCTTCTATTTGCTATGAAAATCTTCCTTTTTCTGTAATAGAAAGTTTTTTGTTTTCTAAGCCGGTGGTAGGATCAGAAATTGGGGGAATACCAGAATTAGTTATAAATGGTAAAACTGGGCTACTTTTTGAGGCAGGAAACGCTGCACATATGTGTGAGAAAATGAATTACCTTTGGAAGAATGAAGATATTGTAAAGCAGTTAGGAAAATCAGCACGAAAACATGCTTTTGATATGGTCAATTTTAATGCTCATTGGGATAAACTTCAATCAATAATTTCTAAATTATATATTTGATAAGAAATATTATTATTACTTAATTAAGCTAATTTTATTTTTTTTTAATAGTTTTAAAATAAATATTCCAATATTAAATGAAAATACTTTTAGTTAATTGGTCGTGGTATGCAACTGGCGGAGATTGGACGTATGTAGAGAACCTTAACAAATTATATACAAAAAAAGGTTATGAGGTAATACCTTTTTCTACTCACAATAAAAAAAATGAGTATTCTTTTTATTCAAAAAACTTTGTTTCTGCGTATGATTTTAAAGAATTAAATAAAAATAAATCTTTTGGTAATGGGATCAAGGCATTAAAAACCTCCATTGTATCTCGAAATGCTTTATTTAAATTAGATAGGATACTACAAGAGCATGATATAAAAGTAGCCCATCTTCATAATCTACATCATTATATTACTCCTGCCATTATAAACAAATTACATGAGAGGGGAATAAAAATTTTATGGACATTGCATGATTACAAAATAATTTGCCCGGAAAATTCCTTTATGTCCAATGGTAAAATTTGTGAAAAATGTATTACTGGTTCATTTTACCATTGTACACTGAACATGTGCAAAAAAAAATCTTTCCTTGCAAGTATGCTTGCCAGTTTTGAAGCGTATTATTATCACAAAAAAAATACCTATGATCTGGTAGATTATTATTTATGCCCATCCTCATTTATAAAGACAAAATTTCAGAAGTTTGGATTTGATGAAAAAAAGCTTTTTGTATCCAACTTATGCTACGATATAAATTTGGTAGATGCTTATATTGACAATCATAAAAATGATGAGCCGTTGCTTCCGTCTAATAAATTTATACTTTATGTTGGCAGATTAGAAGATATTAAGGGCGTAAAAACCCTGATAATGGCCGTAAAGGGCACACTTATCAATTTGAAAATTGCCGGAATTGGGAATGCGCAAGTGGAAATAAAATCTTTGATTGAAAACGAGCATATTTCTAATGTAGATATGCTAGGGTTTAAAAGTAAAGATGAAGTATTTGGATTAATTAAACATGCAGCCTTTGGCGTTTGTCCATCTGAATGGTATGAGAATTTTCCTTTTTCAATTTCCGAAACTTTTTTATTTTCCAAACCCGTAGTAGGCTCAGATATTGGAGGAATTCCTGAATTGGTGATTGACGGTAAAACAGGGCTTTTGTTTGAACATGGGAATGTACAAGATTTACAAAACAAATTATTGCAATTATGGAATAATGATGAATCTACCAGCCTGATGGGCAAAAACGCACGCATACATGCTTACGATCTTTATAATTTTGAGACTCATTGGAATAAAATTAAATCTTTACTTCCTGAGTAGGTAAATGATGTTTTTAATTAAAACCATGCAAATTCATGTTTAAAGTATTTACAATTAATTAGATTAGCATTATTGCTAAACACTCCGTGTAGATATAAGTAATTCCTAAATTCTGCCCTATTCGAAAAAATAATCAAAGTACATATTTTAACGATATATTTCACGGTGCAAAGTTTAAAAATATATTTAAAATTTAATAATTTCAAAAACCCTGTGTTTTTATCAGCCGTCAGTAATAAAATTTTGAAACGAATGGGGACTCATCAAGGACACAACGATATCCTCGATAACATCGTTTTTACAAAATTTACATTTATTTAAGATTGATCTTTTATAAGGCTTACTTTATCATTTCAAGTAAAACAAAAAATGGAATGTTATTCACATTTGTTGCCTTCGTCCATTATAGAAATTAGCCTGTAAACGAATATTTTTGCTGGGTAATTGCTATTTATATTTTGCATAATAATGCATCCACATTATTCCAAAAAGTATTTATTAAACTAGGAAATACATAACCAAAGATGAAAATAGCTTTTACCACGGGTAAAACATGACTGTTTCATTTTAATCCTCATGATGAATTGGCAAAAGATAGATTTTGCAGGAAAAAATTGAAAGTTTTCTTCAAATTTCTAAACTATGTCATTTGCCAAATGATTATACAAAATAGAGTCAATTAATTATCAACAATTATCTAAACCATAAATAATGAAAAAGAAAATTTACATCGCTGGTAGCGGCGGTATGTTAGGCGAAGCATTTTACCATCAATTTAAAGATGATTATGAAATAAAATGTACGGATAAGGATGTTAATGAAGAATGGCTTTCCTTTTTAGATTTTAGGGATTTTGATGCATACAAAAAAGATGTGTATGACTTTAAGCCTGATTATCTTTTTCATTTAGGTGCCTATACCAATCTTGAATATTGCGAACAAAATAAGGAAGATACTTATGCTACTAATACCATGGCAGCTGAAAATGCGGTATATCTGGCAAATGCATTAGATATCCCTTTATTGTATATAAGTACTGCGGGTATATTTGACGGCGAAAAAGATTTGTACGACGATTGGGATTTGCCAAACCCGCTTGGTGTATATGCCAGGAGCAAATATATGGGCGAAAGGTATGTAGCAGAAAATGCCAAACGTTTTTTAATTTGCCGTGCTGGGTGGATGATGGGTGCCGGTCCAAAAAAGGATAAGAAGTTTATTCAGAAATTGATGCAGCAATTAAAAGATGGCAAAAAGGAATTATTTATAGTAGATGATAAAGATGGTACACCTACTTTTACGCATGATTTTGCAAAGAATGTAAAGGCACTTATAGAAAAAGAATACTGGGGCTTGTATAATATGGTTTGTGGGGGACAAACCAGCAGATTGGAAGTGGCTGTAGAATTATTGGTACTACTAAAACTTACCGATATTGTTAAGATTACAAGTGTGAAGTCGGACTATTTTAAAGATGTATATTTTGCTGAAAGGCCGCCATGCGAAAGATTGATAAACCGTAAACTGGAGTTAAGAAACATAAACCTGATGCAGGATTGGAAAATAGCTTTAACTCAATATATCAATCAATATTATCAAGGCTATTTAGATTAGTATATGGAAAAATTACGAATAGCAGCTTTTGGAGGTTTTAGATCTATACCTCCAAAAGCAGGTGCGGCAGGTTCTGATAAATTTGCACTTGAATTGTACCCGCGAATTGCTGCAAAAGGCCATCAATTAATTGCTTACAGTAGGGTATACCCTAATGATACGGATGTACAGCATCCATCCTACGAGGGCGTACAAATAAAATATTTTACCACTGTAAAAAAAGCCGGCTTTGATACCCTTGTTCATTCAGCGAAAGCAACTTTTGATGTAATTTTTAAAAATACAGCAGATGTAGTACACTTGCATAGTGGTGCTAATGCCATTTGGGCCATGTTATTAAGAATGGCTGGTAAAAGAGTAGTGATAAGCCAATTTGCAATGGATTGGAAACGGGATAAGTGGCCATGGTATGGTAAATTATTTTACATTGGCTCTAATTACCTTACTGCTTATTGCCCAAATGCAGTTGCATTTGATAATGTTTTTACCAAAGAATATTTTGAAAAAAAATTTAAGCGCAATTACCAGTTTATTCCTTACGGCTCAGAAGTAAAACCTCCGCCACTCAATATTGATATCCTTACAAAATTGGGTATTACTAAAGGTGAATACTTTTTATTTGTAGGCAGGTTTATACCGGATAAAGGGTTGCATTTATTAGTTGCTGCTTTTTCTAAATTAAGTACCAACAAAAAATTGGTTTTAATAGGAGGCTCTCCCAATCCCAGTGAATACGAATCAACCATCAAAAAGACAACCAATGAAAGTATTATTTTTCCAGGATATGTTTATGGAGATGATACAAATATATTAATGCAGCATGCATATGCCTACGTTCAGCCTTCGCTTATTGAAGGCCTTTCGCCGGTAATACTTACTGTAATGGGGCTGGGCACACCACTAATTTGCTCGGATATAATAGAGAATAAGTTTATTTGTGGTGACAATGCTGTCACGTTTATTTCCGGAGATGACGATAGCCTCGCAAGGCAGCTTCATTATGCATTAGGCCACCAGGAAGACATACAACAAAAAGCAATTGCAGGCATGGTTGATATTAGCAACCGGTTTAATTGGGATAAAATTACAGATCAGTACATAGAATTGCTAAAAAAATCAAAATAAAAATTATGCTTAAAATTGCTTTGATAGGAGCAGGAAAAATGGGATTATCACATTTGTCAATTCTTGGCGGATATGCCAATACTGATATTGTGGGAGTTTGTGATACATCAAAAATGGTAACAGATTTTTTGACTAAACAGGGTAAATTTAATTGCTATGCTGACCATAATAAAATGATTGCTGAAGTAAAACCAGATGCGGTTGTAGTAGCGGTCCCAACAAAGTTTCATTACAGTATCATTAAAGATTTGCTGGAAAAGAAAATACATGTTTTTGCAGAAAAGCCCTTTTGCCTTAATTATGATCAAAGCCAGGAGTTGGTTGCACTTGCTGCTAAAAATAACCTGGTAAACCAGGTAGGTTACCATAATAAATTTATCGGCACTTTTAAAGAAGTAAAAAGAATTGCTGCCAGCGGTGCCCTTGGAGAAATTTATCACTTTATCGGCGAATCTTATGGGCCGGTGGTATTGAAAAAAAAATCTGAAACATGGCGCTCAGACCCTGCGGAGGGCGGCGGATGTTTGCTGGATTATGCATCTCATGTAATAGATTTGTTAAATGATATTGTTACTCCTGTAAAGGCTGCCAAAGGCACTTTACTAAAATCGATCTATTCTGGAAAAGTAGAAGATGCAGTGTACTCTTTACTTGAAATGCAGTCTGGCCAAACAGGGCTACTTTCAGTAAACTGGAGCGACGAAACATATAGAAAAATGTCAACTTCCATTACATTGGTAGGTACACAAGGCAAGCTCATTTCTGATGCAAATGAATTAAAAGTATTTTTTAAGGAAGACAATGCATTGGCGGGCTATACAAAAGGATGGAATGTAA
>JANXVN010000061.1 GCA_025351645.1 Ferruginibacter sp.
CTATGAAGGATATGACATTACCAACCGCACACGAAGGGGCGACCTGCAGCGTTATAATATTTTTATTACGCCCTTTGAAGTAGTAGTTTTTAAAATGGCCGGCAAAGAAAATTACGTTGATGGCGAAGAAGCGGCCCATTTTTTTTCTTCTATCCATCTTAATAAAATTAATATTGGCATGGCAAATTTCACGCCGGCTCAAGGTGGTTTTACAATTAAATTTCCGCAGGCACCAAACCAAAGCGTTGATAATACTAACAACGATGGCATTGCCCGCTGGCAGTACGAAGCAGCCGATAAAATCAATGGCGATGGGTATCTTCTCCTTAAAAAAAGCGTGTATAATTTTAGGTTTTTAGAAGAGGATAGCTTTGACTTAAAATTGATTGAAGAATCCTTCAGGTCGCCTGATTATTATGATAAACAATTGCTGCGCAAGCTTTCTTCTTTTAAAGGCTACCCTTGTTTAGATGTTAAAGAAAAACTGAAAGATGGAAGTTTTGTAAGCGCCAGGTATATTATTAAAGGGCCGCAATATTACGTAATTGCAGCACATAGTAAAAATGCAAAAAAAGATTTTAGCGGCTATTTTGATTCTTTTAATTTTACGCCCTACGTATATACAAACAGCAAATTGTACATAGATACGTTTATGCATTTTACCGCTTTAACGCCTGTAGCACCCGACCTTGACCAGGATTACAGGGGCAAGCTGGAACAAGTTTCGCAAGAGGTTTCGGAAAGCAAAGTATATGCTTCTTACAATAATTACTGGCCTAAAAAGCGCAATGCGTTTTTTAAAAGCGATTCTACTGGAGAAATGGTTTGGCTTACAGTACAGCACTATCCACAATATTATTATGTAAAAGATAGTACTAAATTTTGGTCGGGCGAGTTGGAAGATTATCTTACCAAAAATGATATGAAGGTGTATAATAAAGATTCTTTTTTACTAGCAAATGGCGTGAGAGGTTTTAAATTTACCCTGCGGGATTCTGGGTCTTCCAGAACTATCAGCCGTATAAATTATTTGAAAGATAATTATATGTTTAGCCTTGTCACAATGGGCGATACTATGAACAAGCAAAGCAGTTTTATTGATTCCTTTTTTTTAAGTTTTGCACCACAACAAAAAACGCTGGGAAGAAATATTTTTAACAACAACCTCGATAGTTTTTTTACAGACCTTTTTAGTAAAGACAGCATAACTTATGCAAGGGCGCTTAAAAGCATCAGTAACATTTATTATGGTGAAAAGGGAGCGCCTAAAATAATGGCTGCATTACAAAAATTGAAGCCAGCTGATAAAGATTATTTCACCATCAAAACGAAATTAATTGCAGAGCTGGGATACATCAATGATTCTACAAAGCCGGTAGTTGTAAATTACTTGAAAAATATCTACCACCAAACTAGCGACACAAGCCTTTTTCAAAACGAAGTAATGGAAGCTTTGGCAAGGCATAAAAGCAGCAATGCCATCAAACTTTTTAAAGAACTTGTAATGCAAGACCCACCAGTGTTTGAGAAGGAATATGATTATACCTCACTGTTCAATAATTTAGAAGATTCACTTGCATTAGCAGCTACTCTGTACCCCGAAATTTTGCAGTTGACAACCCTGCAGGATTATAAAGAACCTGTAACTGCTTTGCTGGTAAAACTTGTAGATAGCGGTTATGTAAAGGCAGGCCAATATGTTAGTTTTTATAATAAAATTTATTTTGATGCAAAAATTGCCCTGAAAAAGCAGCAAGGGAAAGATGAAAAAAAAGCAGAAGCAGATAAGAAAGCAGCTGAAAATGATGAGGATAATGGAGGCGTTGCTATAACGACGTACAATAACAATTATGTTGGTATTAATAAAGATGATGAATTAAATGACAACGCCGTATTGCTGATGCCCTTTTATGATAGCAATGTAAATGTGCCAAAGTTTTTTGATAAATTATTAAAGTCTAAAGACGAAAATATTTGCATGAATGCTGCCATAGTTTTATTACGGAATAACAAGCCTGTTGCAGATAGTATTTTAATTGCACTTGCGGCAAAAGACCAAACGAGGGGATCCTTGTTTACCAAACTTGATAAGCTTAAAAAGTTGGATAAATTTCCAGCAAAATATAATACGCAGCTATCTATTGCAAGGAGTTATATGGTGGCGGATAAAAACTTTGCCAGGGTAGATTCGATAGTTTTTGTATCAAAGCAATTAACTATTTATGACCATAAAAAGGGCAATATTTATTTTTTTAAATACCGTATAAAAAAAGAAGATGACTGGAAGATTGGCATAAGTGGGCTACAACCTGAAAATATAAATAAAACCAGCAGCAACAACAAACTTAGTTATATGACAGATAAAAAACTGCGGGATGACAAGCCCCAAAATGAACAGTTTGAAGAACAATTGAAAAAGATATTATTCAGCTTTCATAAAAGCGCTAAAAACTTTTTTGAAGGAGATGGAAATAGTTACCAGTTAAGAAAGACAGTTGATTATGAAGATTAATAGTTTGTATTAAAACACTGGTTGCTTGCCGGGAATGGCTGCAATTAGATTTTGTGTGTACTCATTTTTGGGCGAAAAATAGATGTCGTCTGCCAAGCCTTCTTCTACAATTTTTCCCTTATTCATTACTAAAATACGGTCGCTGATGTAGCGGACAACAGATAGGTCGTGCGATATAAAAATAGCCGTAAAGCCAAATTCTTCTTTTAGGCCGTTCAGCAAGTTTAACACCTGGGCTTGTACGCTAACATCCAACGCACTAACGCTTTCATCAAAAATTAAAAAAGATGGATTTAATGCCAATGCCCTTGCTATGCAAATACGTTGCCTTTGCCCGCCGCTAAACTGGTGTGGGTAGCGGTTATAATGGCCGGCTGATAAGTTTACTTTTTCTAATAATCCTATAACTTTTTCTTTACGCTGATTATTGTTTTGCAACATGCCGTGTACTTTCATCGGTTCCATAATTGCATCGCCAATAAGCATGCGTGGGTTAAGCGAACCATAAGGATCTTGAAAAACTATTTGTAATTCTTTACGGATGGGTTGCAATTGTTTTTTTGATAAAGTGGCTAAATCTTTTCCGTTTAATATAATGCTGCCCGCTGTGGCTGGTATTAGTTGTAAAATTGCCCTGCCCAAAGTTGTTTTGCCGCAACCACTTTCACCAACCAGCCCTACAGTTTCGCCTTTGGCTACGGTAAAGCTAACATCGTCTACTGCCTTAAATGGCTCGGGAGCCTTTGAAAACAAAAATGTTTTTTTTGCAGGATAATATATTTTCAGCCCTTCAACTTTTAGTGCAATTCCTGTTTGTTTTTCTGTATTAAATATATTTTTGGTTAAACTGATTGTAGATGGAGGTACAACTGTTATCAAAGGTTTGTTGTCAGATGAAGGTTCTATAAAAAAGTCGCTGATTACCGGCAGCCTTTCGCCCCGCTTGTGCATGGCGGGCCTGCATGCCATTAGTGCTTTTGTATAAGCTTGTTGCGGGTTTTGAAGGATGTCTTTAGTTTTTCCCTGTTCTATAATTTCGCCTTTGTACATTACCAGTACGCTGTCTGCAATTTCAGCTACCAGCCCAAGGTCGTGCGTAATAAAAATTACGGCCATACCTGTTTGTTGCTGCAAGTTTTTTATTAATTGCAGTATTGTTTTTTGTACGGTTACGTCCAGCGCAGTTGTTGGTTCGTCTGCAATTAGTAAAGATGGGTTGCAGCTCATTGCCATCGCTATCATAACCCGTTGCTTTTGGCCGCCACTTAATTGGTGCGGATAACGGTTAATGATGGTTGATGGGTTTGGCAGGTTTACTTTTTCAAACAAGGCAATGACTTTTTCTTTAGCAATCTTAGCTGTTGTTTTCTGGTGTAATTGTATTGCTTCCATAACCTGGTAGCCGCAGGTAAATACGGGGTTTAGCGAAGTCATTGGTTCCTGGAATATCATGGCAATGTCTTTGCCTCTTATAGCATTTATTTTTTTGGAAGATATATTTAATAAGTCGGTACTATTTTTTTCTTGGTTTGAAAAAAGCACCTGCCCATGTATTGTTGCCTGCGCAGGAAGCAATTGCAGTAGCGATAAGGCGGTAACCGATTTGCCAGAACCAGATTCTCCCACAATGGCTAATATTTCTCCGGCAGCAATGCTGAAAGAAATATTTTTTACCGCACTGCCTGTAGCGCCTTCTGCAATAAAATTAATGGATAGGTTTTGTACCTGTAAAAGTGGGTTTGGCATGCTGGTTAAAATTAATGAATGTATCTTAAAGTTTACATCTTTTTAAATGGTGTAAACTTTCAGATGCAACTATTCCAGCAATGAAAAAAGGTAGCAAATTGAGGAAGAGTACCAAATAGGTATGCCGTAGAAGGGAGTGACACAACAATGATGGCCATGGCTGTGTATTAGCCCGGACAAAAAGAATGCAAACTCTTCGACAGCCATTTATCATTATTATAAGAAAAAAATGATTTTCCCTAAATTTGCAATCCAATAAGTAAAGTGCGCATACAGTTAAACTAAAAAATTATGGGAAGAATATTTGAGGTACGCAAAAGTTCGATGTTTGCCCGCTGGGATAAAATGGCAAAGAACTTTACCCGTATTGGTAAAGAAATTGTGATAGCAGTAAAAGCAGCTGGCCCAGAGCCAGATAATAACCCAGCTTTAAGGAGATGTTACCTGAATGCACGTGCCTGTGGTATGCCGAAAGATAGGGTAGAAGCTGCTATTAAGCGTGCTATGGGTAAAGATACCAGCACTTATGATGAAATAACCTACGAAGGGTATGCACCTCATGGCATTGCGTTATTAATAGAAACTGCAACTGATAACCCTACACGTACGGTGGCAAACGTAAGGATGCATTTTACTAAAAGTGGCGGAAGCCTTGGTACCAGCGGAAGCGTTGCCTTTACATTTAACCGTTTAGGCGAATTTAAGGTAAAGAATAATGGTCTTAATGTGGATGACCTTGAATTGGAATTAATTGATTACGGTTTGGAGGAAATAGGGGAGGATAGCGAAGGCAATATTATTATCCGTGCTACATTTACAGAATTTGGGCACATGGCCAAAGCTTTGGAAGAAAAGAAATTTGAAGTGATAACTGCTGAACTTACAAGGATACCGATGAATACAACCGAGCTTAGCGAAGAAGCTGCGCAGGATGTATTTAAGCTGATTGATAAATTAGAAGAAGATGAGGATGTGCAGAAAGTTTACCACAACATGAAATAATAATAGCCGCTTTTACAGCGGCTTTTTTGGCTTATAAAGTTATTTCTCCCTTCATATAAAATACGCAGTTGCCGCTTATGGCTACTCTTTCTGTGTTGAGCTGCTCGCACCATAATTCGCCGCCACGTGCGGATAATTGCAGGGCATGCATTTTATTTTTGCTCAATTTTTCGCTCCAGAAGGGGATGAGTTGAGCATGGGCAGAACCTGTAACCGGGTCTTCATTTATGCCTGCTGCAGGCGCAAAGAACCTTGATACAAAATCGCTTTTTTTGCCTAGTGCTGTAATGATGATTTTGTCAAAATGCTTTTTCATTAAAGTAAAATCCGGAGTACAATTCTTTACTGCTTCTTCGTCTTCAAGCTCTACTAAAATATCACGGTATTTATATACGCCCACTATATCCATGCCGCCTAAAATTTCGCTTAATGAATCATGGTAAACGTCCAGCCTTTCAGGTTTCCAGCTGGGAAAATCCATGGTAATCAACCCTACATTTTCCGTTATTGTAAGGATGCCGCTTTTGCAATTAAACTTTAATTCATTTTTTTCAAAACCCAAAATATTGAATAGCACATATGCGCTTGCCAAGGTTGCATGCCCACATAAATTTATTTCCACGTCAGGCGTAAACCAGCGGATATCATAATCTGTACTGCCGTTGGCAGAAGGGATGAAGAAGACGGTTTCGGATAAATTATTTTCCGATGCTATGGATTGCATCAAATCTGTGTCAAGCCATTGCACTAAAGGGATTACGGCAGCGGGGTTGCCTTTAAAAACTTTGCTTGCAAAAGCATCTACCTGGTATAAAGTAAGCTTCATGCTACTAATTTTATTAATAATTTTATCAATTACTCAGCTATCATTTCCTTTATAACCCTAACAATATCTTCCATATTAGGCTTGCTAAAATAATCGCCATCGCTTGCATAAGAGGGGCGATGGTTTTGCCCTGTAAGCGTTCTTGGCGCAACATCTAAATGTTTATAACCACCTTGTTCTTCCATTACTTTATTAAACATGTAGCCAGCCGCACCACCAGGTACATCTTCATCAATAAAAAGTATGCGGTTTGTCTTTTTTAAAGAAACAGTGATATCGTGGTTGATATCAAAAGGCAGTAAGGTCTGCACATCTATCACTTCGCAACTGATGCCGGATTTATCCAAATATACAGCAGCTTCCAATACAATGCGTAGTGTTGCCCCGTAGGATACGATGGTAATATCAGTGCCTTCTTTTAAAGTTTCCGGTATGCCTAACGGTACTGTAAAAGCCATCAGGTTGGAAGGAAGTTTTTCTTTTAAACGGTAACCATTCAGGCACTCTACCATTAAGGCCGGGTCGTTGCCTTGCATTAATGTATTGTACATGCCCGCAGCCTGCACCATGTTACGGGGCACGCATATATACATGCCACGTAAAGAGTTTATGATCATGCCCATGGGGGAGCCGCTATGCCAAATACCTTCTAAACGATGCCCCCTTGTGCGTACAATTAGCGGGCAGCTTTGCTGGCCTGCAGTGCGAAAATGCGTGGTGGCTAAATCGTCACTTAATGTTTGTAAGCCGTATAAAATATAATCAATGTATTGTATTTCTGCAATTGGGCGCAGCCCTCTTAAAGCAAGCCCAATACCTTGCCCAATAATAGAAAGCTCCCTTATGCCGCTATCAAATATCCGCTCTTTGCCGTACTTGGCCTGTAAGCCACTAAAGCCCTGGTTAACATCGCCTATAAAACCTACATCTTCGCCAAAAGCGGTTACTTTATCATTACTGGCAAATAGGGCATCAAAGTATTTATTCAATATTTCGTAGCCATTTACCATTTTTGCATCTTCGGCATAATAGGGCTTTATTACCGTTACTCTTAAAGCACTTTTTGGGCCTTCATTATATAGAAAGGAATTGTAGAGTTTTGCATTAGTTTCTTTTAAGCTATTATAATAATTGCTCACTTCTTTTGAAGCTACGTTACTGCCAGCTATATCCAGCGAACTGGCTATTGCTTTCATCACTTCCCTGCGTAAAGGCTCTTTATTATTTGATAATTGCTGCGCAATACTTTTTATTGAAGCAGCATTTTCTTCGGTAAGTTTTTCTGCCAACCCATGTAATAGTGGCGTGCAAACTGCTACTTGTTTTTTTACAGGCGCAATATATTTATCCCAGGCTTTTTGTTTGCTTTCTTTTATAAAAAGCTTAGCATTCATTTCAATCTCGTTCAGCTCGTATTCCTCCGCTAAGGCATTTTCTAATATCCATTCCTTCATTTGTTTGATGCAATCCCATTCCTTTTCCCACTCCAGCCTATCAGCATGTTTATAGCGTTCATGACTACCCGAAGTTGAATGCCCCTGTGGCTGTGTAATTTCTTCTATGTGAAAAATGGCCGGTATATGCGTATCCCGTATTTTTTGGATGGCAGGCTCAAACACTTCGCACATACCTGCATAATCCCATCCTTTTAATTTATAAATATCTAGCCCGTTGGTGCCTTCTGTTTTTTGCATCCCACGTAAAGCAGTCGATATTGAGCCTTTGGTTGTCTGCAATTCTTTCGGCACCGAAATACCATATCCATCATCCCAAATAAAAATTGCCAGGGGTACTTGCTGCACACCTGCTGCATTTACTACTTCCCAAAAATGCCCTTCGCTGGTAGATGCATCGCCAATGGTACAAAAACAAATTTCGTTGCCATTATTGCTTAAGGTAGTGTGTTGTTTAAATGCCGGTGTGTTCCTGAATAATTTTGATGCTAGTGCCAAACCTAAAGCCCTGGGCATTTGGCCTGCAGTAGGCGCCATATCGCTGCTGCTATTTTTACTATTTACAAGGTCCAGCCAATCACCATTGGCATCTACATTTTTTGTGGCAAAATGCGCATTCATCTGTCTGCCGGCACTAAAAGGGTCGTTATTTATATCCGGATCAGAAAAAAGTTGTGCAAAATACTGTTCAACATTGGCAATGCCGGTGGCGAACATAAAGGTTTGGTCGCGGTAATAGCCGGCCCTAAAATCGCCGGGCTTAAAAAATTTAGCTACCGCAACCTGCGCCACTTCTTTGCCATCTCCAAAAATACCAAACTTGGCTTTTCCCGTTAATACCTCCTTTCTTCCAACAAGGCTGGTTTCCCTGCTTTCGCAGCTAATCCGGTAATCTTTCAGCACTTCATTTTTAAAATGATCGAAGCTCAGTTTTTCCTGCAATGCAGTATCGTTGGTATTTACTGTATCCATTTAACAAATGTAAAATAATAGTTGTGAAGGTTGTTAAAAAAAAGATAACACAGTAACAATTTATAGCAATTTTATCCGTTTTTGTATCTTTGTCTTACGTTTTGAAAAATTTATGGCTAAATGAAAAAACTGTTTACCCTTTTTACGCTTCTTATAATTGCATTTTCTTTACATGCACAGGTAGCTGCTGTAAGTAATGCAGATAAAAACTCAGCTACAAACATTTCTTCTTCTACAATTAAACATTTGCAAGATGAACTTGTCTTAAACGAAACTGAGCATGATTTTGGTAAAATACCACAAGGGAAACCAGTTACTTATGTATTTGATGTTGTAAATAATGGAATTGATTCTTTAAAAATAATAAATGTACAAGCGAGCTGTGGATGTACCACGCCAAGTTGGGAAAAGGATAAAATACAGGCGCCCTCTCAAAAAACAGCCATAACTGTTGGTTATAATGCAGCTAGCGAAGGCCCTTTTAATAAAACAATCACTATTACTTATAATAGCACAAAAACAAAGCAAATAATTATTAAAGGAGAAGTATGGAAAACCCCGCTTACCTCCGCTCCTGAAAATAAAGAGCTCGTAAATTTAAAAGATCTGTAACAGAATTTGTAAATTTGAAAAATAAATATAAAAAATAAATTAAAAAAATATCATGAAAAAATTATTCTTCTCTCTAATTGTGTTGGCATTTACATCGAGCGTATTTGCACAACCGCAGGCAAAAAAAGTAACTGATGTTGCTAAATTCGATAATGAGACAATCGATTTCGGAAAAATTAAACAAAGCATACCTACTAAAGGAACTTTTACAGTAACTAACATTAGCAGCGCTCCCTTAATAATTGAGCAAGCAAACCCAACTTGTGGCTGTACTATTTCTGATTATACAAAAGAACCTATAGCCCCGGGCAAAACTGGTGTTATTAATGCTACTTACAATGCAGCAAATGCTGGGCATTTTGAAAAGCACCTTACAGTTAAATTTGCTGGCGTAGATGAAATGAAGAGCATTACTTTTACCGGCGATGTTTTGACTGCAGATGAATTTGATAAAGCAAAAGCAACACCTACTGCAGTAGCCCCTGCAACTCCGGCTGCCGCTACAGCCGCACCTGTAAAAGTAAAAAAATCTAAAACTAAAAAAGTAAAGACGACAAGCACTTCAACTGCTACTTCTTAAAACAAGGCATTTTAACATATAAAGAAAACTCCATAATTTATTTTATGGAGTTTTTTGTTTATAATGTATTTGGAAGCTTTGCAGGCTTTATTTTTTTGTTGCTATAATACACGCCTATCAATATTATCAGCAGGCAAATTGCTTGTTGCCATCCAAATGCTTCTCCATAAATGAAGCCCCACCCAATGGCTATAAATGGAATGCCATAGGTGACCATTGTTGCAAATACACCGCCAGCTCTTTTAACCAGCATATAAAAAATGACGGTTGCCAAAGCGGTGCCAAGTACCCCTAAAACAACAGATGCACCCGTTGCAACCAAAACGTTATTATTACTTAATGGAAGATGAAAATAGCCAGTAAAAATAAGCACCAATAAAGCCGGGATGGCGTTTAAGCTAAGGGCAATAGCCGCAATGTGAAGCGACAAAATGCCGTTTAATTTTTTTGAGACCATATTAACATTAAACCCATACAAAATAGTAGCCAATACTATTAAAAGTATTAAAGAAAAATGCATGCTTTGCTGTAGGTTGCTGGTGCTGAACAATAATAAAAAACTGCCAATAAAGGCTATAAAAATGCCAATTATCTTATTAATGGAGGTTTGGATATTAAAAAAGATATAGCCCGTAACTACAACAAATATGGGCGTCAACGAATTTAATGTGCCAGCCAGCCCACTGTCTATTTTTTCTTCCGCTATGCAAAATAAAAAAGCTGGTATCAAATTACCAATACTGCCAGATAAAAATATTAAAAATAATTTATCCGATGGGACGCTTCTGATATATTTAAAAGTGATGGGCAACAATACCAGCCCAGCTGAAAAAATTCTTAGTGCAGCTACCTGGTAAGCCGAAAGCTGCTGCAGCCCTACCTTCATCAAAATAAAGCTGCTGCCCCAAATGAGTGAAAGCAACGTAAATATTAGCCAATCTAAAAACTTCTTGTTCATATTATAAAACACGCAAAATAGGTATTATAAAATAGATTTTAGGATTGCCTTTTTAAATGGTTTTTTAATAATTATTATTGGAAACCTAAGTAAAAAATATACTTTAGTATTATAATACGTGTAATTCAATTTAAAATGTAAAACTTATCATTATGGGATTTATTAAAGAGTTTAAGGATTTTATACTTAAAGGCAACGTGGTTGACCTTGCAGTTGCGGTAGTAATTGGGGCTGCGTTTGGTACCATAGTGTCATCAATGGTAGATGATGTTATAACCCCATTATTACTAACACCCGCTTTAAAAGCGGCCCATGTTGAAAACCTTGATAAACTTACCTGGGGCTTAGTAAAATATGGTAATTTCCTTTCTGCAATTTTAAAATTTATTGTTATTGGTTTAGTATTGTTTGGTGTAGTTAAAGCTATGAACTCAATAATAAATAAAAAAGTACCTGATCCTAAAGAGCCATCATCAACCGATAAATTATTAATGGAAATACGGGACATCCTAAAAAAGTAATTTTTTAAGTTAGTTTACAACGGCTATTTTTATCAAGAGCTGCCATTTTTAAAATAATTTTATGAAAAAATTTGTCACCATACTTATCTTAACCACCTTTTTTATTAAAGTAGCTGCGCAAGATGCTTCTGTAAAAGCTTTAAAAACTACTGCTAATACTTCAACTTCAACTGATACTACTAAAAAGCCAAATGCGCGGGGGTGGACAAAAGGCTTGATTTTAAGCCTAAACTTAACCCAAGTTGGAAATAGCAATTGGGTTGCTGCCGGCGGAGATAAATTTTCATTGTCAACCGCGGCTTCAATAAATGCTTATGCTTCCAGAAAATGGGGAAAAAAAATATGGGACAACATACTTGATGTAAATTATGGGCTTGTAAAAACTACCACTTTAGGCACCCGAAAAATAAATGACCGTATAGATTTTATTTCAAAACTTGGGTATACCCCCGAACATTGGAAAAATTTGCGCCTTTCTTTATTGGGGCAGCTAAGGTCTCAGCTTACCAATGGTTACGAATATGACTATTTTGGCACTACTGCTAAAAGAAGGAACTCTGGCTTTTTTGCCCCAGCATATATTGTTGTGGCACCAGGCCTGGAATGGACGCCAAAGCCCTGGTTGACTGTATTTGGCTCGCCAGTTGGTACCCGGTGGACGATTGTTAGTAACGATCCATACAGTTATGTTTCGCCTGACGGTATTTTTAATGGCAATGTAGAAACACCTTTGGCAACTTTATATGGCGTTAATCCTGTTAAAAAAACTAAAGCTGAATTTGGGGCATTTATTACGGCTTCTTTACGAAGAGATATTTTTAAGAATGTAACCTACATCTCAAAACTCGATTTGTATAGTAATTATCTTGCTAAGCCAGAAAATATTGATGTGTTTTGGACAAATCAATTTAAGTGTAGCATTGGTAAATTCATCCAGGTAAGTTATGCTATTGATATGTTATATGATGATAATGTTAAAAACCCGCAAGCACCTGAACATGCAATAGGTTTGCAGGTATTATCCACATTGGGTGTTGGTTTTGCGTTTAAGTACTAATCTCTCTTAACTTATTTATACATTTGTCCTTCGGCTAATTACCGAAGGATTTTTTTATCTATTTATTTAATATTTTTTGTGACAAATATTAGCTACCAAATAAAGTTAGACCAGTTTGAAGGGCCGTTTGATTTATTACTTTTTTTTATTGAAAGGGATGAATTGGATATTTATAATATCCCCATTACGAAAATAACCAACGACTTTTTAGATTTTATCCACCAGACGGAAAAATTAAATATTGAATTAAGCAGCGAATTTATCTTATTTATCAGCACCCTTATGCGTATAAAAGCAAAAATGCTAATACCGCGTAAGGAGATAGATGAACAGGGAAATGAAATTGACCCGCGGCAGGAACTGATTAACAAAATTCTGGAATATAAAAGATTTAAAGAAGCTTCTGCCAAAATGGCTGAAATGGAAGAAGTGCGTATGCTGATGTTAAAACGCGGCAACCTGCATAGGGAATTAGCTCAAATTGGCGAAGAAGCTGGGGAAGGCACAGAGATACAGGCAGTATCTTTATTTAAACTGATGAAAGCCTTTGAGAAAGTAGTACAACGCCTGCACGATAAAAACCATAAGCCAGTACATACCGTTGTGCAATATAATTATACCATGGAAGAAACCCGTGACTATATGCTAACTACCTGCCGCACCGCAAAAAATGCTTCTTTTGAAAAAATATTTGAAATTTGTAATGATAGAATACACGCCTTGTTCCTTTTTTTAAGCCTGCTCGAACTATCCCAACAAAAATACCTGATTATTGTAACCGGGGAAGGAAGGAATAATTTTATTGTAGAGTACAATGAAAGCCGGGAGGAAGATACTACCATGCCGCTCGATTATAACGAAATGACCAGTTTTAATTAATAATAGCCCCGTAAATAGCGGGGTATTTTTTTGCTATTTTGTCAGTAAATAAAAAATGGTATTAATATTGATGTTTCAACATTGATTATAATATTATTACTTTAAGATATAAAAAAATGAAAACAGTATTGCATAAAGCAACGGATAGGGGCAAAGCAGACCATGGATGGCTAAAGCCTAATTTCTATTTTAGTTTTGGCCAATACAGAAATCCTGAAAAAGTGCATTTTGGTGCATTAAGGGTTTTAAATGATGATTTTATTGCTGGTGGCGGAGCATTTCCTACGCATCCGCATGATAATATGGAAATTATAACCATACCATTTACAGGTGCCCTAAAACATAAAGACAATACTGGCGGAGAAGGAGTAATTAAGGCCGGAGATGTACAAATAATGAGTGCAGGTACCGGAGTAGAACATTCTGAAGCAAACCAATCAGCCATTGAACCAGTTACGCTTTTTCAGATATGGATTTATCCGAAGGTAAATGATATAAAACCGCGGTACAGCCAAAAAAGCTTTGATGTTAATGAAAGGATTAATAAGTGGCAATACGTTATAAGCCCCAATGCAGCAGACAATGGTTTATGGATAAACCAAGACGCACGTTTTGCATTGGCCACATTAGAAACTGGTAAAGAGATAAATTATGTTAATGCCTTTGAAGGCAATGGCGTTTTTTTAGTAGTAATAAAAGGTTCAGTAAAAATAGCGGATGTTGAATTAGGAAAAAAAGATGCCTTGGCTATTTCTGGCACTGATAGATTTACAATTACCGCAAGCCAGGATGCTGAATTATTAGCGATAGAAATACCAATGTATTTTAATTAATTGCAATGTTTTAATTAATTTAGGTAAGACGGCTTATAAACTGGCATTTTTTATTTAGAAACTTTGTTTATAAAAATTTAAAAAATTAAAAAAGGAGAAATGTTTGAACACTTCTCCTTTTTTAATTTTTTAAATAAAATCTGTTTATTTAACTGCTCCCATCTTAGCCTCTATGCTAAGCGTAGCATGTGGAACTGCACGTAAACGGGCTTTATCAATTAATTTACCTGTTACACGGCAGATGCCGTACGTTTTATTTTCAATACGCATAATGGCTTTTTCCAAATGATCTATAAAAGTAATCTGCCGGCTTGCCATCTGGCTCAATTGCTCTCTTTCCATGCTAAGGCTGCCATCTTCCATTGTCATGTAACGGTTATCGCCTTCATCGCCACCCAATTCATCTTTACGGGTAATTAAGCCATGCAGATACGATAATTCTTTTTTTGCAGCTTCTAGTTTACGTTGAATCAATTCTTTAAACTCAACTAATTCTGAATCACTGTAACGTTGAGTAGGTGCGCCTGGGTCTCTTTCTGCTTTGTCTAAAACAGATTTTGTAAAATCTGGTTGATATTTACGAACCGTTTTGGTGATAATTTTTGGCATAACAACAGGTTTAGCTATTGGTACCTTAATATCTTTAGCCTTAACATCTGCCACAGCCTTTGCTGCAGCTGATGATTTTTCAGTAGCTGGCTTAGCAACTGAAATTTTAGGTTCTTCTTTTTTTGCCATAGGTTTTGATGCTGGTTGAATAGTTTTTGAAGCAGCTTTTTTTATTTCTACTGCCTTTTTTATAATATTTTTAGTTACAGGCAAAACCGCTTTTGTAAGTGATTTTACTGTTTTTGTGGGTTGTTTTACTGGTAATGCCTTTAATTGGGCTTGTTTTTTAATCAAAGGTTTTTTAACTGGTATTATATTTTTTGCGGGGGGTACAACTTTTTTTGCAGCCACCTTTGTAATTGGCTTAGTAGGTTTGGCAACTGGCTTAGCTATTTTTTTAACTACAGCTTTAATAGGAGCTTTGCTGGAAACGGCAGCCTTTTTTAAAGGCGCAGGTATTTTCACAGTTTTTGCTGATTTGCTGCCAGAAGCTGGGGCAGTTTTTGCAGCCGGCTTCTTCGTAGCCACCACTACTTTCTTTTTTGTTGCCATACTACTCTCCTTTTTTTAAAATACTTACGATTAGGATGGCATCGTTCACTTCAATCTCAGACCCATCTGTTAAAACGGGCAAAAAGTCAAGCGAATCAGCCAAAATTTCGGCGCAAATATAATCTTTATATTGATTTAATGAGGTTTGTAATAGTTGATTTTCCTGCACCCTAACAACTATTCTGTCTGTTAGTTCAAAATTACTTTCTTTTCTAATATTTTGTATCTTATTGATGAATTCTCTTGCATTTCCTTCTTTTTTTAATTCATCACTAATTGTAATATCTAAAGCTACTGTTAAACTGCCTTTATTAGCAACTTCATAGCCAGAAATTTCATCCGTTGACATTTCCAGGTCTTCAGCAGTTATAAAAACAGCCGTTTCGCCTGTTGTTTCAAAATCAGGATTTAATAAATATTCTCCTTCCAGTACCTTATCAATAGTAATATTATCAAATTTAGCGATAATTTCCGCAGCCCATTTCATTTTAGGGCCCAGTTTTTTGCCTAAAGTCTTAAAGTTTGCTTTAGTCTTTTTTTTTATAAAGTCATTTTCAGCACTTAAAACATCTATTTCTTTAATATTTGTTTCTGCTTTTATAATTTCTTCTACCTGCTTGATGCGCAATGCCATCGTAGCATCCAACGCGGGTATAAATACTTTTTGTAATGGCTGCCTTACCTTAATATTTACTTTTTTTCTTAAGGATAATATAAGAGAAGATGCATCTTGCGCTAGCTGCATCCTTTTTTCAAGGTTGGTATCTATTACTTGGGGGTTTGCTTTTGGAAAATCAGTATGATGTACAGATTCAACCGTAAACCGACCTGATACCCCATTCAAATTACTAAATAACCAATCTGCAAAAAACGGCGCTATAGGTGCCATTAATTTGCACAATGTTTCCAGGCATTCATATAATGTTTGGTATGCACATATTTTATCATGCTCATATTCGCCTTTCCAAAAGCGCCTGCGGCAAAGCCGTACATACCAGTTGCTTAAAAGCGTATCAACAAAAGTTTCTATTGAACGGCTCGCTTGCGTTGGCTCATAATCGTCCATACTTTCCGTTACACTTTTTATTAATGTGTTTAAGGAAGATAAGATCCACTGGTCAATCTCAGGCCTTTTCTTTACCGGGATGTAGGGTTCTTTAAAGGCAAAACCATCAACATTTGCATAAAGTGCAAAAAATTGATACGTGTTATAGAGAGTTCCAAAAAATTTTCGCTGCACTTCTTTAATGCCATCCGCATCAAATTTTAAACTATCCCATGGCGCTGCATTGGTAATTAAATACCAGCGGGTTGCATCAGGGCCAAAAGTATCAATTGTTGCAAAAGGGTCAACCACGTTGCCGAGGCGCTTGCTCATTTTGTTGCCGTTTTTATCTAAAGCCAGCCCATTGCTTACAACAGTTTTATAGGCTACGCTATCAAATAGCAAAACGCCTAATGCATGCAAAGTATAAAACCATCCTCTTGTCTGGTCAACGCCTTCCGCAATAAAATCTGCCGGAAAAACATGTTCTACCGGATTTGTAGTGGAAGCCGCATGGTATTGCCAAAAATTCTCTGTGCTTAAAGGGCCGAATTGGTTGGAGCTTGTATCTGGCAATCCCCATTGTGCATAGGGCATGGCACCGCTGTCGAACCATACATCTACCAGGTCGCTTACCCTTTTCATAGGTTTGCCGGTATTGCTCACCAGTATTATATCATCTACAAAAGGCTTATGAAGGTCAAGTATCCCTGCATGCAGGTAATGCTTATTTGTTTCGCCTCCCAACACTTCGCTTGCTTTCTTTATCTCACTATTTAAGTCGGCTATTGAGCCGATGCATTTTTCTTCATCACCCTCTGCTGTACGCCAAATAGGTAAGGGCGTACCCCAAAAACGGCTGCGGCTCAGGTTCCAATCCACCATGTTTTCCAGCCAGTTGCCAAAACGGCCGGTGCCTGTAGAAGCAGGTTTCCAGTTAATGGTTTTATTTAATTCCACCATCCTGTCTTTTACGGCGGTAGTTTTTATAAACCAGGCATCTAAAGGATAATAAATAATCGGCTTGTCTGTTCTCCAGCAATGAGGATAATTATGTTCAAACTTTTCAACTTTAAAAGCACGGTTTTCTTTTTTAAGTTTTACACTTATATCAACATTTACATCAATATAGCCTTTTTCATCTTTATAATCTTTTACATACCTGCCACTAAATTCACCTACGCCATCAACAAATTTGCCTTGTTTATCAACCAAAGTCAATATGCCAAGGTTGTTCTTTTTACCAACTTTGTAATCATCCGCACCAAAGGCAGGTGAAGTATGCACTATTCCGGTACCATCTTCTGTTGTTACAAAATCGCCAAGTATTACTTTAAAGGGTGTTGCACCAGGCGTTAATTCTTCAATTTTTTCAGGAGTATTGGCTTCGGAAGGCAGTAGTTGTCCGTACCTTATGCCTTCTAGTTCTTTTCCTTTAAAGCTCGATAATTGCTTCCAGGGAATTATTTTATCGCCTTCTTTATAACTATTAAAATCACCATCTTCAAATTCTGGCTTAAAATATTTGCTTACTAAAGCTTTTGCTAAAACAACATTTATAGGTAGATGTGTATATGGGTTAAAAGTTTTTAGCAGCACATACTCTATGTTAGGCCCAACAGTTAGGCCAAGGTTGGATGGTAACGTCCATGGCGTAGTTGTCCATGCCATAAAGTAAACATCTCCGTCAACTCCTTCGATATTAAATTTTTCATTGTTGGTTGCCTTAAACATTGCCACAATACTCGTATCCTTTACATCCTTATAAGTACCGGGTTGGTTTAGTTCATGAGAACTTAGGCCGGTACCCGCTGCGGGCGAATAAGGCTGTATGCTTACACTTTCGTATAGGTAGCCTTTTTTGTATAATTCGCTCAGGCACCACCACAAAGTTTCTACGTAACCTTGTTCAAAGGTTACATACGGGTTATCCAAATCTACCCAATAACCCATTTTTTTAGTGATATCATCCCACTTATCCTTAAATTTCAATACTTCCCTGCGGCAGGTAGCATTGTATTCTTCTACAGATATTTTTTTGCCGATATCTTCTTTAGTAATTCCTAATAATTTTTCTACGCCTAATTCTACCGGCAAACCATGCGTATCCCAACCGCCCTTGCGTTTAACCTGAAAGCCTTGCATTGTTTTATACCTGCAAACCAAATCTTTTAAGCCCCTTGCAATAACATGATGGATGCCAGGCATACCATTAGCACTTGGCGGGCCTTCATAAAATACGTATGATGGGCTACCTTCCCTTAAGTCGACGCTTTTTTTAAAAGCATCATTCTTTTTCCACTTTTCCAGTATTTCATCGCCAATCATCGGCAAATTCAACTGCTGGTATTCTTTATATTTAAATGACATAAATTTTCCTTTCTATTCTAACTAAAAATGTTTGCAAAGGTAGTATAATCGCTAATGTTGAGGTAATCAAATTTGGGTTAATTAAACGGAGCTTATTTTGAAGTTTTGCACAAAAACACCCTTTGGCATAATATTAGATTCTTAAATAAAAAATTAATTGAAGATATTTTCTTAAAATTTATAAAAAATATTGCTCATGCTTATGAGCGACCATTTTGCTGGTTTAGGGTTTTATTAGGGTAAAGACGGGAGTAATCCTACTCCCGTTATTTTCAAAATTTGTTTCTGTTCCGCTTTTTATCCAAATTGTTAGATAACCTGATAATTATTAGGTTATACAAAGTATCCATTAAAGGATAATTTTACAGTTTTATGTTTGTTTCCAAACTTAAAACTTCATATAAAAAGGCATCCTTTTTTAGGATGCCTTTTTATTTATAAAAATCTTTATAATTATAAGTTACCTAAATAAAAGTTCACAAGGCTTAATACCTGTATGCTTTTTAAAAGCCGTACTAAAATGAGAAATGGAAGAGTATCCAAGCAGCATCGATACTTCTGTAACACTTAAGCCTTTATCATACAACAAATATTTGGCGTGTTCCATACGTTGGCTTTGGTAAAAATCAAAAATAGTAGTACCAAAC
>JANXVN010000067.1 GCA_025351645.1 Ferruginibacter sp.
GCCGTCAATATACGTGTACCTGAATCTCCTTCCGCCCAATACTCCTGCAAAAGTCATTTCGCTAATGCCTTCAGGAAGGGGCATAACGGCAGCCACACTGTGTGCGGGAGGACCACCAGCAAACACACTGACTTTTAATGGCAAGCCTTTGCTGTTGGCTTTTGTTTGATGAACACCAATGCCCCGGTGCAACTGATAATGCAAGCCAATTTCTTTGTTCATCACATAATCATTTCCCGAAAGCTGCATGCGATACATTCCCAGGTTGGCATGCATAATACCCGGTTGATCTATGTCTTCGGTATATACTTGTGGCAGTGTTACAAATGCACCACCATCCATTGGCCAGTGATGAATTTGAGGAATATTTTCTATTTGTATTTGCTGGAATAATACCGGTTTGGAGGAAGGGTTTTTAAAGGGCAACGCTTTTAAGGCGGCCACACCCGCGGTAAAATTTTTAATGGGATGTTTAACGGCTTTTACGGGATCGTTTTTTAATTCAATCAGTTGCTGTACCAATGCCAGTGTATCCCTGAAAATAAATTTACTTCTTTCCAGCGTGCCAAAAATATTGGAAGCCGCCCTGAATTTACTCCCTTTTACATTTTCAAATAATAATGCGGGACCGCCTACCTCATGTATCCTCAAATGGATGGCAGCCATTTCAAGATATGGATCAACCTCTTCTTTAATACGGATTAATTGCCTGCTCTTTTCCAGATCTAGTAAACATGATTCTAAAGACTTATATGCCATGCTGCTTGGTTTCGATGTAAAAGTAAAACACTAAAACCAGCATTTGGTTTTAGTGAATGATAAAACCCTTAATAGACATTTGTAGGGCAGGCTGTTTTTGTTTTGCCACCTTTAAAACTGCTGCCATCTCCGGCATTTAACCGGTAGTTGATTGTTAGCCCGGTAAAATAATACCAATCTTTACTGGCCGGATTACCCCTGATGGAACCGCCAGCCGGGTAACTAAATGCGGGGTTCAGTTCGTTTGACCTGAATGCAAGGTTCACTGCCTGCTGGCCATTATGGGCCAGCAATTGCGACTTGTCAGCGTAAGTTGTACTTACATCGTCAAGATAATCGGTAAAGGTTTTTCTTAATCCGATTTCTATCCCAACTCTTATAATATCGTTTACGGCCATTTTTATTCCGCCTCCAAATGGAATAGAAAAACCTGTGAGACTATATTTTTTTCGTCCATTATAAAATCCCTCCCCTTCAGTGCCCAATGGCTGCAGGTAAACCCTGTTGCCGGCACTGTCCAATGTTGACGGGTTAAAATGAAAAGCCGCAATTCCGGCAAAAAGGTAAGGCGTGATGCGTTGCTTTGTAATGTTCAGAATATCATATTCCAGCCCTGCCTGAAATTCGCTGATGGGCGATGAAAAATTTAAGTTTCGGATTGAATTGATACCACCCTTTTTATCATCACCACTTATTTTGCCTGTTTTAATACCTGCTGTGATGTACAACTGATCTGAAAGTTCATAAGCCAACCCGATACCACCTGCAAAATGGGCCTGGCTGAAAGTGATTTTTTTTTCCTGGAGATCACCCTGGTAATTGCTCATGCCGGCAAAACCTGTTAGCAGCAAACGTTGCGCATGGCCAAAAAATACAAACAATAAAAGCAAAAGGCACAGAAATAGTCTTCTCATTTTCTATAAAAATAAATTGGTATCCTGCGGAAATGCAACAATCATTCCCAAATAGTATTATTTGTTTATCAGGCAAGATAATTAAAACCAGCGCTTAATCTTGAGGTGGCCAGATAATTTTGATAAAATTTTAACCGATGTCATTTACTTAAAAAGATGTTGTTCCCCAGGAACGCAAACGACGCCGAAAAATTAATTTATACAAAAGTCCGGTGATGCCTGTGCAAAAAACTTCACAATACAAAATAGCATGTTCACTGCTTTTAGTATCGTAATTTTGCCGCACACAATGGATAAAAGTTTAAACAAATACATCAGCGAAACGGGTTTCTGTTCAAGAAGGGAAGCCGACAAATACATAGATCAGGCAAGGGTCACCATTAACGGCAACGTTGCTGTAAAAGGCAATCGTGCAATGCCCGGTGATGTGGTGGAAATTGATGGAGAGCCTATTAAAAAGAAAGACAAAATTGTGTACATGGTGTTTAACAAACCAGTGGGCATTACCTGTACTACCGATCTTAAAGACAAACACAATATCATTTCTTTTATCAATTACAAAAGCAGGATCTTCCCGGTAGGCAGGCTGGATAAGCCTTCCGAAGGACTTATATTTTTAACCAACGACGGCGACATTGTTAATAAAATTTTACGGGCAGGCAATAACCACGAAAAAGAATATGTGGTTACAGTAGATAAACCCATCAACCACGAGTTTATTCAAAAGATGGGTAACGGTGTAAAAATTTTAGATACGGTTACAAAAAAATGTTTTGTAAAACAGGAAGGCAAAAACAGGTTTAGAATTATTCTGGTGCAGGGTTTAAACAGGCAAATCCGGCGAATGTGCCAGGTGCTTGGTTACAATGTACAAACGTTGAAAAGAGTAAGAATTATGAATATTACGCTGGCCAATTTGCTGGTGGGCAAATGGCGTTACTTTACGCAGGAAGAAATAACAGCCATTGAAGCCAATGTTTCCTCTTCCCTTAAAACAGAAGATGGTTCTTACTTCGAATAAGGCGTTATTATGATGCAGGCAACACCCGCTGTTTCATCACTTCATACAAAATAATACCTGTTGCTACCGATACGTTTAAAGAATCAAAATCGGTTACCATGGGAATCTGAAACTGTTCGTCACAAATTTTTAACAGCGGTTGATACACGCCATGTTCCTCACCTCCCATCACGATGGCACAAGGTTCAGCCAGGTTAAGTTCAAAGACTTTTTTGGTGGCCGTCATTTCACTTGCAAAAACTTTTATTCCATTCAGGTGAAGTTCATCTACTGTTTTCATCAAACTGCTTACGCGGCAAACAGCCATTTTCTCCAATGCCCCTGCGGAAGTTAAGATGGCATCCTCATTTAAAGCACCTACGCCTTTATCGGGAATGATAATACCATTTACACCAAAACAAAATGCGCTTCTGGCAATTGCGCCAATATTCCTGATATCTGTAATGCCATCCAATATTAAAAACAACGGCACTTCGCCTTTATCAACAATAAATGAAATAATATCCTGCAGATTTTGGTATTGAATTTTACTGATCATTGCCACGCAACCCTCGTGGTTACTGATGTTGAAACCATTTAGTTTTTCAACGGGCACTTTATTAATGGGTACCAGGTGCTGCTCAGCCAGTAGGCGTATTTCTTCAATCACCGGCCCGTGAACTGTAGTTTGCAGGTAAATTCTTTCCAATTGTCTGCCCGATTTCATGGCATCAATAACCGCTTCCCGGCCAATTACCAAGGTATTTTTTTTAGGGCGATGCTGCTGTTGTCTGAAATTTTTCACAATGCAAAATTAATTGTTATTGAGAGGGATAAAAAAACCATAAGCCTTTTCAAACTTATGGTTTTTAAAACTATTGTAACAAATGACAAGTAGTTATTTTAATCCGAAAACCTTTTTCACGTCTTTCACTGCATCCAGTTTTTCCCAAGTAAAAAGTTCTACCTTCTTTTTAATTGATTTACCATAAGGAGAAGTAAATACTTTTTCCACTATTTCATTTTTACGTCCCATGTGGCCGTATGCTGCGGTTTCACTATAAATTGGGTTACGCAATTTTAAGCGTTGCTCAATAAAATAAGGACGCATATCAAAGCAAGCCATGCCCATTATTTTTTTAGCAATTTCACCATCGGTTAAATCCACCTTAGCTGTGCCATAGGTCACTACGTTTATGCTGGTAGGCTGCGCTACACCAATGGCATAACTAACCTGCACCAATATTTCGTCGCAAAGGCCCGCAGCCACCAGGTTTTTAGCAATATGCCTTGTAGCATAAGCGGCACTTCTGTCAACTTTGCTTGGATCTTTTCCGCTAAAAGCACCTCCGCCATGCGCCCCTTTTCCACCATAGGTATCCACAATAATTTTACGTCCTGTTAAGCCGGTATCACCATGTGGTCCGCCGATTACAAACTTTCCGGTTGGATTAATATGATATTTAATCTTGTTGGTAAATAAATGATCGTACTTGGGATATTTGGCCCTAACCCTTGGGATGACAATATTGATAATATCTTTTTTAATTCTTGCCAGCATGGTTTCATCTTTGCCAAAATCATCATGCTGTGTTGATACAACGATGGCGTCTATGCGTACCGGCTGGTTGTTGTCGTCGTATTCCAGCGTAACCTGGCTTTTTGCATCAGGGCGCAGGTATTTAATGGCCGTATTTTCCCTACGTATAGCAGCGAGTTCCAATAAAATAAAATGTGCCAGGTCCAATGCCAGCGGCATATAATTTTCCGTTTCGTTGGTAGCGTAACCAAACATCATTCCCTGGTCACCGGCGCCTTGTTCTTCTTTTTTCTGTTTGTCTACACCCTGGTTAATGTCTGCAGACTGTTCGTGTATGGCAGAAATAATACCGCAGGAATTGGCTTCAAACATATACTCACTTTTGGTATATCCTATTTTACGGATAACGCCGCGTGCTATCTCCTGTACATCAAGATAGGCCTTACTTTTAACTTCGCCGGCCAATACTACCTGGCCAGTGGTTACTAATGTTTCGCAAGCTACTTTACTATTGGGATCAAACGCCAGAAAATTATCAATCAAGGCATCGCTGATTTGGTCAGCTATTTTATCCGGATGTCCTTCACTTACGGACTCTGATGTAAATAAATAAGGCATAAGGTTTTAAATTTTGAGTTGCAAAGATAAGTATGTGCTTGTAAACAACAAAGCCTTCCATAATTGAAGGCTTTGTTGTTTATCAGGTTATTTTTTCAAACATTATATCTGTAATTAGCGTTAACAGGTTGGCTTTTGCCTACGCCTGTTTACTTGGCAAGATCCGTATACAATTGCAAATAGTCCGTTAAATCACTTTCTGCATTGTAGGGTAAAGTTTTCTTTCCTTTTACTTTACTAAACTCTTCCACTAATTTTTTGTCAACTTTTTCTGCTCCAAAAGTAACCGCATCAGCAAAAGCCGCGCCACCCCTAAACATCGCCACGTTGTTGATATCTTTAAAATAGTCCAGCTCTTTTTTGGTAACATTATCATTAATGGAAATCAATTTTAAAAAATCTGCACCCAGTTTTTCTTTAAATGTTGTTTGCCCAATAGTGTACACTACTTTACAATTACTAAATACCGGTTCTTTTTTATACGCAGCTTTTATAAACATTGGTATCAACCCGGTCATCCAGCCACTGCAGTGAATAATATCCGGCGGCCAGCCAAATTTCTTTACGGTTTCAAGAGCGCCTTTACAAAAAAGAGCAGTTCTTAATCCATTGTCATCGTACCATTTATCGTTTTCGTCTGTAAAAACAGTTTTACGTTTAAAGAAATCTTCGTTATCTAAAAAATAAACCTGCAACCTCGCGTTGGGTAAAGAAGCGACTTTTATTACCAGCGGATAGTCATCACCATCAATTGACACATTAATGCCCGACAAACGAACTACTTCATGCAACCGATGCCTTCTTTCATTGATAATGCCAAAGCGGGGCATAATGCACCTCACTTCCATTCCACTGTCATTTGCTTTTACGGCCAATTTGTTAATGATCTCCGCAAACTCAGTAAGTTCTACGTAAGGAGACATTTCATTGGCAATAAATAAAATTCTTTTTTTTGTTGACATTTGTGCTTGATTAGATTTAAGTCCGAACGGATTTCCTTAAAGGGTCGCAAAGTTACATAAATTTTCTTAAAACCAATATACACTTAGCTTTGAGGCATATTAAGCATCAAAATGAGACTATATAAAACAATAAAAGACCTTACTGTTTTGCTAAAAAATAGCAAAGCCAACAATATAAACATAGGTTTTGTACCAACTATGGGGGCTTTACATAATGGGCATATAAGTCTTGTAAAAAAGGCTAAAAACGAATCGGGGCTTGTGGTGTGCAGTATTTTTATAAACCCAACCCAATTTAACGACCCTAAAGATTTTGCCAAATACCCCGTAACCATCAATGATGATATTTACCTGCTGGAGAAGGCTGGCTGCGACGTATTATTTTTACCTTCAGTAGAAGAAATGTACCCGGAGAGATTGAAAACTGACTTTAAATTTGAACTGGGATATTTAGAAACTATACTGGATGGGAAGTTTAGGCCAGGGCATTTTCAAGGTGTTTGCCAGGTGATGGACAGGCTGCTTTCGATTGTTTTGCCGGATAAATTATTTATGGGGCAAAAAGATTTTCAGCAATGCATGGTGCTTAAAAAGATGACGGCCGTTAATTTTGCAGGGCTTCAATTAATAATTTGCCCAACCCAGAGAGAGATTGATGGATTGGCCATGAGCAGCCGCAATGTGAGGCTGAGCAAAGAAGAAAGGCAGCGGGCAATAAAAATATTTGCCACGCTACAATTTTTTAAAACAAATGTTAAGCCAGGCGATGTTACCAGCATAAAACTTAGTGCCACCAATAGTTTAATTAAAGCTGGCTTTAAGGTGGATTATACGGAGATTGCTAATGCAGAAAGTTTGCAATTGATGGATAATTGGGATGGCAACGAACCGTTGGTATTTTTGATTGCTGCATTTTTAAATAAGGTAAGGCTGATTGACAATATGCTGCTTGATAGATAACCATACTATTTAACTTTGATGCTGGCCGATTTGTGCAATACTAATTGAACCAAAGCGCAAGGGATAAAAACGCCCGCCTGGATGAACCAGTTCGGACAGGGAAAGATTGTAGTGTGTAGCCCGGCCCTATGGGTGCGCCACAATTAATTAAAAATTAAAATTGGAGCGGTAAAATTGTGCGGTACACTTCGTAATTTGTATTTGTTATGGGTAAAAAAATTTGGAACATACTTCAATACTTCATTTTTTTGGGAGGAGGTATTTTTTTGGTGTGGTGGCAATTTCATAAAATGACGACTGAACAAATCATCAAATTTAAGTTTGCGCTTTCTACTGCTAATTATTGGCTGCTAATACCAGTAGTTATTATGTCGCTTGCCAGCCATTTAAGCCGCTCTATGAGATGGAAAATCTTACTGCAGCCAATGGGTTACCAGCCATCGCTATTCAACACTTTTGGCGTTACTATGGTGGGCTACCTTGCCAATTCTTTTGTACCACGGTTAGGTGAAATATTAAAGTGTACCATGCTTTGCAAATACGAAAAAATACCGGTGCAAAAACTAATTGGCACCGTGGTTATAGAAAGGCTTTTTGATGTTGTATGTTACCTGGTATTTATTTGTATTACTGTTTTAATTCAATATAAACTAGTTGGGGATTTTGTAAAAACAGAATTGACCGAAATGATGGAAGCCAATAGTGGCCTGCCTTTGTGGGCAAAAGTTTTATTGCCGATAGTAGTTTTGGCAATGGTTGTATGGCTGCTGCGTTTTTTATTTAAAAGGTATGCACACAGTAAATTAGTACAGCGTTTAAAAAACTTTTTTGTTGGTTTAAAGGAAGGTATCTCCAGCATTAAAAGGCTGCAACAAAGAAAGCTATTTCTGTTGCACACCTTGTTTATATGGACGATGTACCTGTTACAGATTTATATCGGCTTTTCTGCCATACAAGATGTGGCACACCTTGGGCTTGATGCGGCCTGCTCTGTATTAACACTGGCTACATTGGCCATGATACTTACTCCAGGTGGGCTGGGCACATTTCCAACAGCCATTTTTTTGGTATTAGGCTTGTACAAAATAGACCCCTCCACCGGCGAAGCATTTGGCTGGCTTATGTGGGGCACTACCACTTTTATTATTTTATTTTTTGGGCTATTGTTTCTTGGGCTATTGTTTTTCTTCAATAAAAAAAATAAGCAAAACAGTTTACTAACACAAGAGGTGCCATCTTTGTAATAATTTAACAGCGAAAGATTATTATAAATTTAATACGCTGGTTTAATTGGTTACCATGATAGCATTTAATTTCACCTCTTTTAGAACTTCAAAATAGCATGGCATTGTTTAAAAATAAAGTAATTGTAAGAGATATAAGCTGGCTTTCGTTCAATAGCAGGGTTTTACAGGAAGCAGCAGATGAAACCGTACCGTTGAGGGAGAGGATAAAATTCCTGGGCATATTTTCTAACAACCTCGATGAATTTTTTAGGGTACGTGTGGCTACATTAAAACGCATGATTGAGGTTGGAAATAAAGGCAATATGCACCTGGAAGCATCGCCACGCATGATTTTAGAAGAAATACAGGAAAGAGTATTAGGACAGCAAAAAGAGTTCGACAGGATATGGAACGAAATATTGCGGGAACTAAAAAAACAAAAAATTTCCATCATAAATGAGAAGCAATTAAACAGGGCGCAGCAACATTACATTACCGACTATTTTAATGAAGAAATACGCAGCAATATTGTGCCTTTGATGATAGAGAGCATACAGGCTTTTCCTACGCTAAGCGACAAATCTATTTACCTGGCCTGTAAAATGAGTAAAAAAGATAAGAGCATACCACAGCGGTTTGCCCTCGTATCTGTACCGGCAAGGCGTTTGAGCCGTTTTGTAATTTTACCTTCCAAAGAAAATGAGCACCACATAATTTTATTGGAAGATGTTATCCGTTTTTGCCTGCCTTATATATTCTCTTATTTTGGCTACGATGTATTTAGTGCACATATTATTAAGGTTACCCGAGATGCGGAAATTGATATCGACAATGATGCAGCCACATCACTTACTCAAAAATTAGAGAAAGGCCTTAAGAACCGGCGTAAAGGAAAGCCGGTACGTTTTATTTTTGATAAGGAGATTGATGCTTCGCTGCTAACCTACCTGGTAAAACGGCTCGGCTTATCCGGACAAGACAATTTATTGCCTGGCGGAAGGATACACAATTTTAAAGATTTTATCGATTTTCCAGAGTCTGTTTTTAGCATTAAAAGTGCCCGTAAAAAACCGTTCCTGCATCCTGCTTTAAAAAACCAAAACCGGGTTACGGACATAATCTTAAAAAAAGATGTGCTGCTTAGTTTTCCCTACCATTCGTTCGATAGCATGATTGACCTTTTGAGGGAAGCTGCTATTGACCCTGATGTAAAAAGTATCAAAATAACTTTTTATCGCCTTGCACCACGTTCCAAGATAATTAACGCTTTAACTAATGCCGTGCGTAACGGAAAATCGGTTACGGCAGTAATTGAATTAAAGGCCAGGTTTGATGAAGAGGCCAACCTGGAATGGAAAACAACTTTAGAAGATGCCGGCGTGAAAGTGTTTACCGGCGTGCCCGACCTTAAAGTACACGCCAAGCTTTGCCTTATAAAAAAGATAGTGAATGGAAGGACTATACACTATGGTTTTGTAAGTACCTCCAACATTAACGAACGTACGGCAAGGGTTTATGGCGATCATTGCCTGCTAACATCCGACCGTTTTATAATGGCCGACGTAAACAGGATTTTTCATTACCTGGAGCAGCCCAAAACAAGGCTGCATGTACTGAAGGCCTGCAAAACTTTAATGGTAAGCCCTGTAAATATGCGCAGGAACCTGATACAATTAATTGACAGGGAAATAAGGGCGGCCAGCTTAAAAAAGAATGCCGCCATAACCATTAAATTAAATTCGCTAAGCGATGAACTGCTGATTGATAAATTATATGAAGCAGCTAGGGCTGGCGTAGAAATAAAGATGGTGATAAGGGGCATTTTTTGTATGCTCACAGAAAATAAAAAATATAAAATACCGATACATGCAGTGAGTATTGTAGATGAATATTTGGAACATGCCAGGATACTAGTTTTTCACAATGGAGGCAAGGAAAAAGTATTTATTTCATCAGCAGACTGGATGGTACGGAACCTTGACCACAGGGTGGAAGTAACCTGTCCCATTTTTGATAAGGAAATCCAGGCGGAACTAAAAAATATCCTTCAAATTCAATTAAGCGATAACATTAAAGCCCGCAAGCTGGATAACGCATTGAGCAACCAATACATTAACCCACGAAATACTAAAAAAATACGCAGCCAGGTAGAGACTTATAATTACCTCTATCGTAAATTATCAAGCTAAACCACATCAATATTTTCTGATAACCATTTAGTAGCGGATTACAATTTATATTTGTACATAACCATCATTATAAAACATTTGAAATATTGAGATTAGCAGCAATAGATATTGGCAGCAACGCAGCACGGCTTTTAATAACCGATGTAGTGGCAGCCGAAAAAAGCATACCTGTATTTAGTAAGATAAATTTGGTAAGGATACCGCTGCGGCTGGGTTTTGACGTTTTTGAGCTGGGCGTAATATCGAAACAAAAAATAGAAATGCTTTTGCAGACTATGAAAGCGTACCGCCATTTATGCAATGCCTACGAAGTAAAATATATTAAGGCCTGCGCCACCAGCGCCATGCGGGATGCGCGGAACTCCGTAGAAATTATACGTTGCGTAAAACAAGAAACTGCTATAGAAATTGAAGTAATAACCGGAGATATGGAAGCCGGCCTTGTATACGAAAACCATGTGGCCGAAAACATGAATAAGGACAACAGTTATTTATACATCGATGTGGGCGGTGGCAGCACAGAGCTTTCGTTTTTTAGCAACGGCATAGCTATCTATAAAAAATCGTTCAATATTGGCACCATACGTTTGCTAAAAAACATGGTTACAGATGCAAATTGGGATGAGATGAAGGATAACATCCGCGCTTTTACCAAAGGGCAAAAAAAGGTTGTGGCCATTGGCAGCGGAGGCAATATCAATAAGGTTTTTAGTATGAGCAAACGTAAAGATGGCAAACCGCTTACTTTAGAATTGCTGCGTGATTATTATAAAGAACTCGGCAGCGTTTCGCTGCAAGAAAGGATAACCAATTATAGCCTGCGGGAAGACAGGGCAGATGTGATTTTACCTGCCATCCAAATATATATCAATGCCATGAGATGGGCTGGTGCAGATGAGATTTATGTGCCAAAAATTGGGCTGGCAGATGGGCTTATAAGGCATTTGTGGGAAGAAGTAAAATAGGAAGCCTCCCTGCCCTCCAAAGGAGGGTTCCGGAGTATTCAAAATTATAAGTCTTTCACAATCGCAGAGTTAGGGGCTATCCTTTGGCAGGAAAGGAAGCTGCATTTTTATACCTTTTTTTTTAGGGATCTTTTATTATGGCTTAGGTAGAAGCCGATAATGAGCTTTGCAATATGCCATTAAGTTGCAATAAAAAACAAAACCTGTAAGGGCCGCCATTGAGGATTATTTATTATTTTGCGGCCATGAAAAAAATAACTGCCCTCGTCCTATTTATTACCGTATCCGCAAGCGTTTTATCTCAGGCATTATTAGATAGCAATAACAACTGGTCGTACCATTTTCAGCTTACCGTCATCAACCAGACGCACCCATCTTTTCAAGCAAAATACTCAGGCGCCAATAGTTTAATAAACGAATCCGAAAGCAAGAAATTATCTGTAACCAGTACCCTTTTCCTCGGAAGGAAATTATGGAAAAATGCAGCCCTGTATTTTAATCCGGAAATAGCCGGAGGCTCTGGCATTAGCTCAGCAAAAGGAATAGCAGGCTTTACCAACGGCGAAACTTTCCGCATTGGAAGTGCCGACCCAAGATTATA
This sequence comes from Ferruginibacter sp., assembly GCA_025351645.1. GTDB lineage: Bacteria > Bacteroidota > Bacteroidia > Chitinophagales > Chitinophagaceae > Ferruginibacter. The sequence goes on from JANXVN010000067.1 coordinate 11,735, forward strand.
CATCGCAAGGCTATACTTCCAACAAAATTTTGCCTTAAAAAATTCGGGTTATGTAAAAGTAGATCCAACCATAAACCAGGTTGATTCAATGCTGCCAACAAGCCGTATAACTATCACCGCAGGTAAAATTGGCATGTCGGATTTTTTTGATAATAACAGTTACAGCCACGACCCGCGGTCGCAATTTTTAAACTGGTCGTTAATGAGCAACGGCGCATGGGACTACCCCGCCGATACCCGTGGCTACACGCAGGGGTTAGTGGCTGCATTGGTTAAGCCAGGCTGGGCAGTAAGGCTATCTTCTGTATTAGTGCCTCGTAAGGCAAACGGTTTGCAATTGGATTATAAGGTAACAAAAGCACACGCTGAAACAATAGAGATAGAAAAAAACTGGACGGCAAAACGCCCCGGCGTTATAAGGTTACTGGCTTTTCGCAATGTATCGCAAGCGCCTACTTACAGCACTACGTTAGCACAGGTAAAACTAGGCGACAGCTCCAGCGTGGGCGAATACACCGGCGAGCAGGAGTGGAAAATATATGGAGGCGTAAAATATGGCTTTGGCCTTAATGCGGAGCAGGAGCTTTCCAACATAGCAGGCGTATTTTTTAAAGGCAGTTGGAACGATGGAAAGACGGCCACCTGGGCTTTTACGGAAATTGACCACAGCGTAAGCGCAGGCATAAACATTAAAGGCAAGGGCTGGAAAAGGGGTGACGACAATATCGGCATAGCTCAGGTAATAAATGGAATCTCCTCCCAACATCAGCAATTTTTAAATGCAGGCCTGTATGGGTTTATTGTAGGTGATGGCAAATTAAATTATGGCAACGAAAGCATTACAGAGGTATATTATCAGGCAAAAATTGCGGGTTCATTTTTTATTTCAGCCGATTATCAATTTGTAAATAACCCCGCCTATAATAAAGACCGTGGGCCAGTGCATGTTTTTGCAATCAGGGGGCATGTGCAGTTTTAATTTTTTTACTTACCCGTTTCTTTTTTTCGGCTTCTAAACTAATGTACATTTATATTACAATGATGTTAAGTTAAGGATTTATATGTTTGCCCTTACCTTTCCTATCGTCTCCAAAGCAGCGGAAAGGATTTTATTTAACGGCATTGATTCATGTGGCATAATTACTGTAGTACACAAGCTGTAGTAATAACTGGCATTAATTTCCTTTATTTAAACTAGCGCTTTCATAGTTCCATATCACTATAAAAAAGAAACTGTTTTAATATGGCCGCTAAGCCGACAATCTATTACATATTAGCTTTTGTTTTATTACTATGCATTATCAGCATAGCTTCTTATCGTACTTATAAGGTTTATGCTTTTTTGCCATCTGCTGAAAAAGATACTGCTGATATAAAATGGATTGCACCTTCTATTGATAACATTACCGACGGTGAAAATAGCAGCATTATACATTATGGCTTGCAGCTGATAGCCAATACTGCCGCATACCTTGGCCCAAAGGGCAGTGTGGGCATTTTAACCAATGGCATGAATTGCCAGAACTGCCACCTGGATGCGGGCACAAGGCTTAACGCAAACTGCTTCGCCGCTGTAGCTGCCACTTACCCAAAATACAAAGAGCGCAGCGGGCGAATAGAGTCTGTTGAATTTAGGGTTAACGATTGCCTGCAGCGCAGCCTCAATGGAAAGCCTTTAGATAGTACCAGTAAAGAAATGAAGGCATTGGTAGCGTACATTAATTGGGTGGGCAAAGGGGTACATAAAAGTAATTTGCCCAGTGGCATGGGTATACCAGATATGCCCTTGCTGCATCGGGCAGCCAGTGCAGGCAACGGCAAAAATATTTACGCCACCAAATGCATAAGCTCCCATAATGCAGATGGACAAGGATTAGCGCAAAAAGATAGCAGCTATATTTATCCACCTTTGTGGGGCAGCCATAGTTTTAATGTAAGTGCAGGCATGTACCGCCTTACCCGTTTGGCAAGTTTCATCAAACAAAATATGCCTTATGTTGCTATTCAAAATAAACCAATATTGACGGATGAAGAAGCCTGGGATGTCGCCGCCTATATCATTGCGCAAAAGCGGCCGGTAAAAATATTTGCGGATGATTGGAAAAACATTGCTAACAAGCCTGTTGATTATCCTTTTGGGCCATTCGCCGATAGTTTTTCTATAGTGCAACATCAGTATGGCCCTTACGAGGAAATTAAAAAGTGGATGCAAAAAACACAAGGGGGTGCGCTTGCTAAAACTGGTAAATAGCCGCCGCCATTTTATTGGTTACAACTAATTTTAATTGACAGACCCTTTAAAATCATCATTGCCATTCATCGATTTATTAAAGAGATAATATTTTCCATCTTTATTATTTTTCCAGTATCGGTGGCCTTGTAAGTCATAATAGTACCTTCCATCAACAGATTTTTTAGCGGCCGTATCATTAACGGATATTACTTTTGGCACAGGTTCTTTCGGCTTACGCTTTACAATAACCGGCGCTTTAATAGCGGCTGTATCTGTTTTTAAATTTGTAACAGCCCCAGTGGGGTGGCTCTTTTTGCTGCAACTATATAAACCTACCGCAATGATAATAAGTACAAGGCAAAAATATTTTTTCATTGATAATTTTTAAAACAACCATCCAACAATTTTACCAAAAATTGTTAAAATGCAAACCATAAAATTTATACGGATACAAATTTTTAAAAAGAAGAATATTTTTTTGCCTGATAATACTTATTAATAAATTTATTATATCTTTAAAAAAGATTGCATAAACACACTTCACAAACTTGAATGACTGCTTATTAAATGCGCCGTAAAACTTTTGCCATATTCCTTCTTGCTATATTTTTATTCAACGTTGTTGGATACAAGCTGGTTGTTATGCTGCAGGAACAAAAAGCGGACACCAACCTGGTAGCGCAGATCAATAAAAAAGATTATCAAAGCGACGACCTTTTTACGCTTAAGATACCCATCAACCTGCCTTACCAAAATAATACCGCTGAGTTTGAAAGAGTGGATGGCGAAGTAATCGTACACAACGAGACCTATAAATTTGTACAGCGCAAAGTTGCTAACGATACCCTGTACCTGCAATGTATTAAGCACGTAGAAAAAAATAAGCTACAACAAAAGGCCAATGATTATTTTGGTAAAACAAATGATATAGCTGGCAACGACAATACAAAAAACTCCTCCGGCAAAAATACGGCTGCAGCAAAGTATGCTGCGCAGGATTTTATAAGTACTTTTACTGCCTGGCATTGCAATACATTTACTGCCCCCTTACCCTCTTATCTTATCAAACAGTTTACCAGCAAAGGTTGTGAGTATTTGCAACTGTTGATAAAACCTCCGCAAACAGTATAATCTTTTTCAAACTGCAATTGTTATCATTACGTTGCAGCAGTAGCTTTTTGCTATCGCTACACCACATCTTTTAAAAAATGTATTGGGCAGCTGCACCTGCACTTTTATGCAAGCACCAATGATGCAGGCAATGGTAATTGCTTGCCTGCGCCTTAACACGCTTTGCTGCTTGTAATGCACTATTTATTTTTTGCTCCGTGATAGAAATACAGCAAGGTTATACTCCTTTGATAACGCCATAATTATGACGATTTGCTTTATGTAGTAATTACTGTTTATTAAGCTACGCCCTATCATTTTGCCTTTGTAAAAATACTTACCATTAAAAAATTAACCATGCCTTATATTTCACTAGAGCATCATTTGCCGGGCATTACCGGTTTGTTAGAATACAGAAAAGATTCCGCAGCACCTATACGTGAGTTGACGCAAACGCTGCTGCGCGGGCCATCTACCCTAACTGAAGGGGAGAGGGAATTGATAGCCACAATAGTATCTTACCGCAACGAATGTACTTTTTGCACTACCGCACATACCGCTGCTGCAAATATTTTATTGGGCGAAGATGATACATGTGCCAAAGTGAAAGAAGATATTAATTCTGCGCCGGTAAGTGATAAAATGAAAGCGCTACTGGCCATTGCGGTACAAGTACAACAAGGCGGAAAAAATGTAACGACGGACGCAGTAAAAAAAGCAAAAGCCAACGGCGCAACAGATTTGGAGATACATGATACCGTTTTGATAGCGGCCCTGTTTTGCCTTTACAACCGTTACGTAGATGGGCTTACCACCGTTACGCCAACAGAACCTACGTTTTACACAGCGCTTGGCAAACGCCTGAAAGACCATGGCTACAACCGGTTGCCACAAGGATACGAGCATTTAAATAATTAAAATCAGATTATGCAACACGAAAAAATAACGCCATACCATTGGCTGCTCTTTATCATTTGTTTTTTTGGAATGGCATTTGGCGGCACTATTTCCACTTTGATGGCGGTGTATTTACCGGTAGCCGTAAAAGATATATTGGGTAATAAAAATAGGGATGAATTAAATAATATCAGCGCTTACATTAACGCCATTTTTATTTTTGGCGGCGCTTTTGGCGGGTTCATTTTTGGTATTATCAGCGACAGGTACGGCAGAAAACCGGGAGTATTATTTTCCATTGGTTGTTATGGCTTTTTTACCATATTGACAGGTTATATGCCTGCCTGGTGGGGATTAGTTATTTGCCGTTTTATTAGCGGTTTTGGCCTTGGTGGCATATTGGTTACAGCTACTACTTTAATGATGGAGGAATGGCCTAAAGAAACCAGGGCAATATTTGTAGGCATCTTATCCATTTCTGTACCGATAGGTATTTTTTCTGCCGGCGTCATCGATTATTTTGTGTCCGACTGGCGGCAGGGATTTTTGATTGGCACCATACCCCTGGGTATCGCAATGGTATCAGCATTACTTTTAAAAGAGTCGAAAAAATGGTTGTACAGCCGTCAGCAAATTATTGAATCCCCTAAGCAGAAAGAAAATATTTTAGCCATCGGGCACAGGTCAAACCTCCTCATTGGGTCATTAATTTTTGGCACGATGCTGATTGGCTTATGGGCAATTTTTTCTTGGATACCTACCTGGATACAAAACCTGATTGCCGATGGAGATGCACAAAAAGAACGCGGGCTTAGCATGATGATGTTGGGCATGGGCGGGCTTTTAGGCGGTTTTTTATCTGGTTGGCTAACCAACGCCATCGGGCCTAAGCGGTCGATGATATTGTGCTTTGCCGTATGCTCCATCGTATCTTTTTTTCTATTTAAGGCCAACACATTTTTTTCTCCCATCATTTATGTGGAGATAGCCTTGCTGGCTTTATCCTTTGGTGCCAGCCAGGGCGTATTGTCTGTTTACATACCCAGTTTATTCCCCGTAAGCATACGGGCGACGGCCACAGGTTTTTGCTTTAACACAGGCAGGCTGGTTACTGCTACGGCAGTCCTTTTTATTGGCGTACTGGTTACAGAGCTGGGTGGTTATGGCAATGCGCTTTTTATATTTTCAGCAGTGTTTGTAATTGGTTTGGCAGTAACTATTTTTTCTAAAGATACTGCTGCGCCGGATATAGCTGGGGTAAGCAATGCCCCTCATTTACAAGAAATAATTTAACAAAGTTTACAACATTTAAAACAACCATCATGGCACATATAAAAATTAAAAAAGACATACCCGGAATAAGGAGCCTTGTAAATTTTAGGCCAGAAACAGGTAAGCCATTGTATGCATTGGTGCAATCATTATTACGGGGCGTTAGTTCATTGACAGAAGCCGAAAGAGAATTGATTGCCGCCTACGTAAGCAATCGCAACGACTGTACATTTTGCGCAAGCAGCCACGCCGCGGCAGCAAGGTATGTTTATGGAGAAGATAAGTATTTAGTAGATCAAGTACTGGAAGATATGCAGCAATCCGCCATTGGCGATAAGATGAAAGCCCTGCTGCGCATAGCAGGCAAAGTGCAATTATTAGGCAACAAAGTTTTACCCGAAGATATAGACGCTGCCAGGGCCGTAGGTGCCGATGACAGGGAGATACATGATACCGTTTTAATAGCCGCCACTTTTTGCATGTTTAACAGGTATGTTGATGGGCTGGCAAGCTTAACGCCAAAGAGCAAAAAAACCTATGAAACAATGGGCAGGCACATGGTGGACAATGGATACATTTTTAGTTATAAGGTAGGAATGGAGTTATAAGTTATGAGTTATGAGTTAGGGGTTGGGGTATTATGTGGGGATGGATTGGGCGAATTATGGTTGTTATACTTTTTATGAATTTGGTATGGAAACGCACAATGCATAGTAGAGTGCGAAACCCTTTATTTGAAATTATTTACATCATTTAAATTTAAAAATAGTACATGAAAATATTGACTGAGCCAATTGGTAGCGTGCCGAGACCAAAGTATTTGGTAGATGGATTAAAGGCATTTGCACAGCAGGAAATAAAAGGAGCGGAATTGGATATATTAATTGATGCGGCATTAAAAGATACCATTAGCAGGTTTGAACAAACCGGCTCGACCGTAATAACTGATGGAGAACAAAGCAAGCCCAGCTTTGCAACCTACCCTATCAATGGGCTAACAACGCTTGCGCCCAATGGCGTTGTAATACCTTTTGCGGATGGGCATACAAGGCAGTTACCTACAATAACTACCGGGCCTTTTAAGTATCAGGCATACGCCAGCAGCTATTTGGCAAAAGCAAAGCAACTTACAAATTTACCGGTGAAGCAGGCCGTTATTGCTGTATCCGCCATAAGCCTTTTGTACCCTGCAGAAGGGATTGCTAGCTACCCGCACGAGCACTTTATTGCTGACCTTTTAAATGAAGCTGAAGCGGATATAAGGCAAAGCTTACAAGGCGGCGCTTACAACGTACAGATTGATTTTACAGAAGCGAGGCTTGCCTTAAAGCTAGACCCCAGCGCTGGGTTGTTGAAATCTTTTATTGACTTGAACAATAAAGTGCTGGAACGTTTTACAGCAGCAGAAAGGAAAAAGATTGGCGTACACTCCTGCCCTGGCGGCGACCATGATAGCACGCATAGTGCCGACATTAGTTATGCTGGTTTGTTGCCTTATTTGTTTCAATTAAAGGCAGGCAATTTTTATTTAGAGTTTGCTGGCGAAAAAGATAAGCGCTCCGTGCTGGGTTTTATCAAGGAAAGCATGCAGCCGGAGCAGCGGGTGTTTTTAGGCGTTATCGATGTGCTTAACCCAAGGATAGAAACGCCTGAAGAAGTAAGGGACTTGATTTTTGAAGCGCTTGATGTGTTGCCCATATCTCAATTTGGCACTACGGATGACTGCGGCTTTTCCCCTTTTGCGGATGACGCTTCTACCTCCAGGGATACGGCTTTTGAAAAGATTAAAGCAAGGGTAAAAGGTACGCAGCTTGCTGAACAATTATTGCAACGATAAAAATAATAACATGCCACACATTGATTTTAACAACAACTTTCCGGGCATACGTGGTGCCCTGGCGTACAGGCCAGAAACTGCCAAGCCTTTGGGCGAGCTTGCTCAAATTTTATTGAAAGATACGGTTGGGCTTTCGCCGGCTGAGCGGGAACTGATTGCTATGTATGTATCGCACTTGAATGATTGCTTTTACTGCGGCCAATCGCATGGGGAGATTGCTGTGATTTACCTGGGCGATAATCGGCAATTAGTGGAAGACGTAAGGAACGATTATAAAAGTGCCGCTATCAGCGATAAGCTGAAAGCTTTGCTGGGCGTGGCTGCTAAAGTACAGCAAGGAGGAAAGCATGTTACGCCGCAAGATATTGATGTAGCAAGAAGCCATGGAGCAACCGACCGCGACATACATGATACCGTTTTGATAGCAGCAGCTTTTTGCATGTTCAACCGGTATGTGGATGGGTTGGATACGCTGGTGCCAACTGATATGGAATTGTATGCGCAACGGGCAAAGCAAGTAGCGGAACATGGTTACGGGCCGCATATTTATGCTGGCCAGCAACCTTTGTAAAAAGTGTATTTAGCTATGGATATTTTACTGTTTTTATAAGGGCTGGGTAACGGCCTGTACGCGTAAGGGATAGAAGGGAAAAACACGCAAAGCGCCGTAAACTATTTGATAGCGAAGCTACACTATTGTAACGGCGCTGCGGATTTTGGAATGATAGCCCGGCCCCGCTTGCGCAGCTTAGGGGGTACGCCATAAAAATAACAACACAAATAAAAACTACTTAACACTTATCAAAAATTACATGAAACCAAAACTAACCAGATGAACAAAAAAATTTATTGCATGGCGGCGCTGCTATGTATTTTACTGTGCCCTGCATGGCTTGCTGCGCAAGATAAAACCATCAGCGGCAAAATAATTACCAGCAACCTTATACCATTGGCCGGCGTAAATATTGTGGTGAGCAAAACAAATAGAGGCGCTATTAGCGATGCCAATGGAAACTTTACTTTGCAGGCACCTGCCAGTGCAAAACTTGTTATTACACAAACAGGCTATAAAACACAGGCCATTACTGCAGCGGTTGTGCAGGATGGCGTGGCCATAAAAATGGAAGAAGATTTTGCCGAACTGGATGAAGTAATTGTTACAGGGCTTGCTACCAATGTTAAACGCAGGAACCTTGCCAACGCGGTAGGCACTATCAGCAACAAAGAATTAACTAGTGTTGCGCCGGCCCAAACCTTTGATGCGGCATTGAATGGAAAAATATCCGGGGCAAATATTAATGCTAATAGTGGCGCGCCTGGTGGCGGCATATCCATAAAGCTTAGGGGTGTAACATCGGTGTACGGCAATACGCAGCCGTTGTATGTAGTAGATGGCGTTTTTGTTGACAACAGCGCTACCTCTGGCGGCTTGAACGCTATTACCAGCGCGGCTTCTGGCGGTGCGCCTACTTCCAGCCAGGATAACCCATCGAGCCGTATTGCAGATATACGTACGGAAGATATTGACAATATAGAAATACTTAAGGGTGCTTCCGCTGCTGCGATCTATGGCTCCAAAGCAAGTGCGGGCGTTATTGTTATTACAACTAAAAAAGGGCGGCAAGGCAAAACGGCCATCAATGTATCGCAAAGCATTGGGCAAATAGCAGTGCGCAAATTATTAGGCGTTCGAAAATTTACAGCAGATAAAGCTGCCAGCCTTTCGAGGGACCCGGCAGCAGGAGCTATATTAAAGCAGCAATTTATAGATGCGGAAAGCAAGGGTAAAATATATGATTATGAAAAAGAACTGTATGGCAATAAAGGCTTTACCAGGAATACCGGCATAAGCCTGAGCGGCGGCGGCGAAAAGACAAATTTTTATTTTTCTGCCGCACAGAAAGATGAAGGCGGCATTGTAAAGAATACGGGGTATCGCAACAGCAGCCTGCGCTTGAACCTTGACCACCGTATCAATGATGATATCAAGATAGGCATAAGCTCCAATTACATCAATTCTTCTACAGACAGGGGCTTTAGCGGCAACGATAATGCGGGTGTTTCATTAGGCATCGCTTTATCATCTACACCGGGCTTTGCACAATTGCACCCTGATGCTATGGGCAATTATCCTGCTAACCAATTTGGGTCATCTAACCCATTGCAGACAATTGCTTTGATGAAAAACAATGAGGCCGTAAACAGGTTTATCACGGGCTTGAATGTAGAGGCAAATTTGCAAAAAAGCAACAGTAGCTTAACCAGGTTTGTAGCAAGGGGCGGCATTGATTTTTATAACCTCGCTACCACTTTATTGTTCCCGGGCGAGCTACAGTTTCAGGCTGTTAGCAAGGGTACTATAATACAAGGAAATACCAATAATTTAAGTACCAATTACATATTTTCTTTGGCGAATATTTTTACGCCGACAGGCAATTTATCTTTCACTTCTTCTACTGGCATTACCAGGGAAACAGGCAACTACAATAATTTATTGAACGTTGCTACGCAGAAAATCTCAGGGCAATCAAACGTAGACCAGGCGGGCGCTTTAAATGCCACACAGTTTAGGTCGAGGTACCAGAACGATGGTATTTTTGTACAGGAAGAAGCAATGGTACATAACGCTATTTCCTTAACCGGCGGCATACGTTTTGACCGGTCAAGCAACAATGGCGATGTTAATAAATACTATGCCTACCCTAAAGCCGGCATAGCTGTAAACCTTACCAGCCTGGGCTTTGGAAAAAATGGCTTTTTTGATAACTTAAAAGTTAGGGCTGCTTATGGCCAGGCAACCAACGTGCCAGCTTACGGCAGTAAATTTACATCAATGGTAGTGAGCAATATTGATGGCAACCCTGGTTCGCTGGCTGGCATACAACGTGGCGATGCAACTATAAAACCAGAACGGCAAAGCGAGCTGGAAGCAGGTATAGATTTAAGCGTATTAAAGGGAAGGCTAAGCTTTGAGTTTACCGCTTACAACAAAAAGATAAAAGATTTTTTGATGCTGGCATCGCCCCCTACTTCTTCTGGCTTTAGCAGCCAATGGGTTAATGCCGGCGACTTACGTAACCGCGGCATAGAACTAGGGATGAATGCAAAACCAATTTCCAACAAGAATTTTTCGTGGACTACTTCGCTGAATTTTTGGTTGAACAGGAGCCTTGTCACGAGGTACATTATTACACCTGTGCCGCAGGGTTCGTTTGGTTATGTGTTGGGTTCTTTTCAAATTGAACAAGGTAAATCAGCCACGCAGATAGTGGGGCTTAATGGCGCAGGCGTGGGCGTGCTGGGCAATGCAGAGCCAACGTTTCAAATGAATACATACAATGAATTTACTTTTAATAATAAGCTAAGCCTAAGCTTTTTATTGCACTGGAAAAAAGGCGGAGATAATGTTAACCTTACCTATTTGCAAAATGATTTTGGGCAAACATCTGCAGACTTTGATAACGTTACCAATAAAGCGGGCATGCCGGATGGCATTTACAGGATAAGCCAGGTGGGAAGCAATGCCCGTATTTTTGTGGAAGATGCAAGTTATTTACGCCTGAGGGAAATTGGGTTGTATTACACTTTCGATAAGCTATCTAAAAATATTTTTATTAAAACGATAAGGGTTGGCGCATCGCTTAATAATTACCTCACTGTCACAAAATATAAATCTTACGATCCCGAAGTCTCTAATTTTGGTACCGGCTTTTCTTCGGGCGTGGATGTTGACCCCTATCCTGCAACGAAGCGTGCAACGTTGCATTTGTCGATAGATTTTTAACCAATGCTTGTAAGATAAAGCGTAATAAAGGAGCATCTTCTTCAACAATTAAAAACAACAATAATGAAATTTAGTAATCATATATCCACTGGCATTTTGCTGGCAGCGGCATTTTTTATTTACTCCTGCAAAAAAGATTATGGCAACCTTAACAGCCCCACCATTGAACAATTTTTAGCCAATGCCAATGCAAGCGAACTCAATAACCTGGTAAGCGGCACAGAAAGCGGCATGCGCAACAACATGGCTTATTACCTGGATGATATTGGCGTTATAGGGCGGGAAGGTTATCGTTTTTCCAATGCGGAACCCAGGTACACTAAGGACTTATTAGGTGCTGTTGAGGCCACATTAAACAATAGTACTTTTTACATTACAACTCCATGGGCGGCCAGGTATAGGGTTGTAAAAAATTGCAACACGCTTATACAGGCAGCAACAAACTCTACCTTGATTACGGCTGCGGAAAAAAGTGGGTATATCGGTTTTGCCCGTACTATAAAAGCTTACCAGTTGTTGCTAAACATAAACCTTACATATAAAAATGGTATCAGGGTAGATGTGGCAAATGCGGATCAATTAGGTGCTGTAGTTACGTACGATGCAGGCCTAGCGGATATTGCGTCGATCCTTGATTCTGCAGATGCAGGCCTTGCTACAGCGGTTGTAACATTTCCCCTGGCAGGCTTTACTGGTTTTAGCGATGCCGCCGGGCTTGCAAAAGTAAATCGTGCACTTGCTGCAAGAGTGGCTGCTTACCGGGCACAGTGGGCGGAAGTATTGACAGACCTCAATGGCTCTTTTTTTGATTTAACCAAAGATTTTCACCTCGGCGTGAACCATGTATTTGCCACAGGTTCAGGCGACAAGTTGAACCCAATGTTTATTCCACAAAACCAAAATGGGGAAGTAAGGGTGGCGCATGCCTCTTTTGCCACAGACATAAAAACAGGCGATGACAGGATCAACAAAGCAACATTGCGGACGTCTACAGTATCGCTGGATGGGCTTAGCAGCAATCGCGATGTATGGGTTTACACAACCAGTACCGCACCCATCCCTATCATTAGAAATGAAGAATTAATATTACTTTATGCTGAGGCAAAAATACAGACGAACGCTTTTGCAGATGCAGTTACAGCATTGGATGCCATTCGGCAAAACCATGGCCTTCCCGTTTACAGCGGCGCTTTAATCCAAGACGCTTTGATAACGGAGCTGCTGTATGAAAGAAGGTATTCCCTTTATTACGAAGGGCACCGCTGGCTAGATATGCGCCGGTATAATAAATTAGCCGAGCTACCAAAAGACCGAACGGGCGACGATGTTTGGGAATCGTTTCCTTTACCGATAAGCGAGTAAACTAGTTATGAGTTATAAGTGATGAGTGATGAGTGAAATACAATTGGATACTACACACTTACAGCAACTTGTGATTATCATTCTATAGCTGATAACTAAAAACTCGCCAACCCGAAAGAACTCATAACTCATAACTCATAACTTATAACTAAAAACATGTCTCATATTGATTTACAAAACGATTTTCCGGGTATACGCGGCCCGATGGCTTACAGGCCAGAAACCTCGGTACCACTAAATGCACTGGCTGAAGTATTGCTTCGTGGCAAGAATAGCTTAAGCCGTGGCGACAGGGAATTAATTGCCACCTTTGTATCTTCATTAAATGACTGCCACTTTTGCCAGCAGATACATGGCGGCTATGCGCGGCACTATATGGAATGCGATATGGGCCTGATCGATGCAGTAAAAAGTGATTTTGTTGCATCGGATATTTCAGCTAAAATGAAAATGTTGCTATGGATTGCCGCTAGTGTGCAAAAGGGTGGAAAAAACGTAACGCAAGGCCACATAAATGCTGCTAAAAGCGTTGGTGCTACCGACTTAGAAATACATGATACCGTATTGATTGCAGCGGCTTTCTGCATGTTCAACCGCTACGTAGATGGGCTGGCAACATGGGCACCGGAGAGCAGGGATTATTATATTGAACGTGCTAAGCACAGGGCCGATGAAGCTTATGTAAGCCATGGCCCGGTAAATAAATAATTCAGTTTTTATTGATCTTTCTAATTGCAACACAACATGAAAAAAATATTTTTTATTGGCATTATTGGGCTCCTGCTTTTTGAAGTATTAAACGTGTACCTGATAATGCCGATGCCTGGAAGCCAAAAGATGGATAGTATTGATGCGGCTTATTTTTTATACCGCTTGCGCTGGGTATTCCGTATTTTGTTTGGGCTGATGATTTTGCTTGGCCTAATAATGGCAAAGTTTAAAAAGAAATGGGTGCCTTTAGTACCACTAATTATTTTGGCGGCTATTATTTATATGGCCAACTTTTACATGGCGGCAGACCACATGTTTTATAAGCCCAAACAAGTTTTGATGGCGAATGCCGGAGCAAACAAAACAGATACTAGCGGGCTTGTAATTGGCATTGTGAACAATGGCGAAGCAAAGGCCTACCCTATCCGTTTTTTGGGTTACCACCACCAGGTGTATGATAGCATTGGTGGCAAGCCGGTTATGGTAACTTACTGTACAGTATGCCGCACGGGCAGGGTTTATGAGCCAACCGTAAATGGCAAACAGGAACAATTCAGGCTGGTGGGCATGGATCATTTTAATGCTATGTTCGAAGATGCTACTACCAAAAGCTGGTGGCAGCAGGCGACAGGCCAAGCTATTACCGGGCAACTAAAGGGGCAGCGCCTGCCCGAATTTTTTAGCACACAAACATCGCTTGCCGAGTGGCTGCAGTTAAATCCGTCATCGCTTGTAATGCAGGCTGACCAAGCATTTAGAGACGACTATGATTCTACCTATAAGTTTGAAAATGGCACAAGCAAAAGCAAGCTAACGGGTACGGATAGCCTATCCGGAACAGACAAATCATGGGTAATTGGTGTTAAGGCAGGCAGCGAAAGAAAGGCATACGACTGGAATAAATTAAAAGATAAAAGGCTGATACAGGACAAGCTAGGCAATACGCCTGTGTTATTGGTACTTGCCAGCGACGATAAAAGCTTTTTCGCTTTTGAAAGGCCGGATGACAAAACAATGTTCACTTTACAAAATGATACGCTCATTAATAATGGCCATCATTATACAATTAACGGAAAAGGTATTGGCACAAACTCATCGCTGAAACCATTGCCTGCCTACCAGGAATTTTTACATAGCTGGCGGACGTTCAATACAAGCTCCGCTATGTATTGAGCAGTCGGTTTGGTTTGGTTTAAAAACGGCTACCTAAAAAACAGCCTTTGGATGGAAGGCCCCTCCTTTGCAGCGGAGGGGCCTTTTTTTATATCAGTTCATACAGCTACTTAACACTTATAGACTGGCGTTTATTTTAAGGCGTAATTTTTTTAAATAAATTAGTATTTGTTGATTTGCTGGATGTATTTTAGTATGCAAAAAAGGTATTGCGTAACGGAGTGTTGTAAAAT
>JANXVN010000121.1 GCA_025351645.1 Ferruginibacter sp.
ATTAAGTTTAAAATAGTAAATGCTGAATATTTTGAAAACAAGCCCTCTGTAAATATTTCTGTAAAGGATAAAGTGAAAACTTTTTTTACGGATATATTTATCCCCAACTCACATAGGATATACGACTTTTCTTAAAGTTTAATCAATATACATAAAAGCTTCCTTAGAGATAGTGAAGCTTTTTTTGTGCCTTTTACAAAAACAAAGCTCAGCGTTTTCCAAACGCTGAGCTTTGTTTTGAATGGTTTATTATTTATTTTTTTTGAGATTAAATACCCTGGAAATATTAAACCCAAAATAAATATCGCCTTTGCCCCAACTACCTGTTGTTTGCCCAATATATTGAGATTCTATCATGCTTTGCGAATTACTGAACACCAGTTGAAATACATGCCCGCCAGTTTCTATTTCCCAGGCAAACGACATAGAATTATGCAACCCGGTAGTAAGCAGTTGCCCGGTTGGCATATAGTTATACTCACCAATAAGGCTCATACGGTTGCTAAGTTTTAATCGGCCGCCAATGCCAAGCGCAAAAATGTTATTATGGTCCTGCGGGGTTGGCACCAGGTTATAATGTAGTAATGTTGGCGTAAGCTCAATTGAAAAAGAGGCAAACTTTTTTGCCAGTAATAACTGCCCGGTGTAAGCTGTACGGTATTTTGCGTTTAGGTATGGCTTATCTATATGGCGCAAAGTATAACTGCTGATGGTACCCAGCAAACTAACAGATATGGGCATTGCTTCACTTGCAACTGTTTGCCTAAACAGCTTATACTTTAAATAACCATCAAAAGTTTTCTCTAAAGAACTTCTGCCGATACCAACGGCTAACCGGTCGCTAATGCCATAGTCAAGCCCGAGGCGCAGGTTAGCATTATCCAGCCCAAAGAAATTATAGCTGCCGCTGTTTAATGCGCCAAAGCGATGCTGTACCTGAAAGTTTAAAACGCCATTGGCCGGCCCCTCAATAGTTTGCATGTTTACCAAATGCAATGCCTTAAAGGTGCCGGTTACATACATGGGCTTTGCATTGACACCCATAGCATCGTTAAGCATTTTTAATAGCGAACTGTCTTGCGCCTGTAATTTGGTGCCTGTAAAAGATATTATTAAAAAGCAGGTAAATAATAGTTTAATGCGCATAATTTTTATTTAGCGATAATAGAATTAATTTTTATTTTAACCGTCATTGTGCTAGCAATTTTACTGCGTACAATAGAAGGTATCGTCATGTTATAATCTTCTGGCTTAACGGTAAATTCGGCGTTGCCAATAAGGCTTGCTGCCTTTGTTTCCAGCGTAGCAGGAATTTCAATGGCATGGGTAACATTGTGCAGCGTTAGGTTTCCTTTTACAGTTACTTTGTACACGCCTTCTTTGCCTGGCGTTACATCGCCTGTGTAAACGCCGCTAAAATTTGCCTTAGGGTATTTGTCGCTTTCTACATAATTTTCATTAAAATGCTCCTGCATCAATTCTTTTGTAAACACAAAGCCTTTAAGCAATAAACTAAAAGCAATGTTCTTTTTACCAGCATCAATAACGGCATATACCTGGTTGTTTTCTGCCTTAATATCTTCCAGCGGAGTTTTGGAGTAAAAGCCTACAAAGCCCGTACGTGTTACGTATAGCTGGCTGTAACTGCTACTGTAAAAGGCTATCAGCAGTACAAAAAATAAAATACATTTTTTCATAAGAAAGGATTTAGTAATTAGTATTTAGTTTAGAGTATTTAGTATTTAGATGAGCTTATTTTGCTAGTATTAGTAGTAAGATGCCGGTCCTTAGTACTTAATTATTCTATAATAGTAATTCAACATTACCAATTATTTTGTTGGGGCCAAATATTATTTTCATTCTTTAGATGATAGTAATTAACAGCAGATAAACGAATAGCTGTATTATCTCAATACTAAGTACTCAACACTATATACTTAACAGCTAATTATTTTCAGCACCATTTTTTACCCACGATATAATTTTGTTGATATTGCAATCGCTTATTTTTGCTTGCCCATAAGGCATTGGCACAAAGCCTGCCGCATGCGTTATAGCACCTACCAAAGTACCGTTATCAGCCCATTTTTTTAGGTTGGCATAATTATCCAGTATTATGCCGCCGCTGCCACCATTGCTGCCGGCGCCGTGGCAGCTATAACAACTTGCTTGCAGAATGGGTATTACATTTGCTGCGTATTTCATATTGACGGTATCGCAGGCAGGCGGGGGCGTAACGGCGCCACCATTTGCCAGCGTTGTATCGTTGCTTTTAGAACAGCCTATTGAGTAAAAAATAATTACAGCAGTAGCTATGGCAACACTTACAGAAGTTTTTTTCATGTTAAAAGTTTATGGTTATAGTTTGGTTGTACTTTTTGTTATGGCAGTGCGCAATCAACCAGGTTTACATCCATTAAAAAGCCCGTACATTTCCCTTTGATGGTAACAGCATCGCCTACTTTTACGGCAGTATTTTTATCGCGTTTAAATAACTGGCAGTTGATAGCGCCTGCCGGGTTGCCGGTTGTTAAAGACAATATACTTAAGCCATTTTGTTGGCTAATTGCGGAAACACTGCCCTTTACTTCTATTACTTTGCCGAGGTATTTTTGGTTGGCGGCAACTTCATTTGCTTCATATTGTTTGTACAAGGCCGTGGCAGATAGCGTTACAGCAGCAGTTTTATCAGCGGCACTCTGGCGTGGCTTATTGTATAGATAAAATCCTGCCCCGGCAAAAATGAGTACCACTAAAATAAATATGCCTACTAGTATGTATCTTTTTTTGTGCATAGTTTACTTAAATATATAATTTTGATAAATGTAGTGCCGTGCATGTAAGCAATACAATAACTTATAAAAGTATAAACGGCTTGATATTGAAAAGGGTTGCCTAGTGGTGCGTTATTTTATGCAGAAGTATCGAAAATAATTATTGTAATGCAGTAATCTGCTACTAGAATACACAAATTAAAAAGCCCGTAACATAATGTCAACGGGTTTTTTTTGAAGAAATTTATTTGATAAGCTTTTTACAGTTTTTTAAATAAAAAATAGCGATTTAATAAGGCTACCTTATTTTTGGTTCACAGGTGTTTCTATTATAAGAAATTCTGTGTCGGTTGTACAATCAATTGTAATGCTGCCTGTATCCCAAATACCGATGGCTTCCCGCTGTGCTATCTGGGTGCCATCTATTGTAATGCTGCCTGCAATAACAAAAACAAAAAGGCATTTATTAGTAGGATCAAAGGAATGCTTAACCTGACAGCCATTATCATAATAACCTAATAATAATTCTGCATTTTGATTTATCCAGCAATGCGCCAGGCCTTCTTTGCCAGCAACAATGGTGGTTAATTTATTTTTTCGCCCAGCTTTTGGAAAATGCCTTAACTGGTAACGAGGCGTAATATTTTGTAGCTTAGGCTGTATCCATATCTGCAAAAAATTTACTTCTTCTTCACCAATATTATATTCTTCATGGCGTAACCCGCTGCCGGCACTCATTATTTGCACGCCGCCTTCTTCAATCAACGTACTATAATCCAGGGAATCTTTATGGTTCATTTTACCTTTAAGCAAAATAGAAATGATCTCCATATTTACGTGTGGGTGTATGCCAAAGCCTTTGCCTTTTTCCAGCAAGTCATCATTAAAAGCTACCAATGTGCCAAAGGCGCTTTTTAAAGGGTCGTAGTAATCACTAAAGCTAAAAAAGAAATTACTCTTCAACCAGCCAATGTTTTTTTTGCCCATTGCTGCTGCGGGAAAATATTGTGCCTTCATGTTATGTTTTAACTGTTGATTGGAATATACTGCTGTTATTTTAGCAGGTAGCTAATATAAAATGGTTGCTTACTTGCAGATGTAAGTTACGTAAGCAATTATGCTCAGGATTTACTGTTTAATTTATGGGTATGTACCGATAGTAAATTACCATGTATGCCATAAACGCAGCTATTGTTACTGGTTGATATTTATAGGTTTAATTATTTTGAAATATCTCTACAATTATTATTCAACTATAATTATTACTTTAGTTTTTTAAGTTAATATGCCTGTATGAATAAATTAATTACATCATTAAAAAACTTACGCTTCGTAAGGCCATTGTATATGCGCTTGTGGGTTCTGCTTCTTATCCGGCAATGATGCTATTTAACAAACTAACTATTGAAGGCACAGAACACCTGAAAAACCTACCTGAAAAAAATGTGTTATTTGTAAGCAACCACCAGACTTATTTTGCGGAAGTAATTGTGTTCCTGCATATTATGTGTGCTGTTAAGTGGAGAAAGCAAAACCGGCTGGGAGTGCCTTATTATTTGCTGAACCCTTTTACGGGCGTATTTTTATATCAGCAGCAGCTACTATGAAACAGAACTGGCTAACACGATTATTTGAGCTGGGTGGTTCTATCACCGTAAAAAGAACGTGGAACGAAGGAAGCAAAGAAGTGCGCCAGAGCTTAGACCCATCTGATACAAGGCAAATTGACCGGGCATTAAAAAGTAGCTGGGTCATTAATTTTCCGCAAGGTACTACAACCCCTTTTGCCCAAGGCAGAAAGGGCACCGTTTTATTAATAAAGCAAAACCATCCCTATAGTGATACCAATTGTTATTGACGGGTTTAATAAATCATTTGATAAAAAAGGATTGCGCATGGTTAAGAAAGGCACCAGGTTATCTGTAAAATTTAAAGCCCCATTACAAATTGATTATACGGCCAGCAATGATGATATTATGGAAACAGTAATGGTTGCTATTGAACAAAGCCGGCTTATGCAACATGCAGGCGTGGAAGTATAATTTAATAAAGTGTTTCGGGTAAAACGCCAACACGAATTATAAAATCAAAGCAATTTTACTGTTTAAATCTTGAAGGGCTACTCGCTTGGAAGCACCAGGGATAGCAGCGGAAATCCTTTTTTGTCGGGCCGCCCGCAAAAAAAGATTGTAGCGGATAGCCCGGCCGCAGGGGTGCCCAAATGAAAAACTTATTATTGCTGCGTGCCTGTCTTACTTTTTAACGCTTATTTTATCAATTCCGAAAAATGGCCTGGCGGGCTATGTTTAAGTTATCCCTCTGGGATAAAATACATTTACCTTATTTTTTACAAAGAGGTTATCCTTTTGGGATACAAATAAACCAGACTTGTTTTTATAAAGATTATTGCTTTGGGATGGGCAATCAACTTTATTTTAAAAAATTATTCTTCAAAGTATCCCACACTTCGCCGCCATCGCCACGCAGGGTTTGAATCATCATATAAATACTAAAATTAGCGGCTTGCGTAAGGCTTATTTCTGGGGGCATAGACAGTTCTGTCGGGTTGGTGGCAACATCAACCAGCACCGGCCCATCGTGCGCCAAAGCCTCATCAATAGCAGTTTCTACATCTTCTGAATTTTCTACCCTTATGCCTTTGATACCGATGGCTTCGGCCATGGCCGCAAAGTTGGGGTTTTTTAAAGTGGTGCCAAATGGTGGCAGTCCGGCGGCTTTCATTTCCATGGACACAAAGCCTAAGCTTCCGTTATTGTAAACTATAATTTTTACGGGTAAATTGTATTGGAAGATGGTGAGGAAATCACCCATCAGCATGCTAAAGCCGCCATCACCGGATAAGGAAATTACCTGCCTTTCCAGACAAACCAATTGAGCGCCAATTGCCTGTGGCATTGCCAAAGCCAATTTCAATACGGCGGGCATCGGGTGTATTGCTAAAGGTTAGCGGCGCATAAAAAAAACGGCCATATTGCCCTTGTAACATTTCTTGTTCCGGCATAAATGTGGTGCCATTAAAATACCCGATAGCGTATTGTGTGTTGGCACCGGTTAATAACCATTTTTTTCAGTGGTGCCTTGTACAGGCAGTTGATAAAACTCCGGGCATTCAAATAAATAATGGTCATTACCAATGTCGCCTTTTACAATGCTTGCCATCGTCTAGTTTTTTAATTAGGCGATATCAGCATCGCTTTGCATTACAGGTAAAAATACTTTTGAACAATTGGTAGCCTTATCAACCCTTAATACTACCGGCTTGCCATTCCAATGATATATTTACAGGTAGGCGTACCAGTTTAGCTTTCCTTGTGCCAACTCTATAACAAGAAAATGGGCGTATGCCATCGACGCACAGCCCTATATTTCTTTTAGGCGCACCATTTTTTACTGGTAAACCTATGTATTTATTTTTTATAGTAAAGTAGGTACTCAGGTTATGGGTAATTGTATTATCATCCTGCGCCATACCGGTTTAAAGGATGCATAACCACGCAAGGATTTATAAGGATTTTTTTATCATCTTAAGTTATTGTTGATAACTATTGAAATGCTTTTTCTGTTAGCGATAGCGCTGAATCTTAAAAAATTCAAGAACCCTTCTATAATTTATTTACAGCTATACTATCTGTGGGTTTGTAACACCACTACTATTTTGAGCCGCATGACCAGTTAATTTATTTTCCAGGTCTTCTAAAGAAATGCCCTTTGTTTCCGGCATTTTAGTGAGTACCCAAATTAATTGCAGCACCATCATCCCCGCAAAAAATGCAAAGATGGGCCAGGGGTTATCTTTAAAAATACCATTGGTACTATCTAAAAAAAACGGTGTTATTAAAGTGATGATAGCGGCAAATACCCAGTGTACGCTGGCACCAAAAGATTGCCCCGCAGCCCTAATTTTATTGGGGAATATCTCTGAAATAAAAACCCATATAACAGCGCCTTGCCCTACCGCATGCGAAGCTATAAAGAGCAGTAAAAAACTCATTAATAAAACCGGGCTTGCATGAAAAGCAAAACATACAGCAACCATAATAAGGCTTATGATGTAACCGATAGAACCTATGAGCAGCAATTTTTTTCTGCCCATCCTATCAATAAGATATAAGCCTACGAAGGTGAAAATTAAATTGGTGCCGCCAATAGCAATCGAATTTAATAAAGAATCTTTTGCCCCTAAGCCAATTTTAGTTAGTATTTCCGGCGCATAATATAAAATGAAATTGATGCCAGAGGCCTGGTTAAAAAAAGCTACTAAAAATGCCAGCCACAATATTACCTTATGCCTGGCGCTGAAAAATTTAACGGGCCGCCCGCCCTGAGATTCGTTTTGATTACTTTTAATAATGACCGCAATTTCAGCATCTACATCCTTTACGCCAATCATTAATAAAATGGGCTTTGCTTTTGCCAGGTCATTTTTTTTGGTGATAAGCCAACGGGGGCTTTCGGGCAGGCCCATTACCATAACAGTATAAATTAGCGAAGGGATGATTAAAACGCCGAGCATCCAGCGCCAATCGTTTGCACCGCCTACGCCCGCTAAAAAATAATTAGATAAAAAAGCTATCAATATGCCGAACACAATATTAAATTGGTACATAGCGCCCAGCCGGCCCCTTGTGGCAGGCGTGGATATTTCGGAAATGTAAGTAGGCGCTACAACAGAAGATGCGCCGATGCCAACACCGCCTATAAAACGAAAAAAGGAAAATATGTAAGGGTTTGGCGCAAACGCAGAACCTAGGGCAGAAATTGCAAATAGTATCCCTACCCAGAACAACACTTTTTTTCGTCCAAATTTTTCTGTAGGGATGCCGCCAAATATAGAACCTACAAGCGTGCCCCAAAGCGCCATAGACATTATAAAGAATCCATGAAATAAAGGCGATGTGTGCCAAAGGGTTTTAATGGGGAGGTTAGCGCCGGATATTACAACGGTATCGAACCCGAAAATAAAACCTGCTAAGGCGGCCACGATGGACCATTGAAATAGTTTATTTTTATTCATATAGCATTTCGTTTTGAAGCGTAAAATATATTAACCGCCTACGAAGCCGTTAACTTTTTTATTACAAGATATTTTTATGGACGTCTATTTTAAAATCGCATCCGGTTTTATAAAACTACTTTTTCGGCAGACAAAAAAATAGGCTATAACCAGTTGCCATTTTGCCCTTATATTTCAATACCGTATAAAGATAAAAGATAATTATTCAATTTACTGTTATACCTACAAAGGTCCTCTCAATCATAAAAATCATCTATAAAGCTGTTATCAATTATTTTTATAAACAAAACGCTTGTTGAGAAATTTTTGTTGATGAGTTGCGTGTTGATAATATTTACCCATATTAGCGCAATCGTTCAATGCTATTATTTTCAAGTGGATGCTTCATTTTAATTTAAGCTTTGCAATATATTTTTACCAAGGGATATCTTTAGCATCTTCAAAATCTATAAAGAAGATGGGGAAAATAATATACATAACGTAGGTTTCAAACAGTTATGCCTCATCATTATGCTAATGATATAAATAAAAAACCTTTCTTTTAATTAGCCATCATAAACAAATACTGCAAGTTTAATTTGGCACAGGCATTGTCTAATTAGTTTTATTAGTATAAATAATGCTTTTTAAAAAAGGAATTTGAAAAAGACTTTTAACATTATCAAATTAACCTGTAACTAGAACCCTGCAAAAAAATCAATGCAAATAAATACTGTCAGTAAAAAAAAATATTTTCTATCTAAAAAAGTAGATAGTTTTTTTGCCGGCGTTGCAGATGCTGCCCGTTTTGTGGGTGATTACTTTACGCAACTGTTTAAACCGCCTTACGAATTTTCAGAAATATTACGGCAGTGTTATAAAATTGGGGTTGATTCGCTACCATTGATATCACTTACGGGTTTTATTATTGGCATTGTATTTACAAAGCAATCCCGCCCTTCGCTAAGCGACTTCGGTGCAACATCCTGGTTACCCAACCTTATCGGCATAGCAGTTTTTAGGGCATTAGCACCTTTGGTTACCGCATTAATATGTGCAGGAAAAGTAGGCTCCAGCATTGGCGCAGAACTTGGTGCAATGAAGGTAACAGAGCAGATAGAAGCAATGGATGTGTCGGCATCAAAACCATATAAATATTTAGTTTTTACAAGGGTTACGGCATCTGTTTTTATGATGCCTTTATTAATGCTGTACACCTCGTTTGTTGCCTTACTGGGTTCGTACATTAACATCAGTGCTAACGAACACATCAGCATATCAACCTTTATTGCCAATGCGTTTGACAAAATAAATTTCCTTGACTTTAAAGCCGCTGTAATTAAAGCGACAGTATTTGGTTTTACTATTAGCATGGTTGCCTGTTATAAAGGGTTTAATGCCATAAGAGGCACAGAAGGCGTGGGTAAGGCCGCCAACGCAGCAGTAGTAACATCCATGTATTTAATATTTATTGAGGAGTTGATGATAGTGCAGATCATAGGCTGGTTTAGGTAACAAAATTAAATATGCAAACAGAAAAAGAAATAGTAATAGATATTAAAGGGCTATATAAATCTTTTGGTGACAACCATGTGCTAAGGGGCGTAGACCTTGAAGTTGCAAGAGGAGAAAATGTTGTGGTGCTGGGAAGGTCGGGCACTGGTAAATCTGTTTTAATAAAAATTATTTGTGGGCTGCTAACGCAGGATGAAGGCTCGGTAATTGTATTGGGTGAGGAAGTAAAGAATATCAACAGGAAACAACTAGAAGAACTGCGGCTTAAAGTCGGTTTTTCTTTTCAGATGAGTGCCTTGTATGATAGCATGACCGTAGGAGAAAATATTGCTTTTCCGTTAAAAAGAAATTTTCCAAACCTTAGCAAAAATGAGGTCGATGAAAAGGTTGATTCGGTATTAAATTCTGTGTCGCTTTTAAAAAGCAAAGACCAGTATCCGGCAGAGCTTTCTGGTGGGCAAAAAAAGAGGATCGGCATTGCGAGGACGCTGGTGCTTAGGCCGGAAATAATGTTGTATGATGAACCAACAGCGGGGCTGGACCCAATCTCAAGCATTGAAATTAATGCCCTTATAAAAAATATTAAAGAAGAATTTGGCGTATCATCCATCATTATTACGCATGATTTGGTTTGTGCAAAAACAACCGGCGACCGGCTGGTAATGATGTTTGATGGCGTGGTACAAAAGCAGGGCACATTTGAGGAAGTATTTGACTCGGACGATGAAAGGATAAAAAGTTTTTATGAATACAATTTTACATAATTAAGACATGAGAAATTCAAAAGGTTTAAACACGGTCCTAACGGGCGTTTTTGTTATTGCCGGCATTGCTATTTTATTGGCAGGTGTTTTTATAATAGGCGGTAAAGACAAGACATTTAAAAAGTCTCTAACAGCCAATGCCGTTTTTGTAGATGTTAACGGCCTGGCAAAAGGCAGCAATGTTTGGTACGAAGGCGTAAAAATAGGGACGGTAAAAAAAGTAAGCTTTGTGCAAAATGGCGTGCAGGTTAGTTTTGGCATTGAAGAAGATGTAAAACAAAAAATAAGGAAAGATACCAAAGTGAAATTGAGTAGCGATGGGTTAATAGGCAACAAAATTATTGTGTTGTACGGTGGCACCGCCGCTTCGCCCGTGGTAGAGCAAGGCAATACTTTAATGGTAGAAAACGGCATTGGCACCGAAGAGATGATGGCTACTTTGCAAAGCAACAATAAAAACATACTCGATATTACCAGCGACTTAAAAGTGGTAAGCAAAGCGCTTGCGGAAGGTAAGGGGACCATGGGTAAATTATTGAATGACCCTACAATAAGCAATAGCCTTCAGGCAGCCATGGCTTCTTTAAATAAGGCAGGCAATAATGCGCAGGTACTAACAACCAACTTATCTGAGTTTTCTAAAAAGCTAAATAACAAAGGTTATTTTTTAAATGATATTGCAACAGACACTACCATTATCGCTTCTTTAAAAAGCACTGCGGCGCAGTTAAGCCATATGTCGCAAAGCGCCAATGTAGTTGTTGAAAATTTGAATGCTACAACCGCCAGGCTTAACAGCAGTAAAAGCGCTGTAGGCGTTTTGCTTAACAATGATGGCGCAGGAGAAAACGTACAAAATACGCTGATTAATTTACAGGCAGGCACCAAAAAGCTCGATGAGAATATGGAGGCATTGCAACATAATTTTTTGCTGCGGGGCTTTTTTAAAAAACGTGCAAAGGCAGAAGAGAAAAGAATAAAAGATTCTGCTGAGAACGCTATGCCGATTGCGAATTAGTGCCGTTTGGCTACGAGCTTTTTTATTTGATATCAATAAATTCAACTATAGTTTTAATCAGGCATCAACAATAAAAATAGTATGGAAACAACTTCATCTTTTGTGCCGGCTAACGTAGCAGGAAAGCCTTTGGATATTGAACATACTGTAACTGCGGATACCGCGATTGCCTCATTGATAATTTACAACCGTGCCTGCAAAAGGCTGAAGAATCCCGCCGTATGGAAACGCTTAGCCGGAGTGTTAAGTGCCGATTTTGAATTGTTTGTTACCATGGGCGAAGAAGAAAGGGAAATTTTTGCCGGAGATTATATAAGTATCGACATACCTGGCCCTGGCAGTAAAGCAGGCAATGGCCTTGATTGGGTAAAGGTTGAAAAAATAGAACAAGATATAATTACGGGTGCTGATGAAAGCTTTGGTATTACACTTAGGGCTGCCAAAAAACCTGAAGGGCCGGATGAAGGGATCGCACATTTTTTTAATGGGCATGCCACTTCAAGTTTTATTATACAACGTACCGGGCAAACAATTAAAGCCAACTATTACGGCAGGAACGAAGTGCCAAATACTAAAGATGTTACCGTTATAGATAAATTAAGGAACAGTATTATTGCCACCGGAGCGCTTGCCGGGCTATCTAACTTACAATGGGATGCGTTATTAAAAGGGCTATTAGCGAAATAGCTTTACCGTTGCCCATTTACTTTCTAAAAAAAAATGTTTCCCAGCCTACAGTACCTGATGTGCCAAAAGCCTAGTTTATATTTGGTACTTTATATCTATCTTAAAAAAACCTTGCGCATAAGGCCATCCGCATATCTTTTTCTCTGCCGTTAACCATCACCTTTATATATTATTTTTCCCCGAAACAATTACTTAACAATTGCATAAGGTTAAGGTAACCCTTTGCTGTCTAAACAGGCGTAGCTTGTAACCCAAATAAAAATAACTTTGAAGGCAAAAATGGGCTAAGGGTTTTCATTGAATTATAGCAATAAAAAAATTGCCATTCCCTTTTATACTGAAAAATACAAGCATTATCATGGAAAGGGCTAAACCTAAAACAGGGTTGAAAAAGCTGGCATTACATCCTGCCTGGGCGCTCATTGCGGCTTTTGGCACTTACTTTTGCATGTACGGTTTTCGTAAGCCATACACAGCCGCCACTTATGCGGAAGTATATTTTTTCGGCATCGATTACAAATTTTTGCTCATCATTGCACAAACCACTGGTTATGTTATTGCCAAGTGGGCAGGCATAAAAATTGTATCGGAAATAAAGCCTCACCAGCGCATAAAGATGATACTTGGGCTTATATCTTTCGCCGAATTAATGCTGCTGCTTTTTGGCTTTGTGCCCCGCCCATGGAACATCATCTGCTTATTATTAAACGGCTTGCCATTAGGCGTTATTTTTGGTTTGATATTGGGCTTTTTAGAAGGCAGAAAAAATACAGAATTGTTAGTGGCAGGCCTTTGCGCCAGCTTCATCGTATCGGATGGCGTATCTAAATCCGTAGGTACTATGCTGCTCAATTACGGCGTTACAGAAAACTGGATGCCTTTTTTTGCGGGCGTATTATTTATGGTGCCTTCACTTATTTTTATTTTAATGCTAAGCCAGGTGCCGCCGCCATCAGCCGCAGATGTAG
This sequence comes from Ferruginibacter sp., assembly GCA_025351645.1. Classification (GTDB taxonomy): domain Bacteria; phylum Bacteroidota; class Bacteroidia; order Chitinophagales; family Chitinophagaceae; genus Ferruginibacter. Next base: position 12,741 of record JANXVN010000121.1, read on the forward strand.
CACTAAGGAGCAAGCGTTCGCCAATGCTTGCAGAAGCCCGTTGGGATTTTTTTAAAAAATATGCGCCAGGGCTTGCGGGCATCACCATTGTATATTTATTTGTCACGCTGTTGCGCAGCATTCGTGCAGACTTTGCCCCTGAATTATGGAGCGGGCTGGGCTATACGCAAACACCGGCTACGTTTACCCAATCGGAAATATTAGTATCGTTTGGCGTGGTAGCAATCAATGGCTTATGCATATTTATCATGAACCATTATAAAGCATTTCAATTTTCTTTATTGACCAGTTTAGGTGGATTTATAATTTTAGTAGTTGCAGTATGCGGGCTTCATTTCGGGCTTGGCAATTTTCCTTTTATGGTACTTGTTGGGCTGGGTGTGTACATACCTTACGTTGCCATACACACTACCATATTCGAACGGTTGATTGCCATTACAAAGGAGCGGGCTAACATCGGGTTTTTAATGTACCTGGTAGATGCTGTTGGTTATACCGGTTATATTATACTGATGTTTTTAAGGTATGCAGTGCCGCCGGGAGAATCTATCCTACACATTTTTTTACGCACCTGCATTTACCTCGGCGTATTGGGGGGCCTTATCATTTTATATTGCAATTGGTATTTTAAAATAAAATTAAAAAAGAATGAACAACCTATTACCCAACTTTCCCCCCGGCAAAGCAGCTATATTTAATGGTGCGGGGCAGCCCTTTGAATTTATATCGAGACAGGTACCTTTTATAAAAGCTGGTGAAATATTGATACGCAACTTATATACAACCCTTTGTGGCAGCGACATACATACGTACTGCGGCAGGCGTACAGAACCGGCGCAGGTAGTTTTGGGGCACGAGATAGTAGGCGACATTTTATGGATAGGCCCGGCACATTCCGGTAAAGACCTTCGTGGGGAAACCATCCAAATAGGCGACCGGGTAACCTGGTCTATTTTTGCCGTGCCGGAAAATATTGCGGCACCAAGGGAAGACATGCCGCAGAAAAGTGAGCATCTTTTTAAATACGGGCATGCATTGGCACAGGGCGATGATGTATTTAATGGCGGGCTTGCAGATTACTGTGTGTTGCTGGCCAATACCGCTTTTATAAAAATACCTACTTCAATACCCGTTAAAGTAGCTGCTACAATTAGTTGTGCGCACTCCACCGTTATGGGCGCATTAAGGGTTAGCGGAGATTTAACCGGCAAAAAAGTATTAATATATGGCGCAGGGCTATTAGGTTTGTCTTGCGTAGCCATGTGTAAAGAAGCTGGCGCTACAAGGATAGGGCTGATAGATACTGATACCAGCCGTTTGGTTTGGGGAGAAAAATTTGGCGCAAGCCAAGTGTATGCTTTTCCGGAAGATGGCACGCCTTTTCCATGGCAGGATGCGGATGTTGTATTTGATATGACAGGCAGCCCGCAAGCCATGAAAGCCGGCATTGATAGTTTAGCCATTGGTGGCATTGCTGTTTGGATAGGTGCCGTGTTTCCTGATAAGCCGGTACAGGTAGATGCCCAAAAAATAGTACGCAAAGTACTACAGGTACGCGGGCTGCATAATTATAATTACCAGGATTTTTTAAAAGCCACTATTTTTATAGAAAACAATTATTTAAAGTATCCTTTTGAAGCATTGATAGAAAAAGAATATCCGCTGGATGAAATTACAGATGCCTTTGCTTTTGCCAGCAGCAGCAAGCCTGTTAGGGTTGGCATAAAAATAAGTGGATAAAGTAATTAAGCCCTGCAGGGTGTTTTTTTGCCGCAAATTCGCAAATTAGCCTTCGACAGGCTGCGGCAAAATTTATTAGCAATATCAAATAAACAGAAAAGATAGCAGTATTTAATCTGCGAATCTGCGGCAATTAAATAAAATATTATCACACAAAATAAAAATAGATAGCATGATAAAGATGGTTGTTTTTGACATGGCCGGCACCACGGTAAATGAAGATAATGTAGTGTACAAAACATTACGCAAAGCTATAAACGAAGCTGGCTTCAATTTTTCGTTAGATGAGGTTTTGGAACAAGGCGCAGGCAAAGAAAAATTGCAGGCCATAAAAAGTATTTTACAGGTATTTGGCAAAACAGAAGATGACGGGCTTGCCAATAAAATATACCAGAATTTTATTGGGCAATTGGCAACCGCTTACGATACGCTGGAAATTTTGCCCCAAGATAATGCGGCGGATCTTTTTAAAGAACTTAAAAAAAGAAACATACTTGTAATATTAAACACTGGTTATAATGTAGAGACGGCACAATCGCTTATCGATAAATTAAAATGGCAAAAGGGCGTTGAATACGATGGGCTTATTACGGCCACGGATGTAACTAATAACCGCCCGCAGCCAGATATGATATTACTGGCCATGGAACAATTTGGCATTACCGATGGCAACGAAGTAATAAAAGTAGGCGACTCTATCATTGATATCGAAGAAGGCAAAAATGCTGGCTGCCATTATAATATCGGCATTACAACAGGGGCGCATACATTGGCGCAATTACAATCTGCCAACCCGGATTTTACCATAGATAACCTGATGGAACTATTGCCGATAATTGACAAAACCGTGTAACCCATACAGCTTCCGGTTGCAGGATAACAATAGCTTTAAAAGTAAAGGCTGCCTGGTATATTGAGGCAGCCTTTACTTTTAATCTTAAAGAAAAAATTAATCCAAAAACTTTTTCTTTAATAATTTAACCTTGCTTTCATCTAAGCCAACAGGCCCATTTAAAAAATTATCTACTGAGCCGTATTGTTTGTTGATGGCTGCAAATGTTGCTGCTAAATATTCTTTCCTCACAGATGATATATCTTTTGCTACCTGTTCATTCATGTGGGCTTGTACCATTTGTGCTACCATTTTTTCGTTGCTTGCCTTGCGGTAAACGTTTGATGCCAGATAATCGTCCATGATGGTTTCGTAAGGCACGCTAAGCGCATATAACAATAATGCGGCACCAATACCTGTGCGGTCTTTACCGGCGGTGCAATGAAACAGTAGCGCTTTATTATTTGGCACTGCCAATAATTTTTCAAAGAAAGGCTTGTAGCGGGCAGCTAAAAATTCTGTGTTTCCATAAAAATCTATCATCATAGAATCGCCGCCAGATTGAAGGGTGGCAAGCTTCTTCATCCAATCGGCCATGTTTTGTTCGCTGCCTGCGGGGCATAGTATATAATCTGTATTGGCAGTCAATTTATCCGGTGCGGCTTGTGCTTCTTTAGTGCCACGGAAATCTACCACATAGGCAATACTCCTTTGTTGCAACGTGTCCATGTCGGCTGGTGAAAGTTTACTGATGTCTGCACTGCGATAAATCTTATCCCATTTTACATGGTGCCCATCTTTGGTTTTATAGCCACCAAGGTCTCGCACGTTAGTGGCGCCCTGTAATTTTATTTGGCGTTGTGTACTGTCAGTTACCTGTGCTATTGCAAAGGCTGGCAACAGTAAAAAGAGGGTTAATATTTTTTTCATTTTTTATATTTTTGGTTGAATTTGAATGCCAATAAAAAATAAAGTTTACACCTTTTTAAAAGGTGTAAACTTTATTTTTAGTGCACTACTACCTATAAGCGTATACGGTAGCGAATTGAGGAAGCGTACCAAAAAGAACTGAAGTTCAAACGTGCGACGCCACCGCAGCTCCACAAAGTTGCTGTATTAGCCTGGCAAAAAAAACTGCCTGCCCAGCCAGCCTGCCTTCCAAAGGAGGGGTTCTTGACCCTGCGTATTTTAGGGCCTTTATAAATTCAAATACATAACGCTGCAAAATAATAAAAGTTATTAAATCCAAATGCTACAAGAACCCCTCTTTCGGAGAGTGGGAGGCTGGGCTGTGCTGGGCAGGGCGTGTGCCAGGTGTATGCTAAAAAAGTTTAGGCAAGCCTAAATATATAGGCTTGCCTAAGCGAAATAAACAGTTGGGTTATTTAGTAAGCCAAGTATCTTTAGTAAGGTCGTCCTTACCTGCAAATTGAGTGGTTATAGCTTTTGTATAATTAGTTCCATTATAATTAATTTCATCTTGCGGGTATTGCCAACGCCTTGGTATAAGGCCTGTAGAAGTACCTATCCCGCTACCGCCTTGCGAAAAAGCTGGAACGCCTGTACGGCGCCAGTTGTAGAAAGCTTCCCATCCAGAATTTTCGAAAAAAGCAACATATTTCTGCGTTAATATCTGTGCCCTTCCATTGGTATTATCGCCTTTATAAACAACTGTAGGGTTTGCAAGAAATGCATTGATATCGATAGCGACGGTACCTAGTTTGGCACCGCTTGCATCGCCTATTGTAAACGATTGCCCTTGTGTTAGGCCATACGCGGATAGGGAAGCTTTTATACCATTATTGTACCAGGTAGCGGCGCTTGCACCCGTAACCCATCCAAGGTTGATGGCTTCTGCAATATTGAAGCATAACTCAGGATATCCAATTATAATGTAAGGTTCTGCGTTGGCACCAAATGAAGAAGCATAATACCTCGAATAATTAGCAAATGAATATTGGCCATTTAAAGAATTAGTGTTTAGGGTGGCAAGGTCTAAATTAATGTCTGCACCAACATATGCTGTAAAGTCATTAATAGTTTTTCCGCCAGTAGTAAGTTGTATGGGTGCAGGTGTTGCTGCTATAAAGGTCCTGGGGTCGTTAGTGGCAGTAGTGATATCAAGAAAAGTTTTGCCAATGTTAGAATAACTGTTGTAAGGGTTCCAGCCACGAGACCATATAGGGTAACGGTTAAAGGCATCGTTGTAAACAAACTTCACATTGTCAGTATTAGCAGCTAAAACAGGGTATGTTGCGGGGGTATTAAATATAGTAGCAAACTGCTGCGGTATGTTAAGGTCTGCATTATCTACGGCTCTTTTGCTAAGGCTTATCAATACACGCAGTTTGTATGTATTGATAACTTTTTGCCATTGCAAGTTTGTTAATCCATAAATATCACCCGCAACAAGCGTATTAGCGTTTGCAGCACCAAGGTTATTCATTAAGGTATTGGCTGTATCTAGTAATGCAAGGCTTATTTTATAAACGTCATGCTGGCTATTGTAACTAGGTGTAAGGTTGGCAACATTTCCCGCCTCTGTAGTTGGTATATCTCCCACTCTTTGTGTAAGCCATATAAAACTATAGGCTTTAAAAAACTTAGACAACGCACTGTACACATTAGGTGTTGCACCGTATTGTGTATTCGCTTGTTTTTCCATAAGGACGGCATATTTCAGCATATCGTATTCGGTAGCAGAATTTGACCAATTATAAAAATTATTGCCCCTGTAATACTGATAGTTTGAAATGTGGTACTGGCTCCAGATAAAAGGCAAATCCCATGCTATTTCATTTACCGCACTTGGGCGGTTATCTGTAACGCCACCACCAACATACATGCTATAGGTGATGTGGTTAAGTATAAGGGACACGGGTACGGTACTGCTTTCCGAAGCCGCATTGGGGTTAGATAGCAGGTCGCCCTTTTGGCAACCTGCTGTGGCAATAACAATCATTGCCATTGCCAGTGATATAGTAGGTGAAAATATCTTCTTCATAAAAAATAATTAAATTTGATAGTGTTATTTAAAAAGCTATGTTAACATTGAAGCCAAACCTGCGTGCAGTGGCACTTTGCAAATCGGGGTTGGTGCCGCCTACCGTCCTATCTGCCACATTAAAGCCAGATGCATATTGTTCGATGTCAAAATCTTTACGTGCTGCAAAGTATAAAAGGTTCCTGCCTATCAAAGAAAACGTGGCACTTTTAAAATAGCTGTTCTTTAATGGCAAGCTATAACTTAAGGTTACATCCCTAAGCTTTGCAAAAGAACGGCTTACAAAATAATACTCATCAAAATTGCCTCCAATACCACTTGATAAATAGTTTTGTACAGTTACCGCTTTAGTGTTAGGTGCAAATGTTAAGTCTTTATAGTTAGTAATTTGTCCGCCTGCATAAATTGGCGTTCCGCTTGTTATTACTACGCCTTGGCCTACATAAGCAGGAGTTGCAGCAACAGACCCACCTTTAGTGCTGTTCCATTCGGCAAGGCGGGCTACGCCAAATGCACCGGAAGCACTTTCGTAAGAGGTGCCTGCGTTGTTAGATTGGTAAAGTACCCTATCATAAATTTTACCGCCTATACGCCCATCAAACTGAAAACTAAGGCTTACATTTTTGTAAGAAAATTTATTAGTGATACCAAAAGTAAAATCAGGATTTAGATGCCCTATCAAACCACGGTCGTTAATGCTAGAACTCGGTACTGGAAGTGGCGTACCGGTTTGGCCAGTAGCAGCATTGTTTCCATAAACAATATTTCCGCTTTGGTCCCTTACAAATTTAGTGCTGTAATAATTATCCAGCCTGTCGCCAATTGAATAGTTGTGGTTATTGAGTGCTAAAGTTTTTTCATCACCGTAAATAGCTTTTAGGGTTTCTTTATAAGTAGACCAGTTGATATTTACATCCCATGAAAATCCTTTTGAATTTCTGAATGGAGATGCGTTTAACTGAAGCTCGATACCTTTCTTTAAAGAAGTAATGCCATTTACATTTTGCGCATAATAACCTGTTGAAGATGCTACTGGCAATGAGTAGATCAACGGCCCATTGGTACTGGTAAAATAAGTTGCATCCAGCCCAAACCTGTTTTTGAGGAACCTGATATCCAGGCCTGCTTCGTAAGATTGTACGTTGTAAGGCTTTAGTGCCGGGTTAGCGATGGTGTTAGAATAATTTACCGCATTGGTGCCGTTATAATAACTGGCAAGCGTGTATGTATTTTGGTTGTTATAGCTAGGTCCGTCGTATGATGTCTGCAAGTCGGTACCATACCCTAATAAAGAACCTGTGCTTATACCTGTAATAGCGGTATAGGCAGAAGGTGTCGTCGATTGTGTAAGGCCACCTTTTACATCAGCATAAGAAGCCCGTACTTTCAGGAAAGAAATTGCTTTTGGCAATTTCAAATAATCAGAGAGCACACTGCTTGCCGATACAGAAGGGTAAAAGAAAGTATTGTTTCCGTTGGGCAAGGTAGAAAGCTTGTCTGCCCTTCCAGTGGCGGAAACTGTAAAGTAATTTTTGTAACCAAGGTCTACACTGTAGTAAGCACTGTATACCTGCATGTTGCCAATATAGGAATAATTCAACGCAGGGTTAAGGCTGTTAGAGAGCGCATATACATTAGGCAATGTTAAGCCTTTTGTTGTACCATAGTTGGAGTTATATTTGAAAGACCTTTCGCTAACACCGGCATTGGCGCTTACGTTCCATTTACCAAAATTATTATTATAACTTAACAAAAAGTCGGAGTTATTTTCGATAAGGTTACGCTGGTCTACCCTAAAATCGCCATACCAGCCAAAGTAATACCACGGCAGGTATTGGTTAAGGTTAGTAGAGGCGGGCACTATTTCTGTACGGCGCTGGTTCCAGGTTGTTATCTGCGAACGGATGCTCATGCTCAGGTTGTCGTTCACTTTATAGTTAAGCTTCAGGTAACCATACACATCTGTCTTATTATGCGTCCTCAACCATTTTTGTGCAATAAATTCGGCACTATTTTCACGGCCATATTCCGGTGCATATTGGGTAAGGTTTTTTACGCCTTGTGGCCCTTTATAAACATTCTTTAAGTCATTGATGTCGTAATCTGAAGAACCATAAACCTTAAACATGTAAACGTAACTGTTAGGCCCGTAAGATGCATCAGGTATGTTAGGCGAGTATTGTATATTAAGGTTAAGGTTGCCTTCTACACGCAGCTTGTCTGTAAGGTTATACCCGGTGTTAAGGTTCAGGTTATCCTGGTTGAATTTTGTGTTAGGTGCCATGCCTTTTTGGTAAGTATGGGAATAAGACATCCTGATATCATACTTTGCGTTACTGGTAGACATCGAAACATTATTGGTAGACAATAAGCCTGTCTCCATAAAGTTTTCAAAATTTTTCTTTCCACGAGCTAACCATGGGGTGGGCGTCCTTACACCAGTTACAGGGTCATAAGGACTATCATATTGTTTAATTAACTGCCCTTCAAAACGTGGCCCATATTCTTGTAAGCGTTGTGTATTATCGTACAAAACATCTACACCTCCAAAAGTGCCCACTCCGTTAAGGCCTGCTGGGCCGGCTTTATAAGACTTGGCGTACTGGTATAAAAAGTTTGTGCCGCGGCCATATTCCGTTTGGCTTTTTGGTACGGTAAGAAAACTTGTTTCAAACATATCGCTGCTGTTAAAATCTACCTGCCAGCCTTTTTTATCTTTAGAGCCACGCTTGGTAGTTATAATGATTGCACCATTGATGCCCCTAAAGCCGTATAAAGCAGCGGCGTTTGCACCCTTTAAAACATTATAGCTTTCAATATCGTCTGCACTTACATTCCAGGTATCGGAGTTGATAGGTACGCCATCTACTACAAATAAAAGGTCTGTGCTGCCTCGTAAAACAACTTGCGGGCGAGCCAGCATTTCTGCCGATGCCCCAATAGTTAAGCCAGCTACTTTGCCTGTTAAAGATTGAAGCGGATTAACGTCCCTTGCTTTTGTAAGCTCATCCCCCTTTATTAACGTGGTTGCATATCCTAAACGTTTTACTTCTTTTTTAATGCCTAATGCGGTAACCACCACTTCAGATATTTGGTCGGTGCTTACTTTTAAGGAGATAGTAAGATAACCGTCTCCGCTAATTTTTGTTGTAGCTGTTTGGTAACCTACAAAGCTCGTCCGTATATCTTTTCCATCATCTGCCACAATAGTAAATTCGCCTTCGGCGTTAGTGCTAATACCCTTGCCGGTATTACCTATTGAGATGCTTGCGCCAGGCAGTGCCCTTTGTGTGGACTCATCTACCACCTTGCCTTTTATAGTTAACTTTTGCGCAAATGCGGTATGGTTTAGCAACAATACTGTTAAGCATAACAATACTGCTTTTGCCATGATTAAAACTTTTTTCTTCATAAACATTTTTTAATTTTGATAAGTGCGAAATACTGTATCCTAATTTTGATGCGCAAAAATCTTACTACATTGTTATCAGAATGTTACAGCGTTGTTATGTAATGATTACCCTAACATCTTTTTAATGTTACCTTAATATTGCCTGAATGTTAAGCATGTGGAAAGAAAGAAGTTTTACAGCAGGTTGATTTTAGTGCAAATGAAGATACCTGGCTTTTTATGTTCCCTTTATTTGTTTGATAAAATGAAACTTGTTTATTTAATTTATGTATTTATAAAACTAATACAAGCGGAATATAGACAAGCATCACAAGAAGCTGTGGGTACAATTACTAAAAACGATATCTGCTAAAATTGAATGGCAGCAAAAGAATATTAAATAATAATAGGATAATAATGTAGCTTGATAAGCAAACAGCCTTGTACCATAAATGCTGTAAAACGATAATGCCTTTAAAAATTATACATAAAAAAATGATACTAACTAAACGCTTTTATTTTTGTATTTGTATAGTGCTTGCATTTTATGCAGTATCAGCTCAGCAGCCCATTGATACGCTTATTGAAGTACGTATAAATGCTAACAACACCCATCAAACCATTCGTAACTTTGCTGCCTCGGATGCTTGGGCAGCACAATTTGTTGGCAACTGGCCCAGTGAAAAAAAGAATGCTTTGGCAGACTGGCTTTTTAGCATGGATACCCTTGCCAATGGCAACCCTAAAGGTATTGGGTTAAGCTTATGGCGCTATAACCTTGGTGCAGGCAGTGCGGAGCAAGGCAGCGAAAGCGGCATTAAAGACGAATGGCGCAGGGCAGCATCAACCACCAACAGGCAAGGCGTAGAAAGCAAAAAAGTACAGGCGCAAAACTGGTTTTTATCAGCAGCTAAAAAAAGAGGCGTACAACAATTTCTTGGGTTTTTTAATAGCCCGCCAGTACAGCTTACAAAAAACGGCAAAGCATTCGCCAGTAAAGGCCAGGGCAATATCGACAGCAATAATTACAAGGCTTTTGCCGAGTATACGGCTAATGCCATCAAGGAAATTAAAAGCGCTACCGGCATCCCCTTAAATTATATCAGCCCGTTTAATGAGCCTCAGTGGGATTGGAGCGATGGCGGCCAGGAAGGATGCCCGTATACCAACCAGGAAATTAGCGCACTTGTAAAAGTATTCAGCAAATGCTTTCAGCAAAACAAGCTAGATACAAAATTATTAATTGCCGAAAGTGGCGACCTTAAGTATTTATTGACTGCCCGCGGCAAAAAAAATAAGGACGCACAAATACATGATTTTTTTAATCCGGCATCGGCTTATTTTGTTGGCAACCTGCCTAACGTTGCCCGGGCAATTGCTTCACACAGCTACTTTACTACTTCTCCTTTTACTGCTGGCATAGCTTTGAGAAAACAGGTTAAAGATAGCATTGCTAAAATAAATAGCCTTGAATACTGGCAATCTGAATATTGCATTTTAGGCGATAATAATGGGGAGATAAACGGCGATAAAAAAGACCTGGGGATGACAGCCGCTTTGTATGTTGCCAAAGTGATGTATGAAGACCTTGCAATGGGCGATGCTGCTGCCTGGCAATGGTGGACGGCTATATCTGCCTATAACTATAAAGATGGCTTGATATACATAGATAAAAGCGAAACCGATGGCAATTTTTCAGATAGTAAAATGCTTTGGGCCATGGGCAATTACAGCCGTTTTGTAAGGCCTGGCATGCAAAGGATAAATGTTGATGTTGCTTCAGAAGGATTATTGGCATCTGGCTATAAAGATGCACGCAAAGGTACCATTGTATTTATTTTTGTAAATGAATCTACAGAAGAAAAACTAGTGGGCGCTGATAAGGAAAGTAATTTATCCAACAAAAAAATAAGTACTTACACAACAAGTGCAACTGCAAGCCTGGCAAAGAGCAGTACAATTTTTAATAAGCTACTTATCCCTGCAAAAAGTATTGTTACCGTTGTGGTAAATTGATATTGAAACTATAGCCGGATGACTGGGCCAGGCACTAGGCGTTTTACAAACTGTAGCGTTATTTAATACCCGCTTTGCCTGCCATACCAGTTACAATAAAGGCTGCAAATAAACGTTTCACTATCATATATTTCTCTATAAAATTTATCTCACTAATTCAAACCTAAAAAATCAACTATGAAAAATAATTTTTACAAAATGCTGGTGATGCTTGTTGTAGTTACAGCTATTCTATCAGCTTGTAACGGCTCCCGTCAATCTACCCATAACCATGGCGTTAATAATAGTGGTTTTAAAGGGTATTGATTTTTTGGGCAAATACAAATTCAAACGGGTAATTTTTATACAAAATAAAGCCCGGTAATAGTTTTGCTATTACCGGGCTTTGATTACTGGATAAATTATTTTATGGTAACATTCCTCCGGAAACTTCAATACGTTGCCCATTGACCCATTTCGCATCTTCTGTACATAAAAATGCTACTACCCCACCAATATCGTCTGCTAAGCCAACACGGCCTAAAGCCGTCATGCTCGAAATTTGTGCGTTTAGTTCTTTATTATCCCTCACCATGCCGCCACTAAAATCTGTGGCAATAGCACCTGGGGCAATAACATTTGCAGTAATGCCGCGTGAACCCAACTCTTTTGCAAGGTACCTTGTAAGCACTTCCACAGCACCTTTCATAGAAGCATAGGCCGAAGAGCCTGGAAAAGAAAAACGTGCAAGCCCCGATGAAATATTGATGATACGGCCGCCATCATTCATAAAAGGCAAAGCTTTTTGAGTAAGAAAAAATACGCCTTTGTAATGTATGTTAAGGGCCGTATCAAACTGCTCCTCGGTTGTGTCCATAAAATTGGCGTGCAATCCGGTGCCTGCGTTATTAATTAAAAAATCAAAGTTGGTACTGCCTGTATGCTCCTTTAAATACCCTGTTGCTTGTTTAAAAAAATCATCGAACGATTTAATGTTGCCTGCATCTAACTGAAAGGTAACTGCCGCTTGCCCGGTTGTTTTTATTTCGGCTACCACCTTATCTGCTTCTGTTTTATTGTTGTTGTAGGTTAGCACTACATCAAAGCCCTTTTTAGCAAGGCTTAAAGCCATGTTTTTACCTAAGCCACGGCTACCGCCTGTAACTAATGCAATTTTATTTTTGCTCATATTGAATTGATTTTATTACTAAGTTAAAATGAGGATTTACAGCATCAATAACCCAATAAATAAATTGGTGCCTGCAGGCTTTGGCGCAATAGCCATAAGCCAGTTTTAAATTTGAGAAAATGAAACTGGCTCCAGAAAAATAGAGGTTATATGCGAAACAATCTTTGCATCTGCATACTCAGGTATGCTGCTTATCTTTTTCCATTCCGGGTCGCTGCCAAACAATTTCCAATTACGGTCATGTGCTGCCATGTCATCGAAGGTTAACATGTAGGTAAGGTTGGGCCTTAGGCCGCCAATAATAGTTTCGCCAAAAAATACCGGTGCTAGCCCAGTCCTTTTAAAAATATCAATTTCTCCTTGTGTATTAAACATTTCAATTTTCTTTTTACCCGCACTTTCGCTGGCGCTTTCGTACCGCCTTAATTCAAATATCCTGGCTGATTTAGCGGGCACTTTAATTGTAGGCATATGGGCAAACGCCTTTAAAAATGAACTTTCAAACCGTTCGTAAGCTGGCGCTGATGCTGGTGCGTTAAGATATGCCATCCCGGTTTTGATATACGTTTTGTCGCTGGTTAATTTATCGTTTATAGATAAAAATTCTGGTAAAGATTTGAAAGGTACCAGCACATATATTTTTGTTTGCCCAATAGGCTTAAGCTCTGTAAACACACCTATATTTTTGCAGCCGAGCCTATTAAGGGCTGGTATAGCCGCATGTTCAAAATAATCTTCAACCAATTTTTGCTGTACGCCATCTTTTAAAGCATACACCTTAAGTTCGTAAAATTCCGGAGAGGCATCTTCTTGTTTGTACGCAATATTTGCCGCCACGCTGGTAGCGGAGGCCACGCTATTTATAGTAGCAGTTAATAAAGATGCTTTGACAAATAAACGTCGTTTCATACTAATAAAAATTAAAGATAAAGCCTCCGCAGGCAATATATAAAACACGAAGATAAAAAATGCGCTGCATTGTTTACAAAAGCTTGGCAGGATTTGTTCATAAATAAATGTTAGCCCCTAACCCAAACGGGCTAACAACCCGTAGTTTAAATAACGGCATTACAAATTCCACCAATAATTAAATTTTAAGGAAACAACCCTGTTACGGATAAAAAAAGGAGCGTTTAAATAATTATCCGTGTACACTAAAAATAAGTCTGATGCGGGTTTATACCGCCATTGCAGCCGTGCATTCAGGTTGGTATTTTTTAGTTGCTCATTATATTGGAGATAGGCTGTAAAATATAATTTGTTAGTCAGGGTAAGGTCTACCTTAGGGCCAACGAGCCAAAAGGCATTTTGGTTCCATGGCGCAGCCAACGATAATTTATTATAAGTTGCAGTAATAGTAATGTTTACAACGGGCTGAAAACGATACCCCAGGCTACCGCTGAGTGAAACCTTGTTGCCATTGTTATAATAGCCGCCTGTGCGCACGGCAACACCATAGGTAAAAAGTTTTTGTGGCTGAGAAATAAAATCGGCCCCAATAGTTTTCCAATGATGTTCAGAGCCGGTTTTTAAAGAATCTTTGCCACTATTAGTCGGGTCGAAACGAAAGAGCAATTTTACATAATCATCCATAATTACCGGTACCAGCGTAGCTTTATTTCGAAATGTAACCAGGTACGACAATGTATTTTCATAATCAGTCTTATTGAACCGTTTGTTATAATAGTAGCTGATATTTAGCTGCGGCCCGTGCGTTAATACGGTGCCCTTGCGGGGAAAAAAAGTATAGGCAATTTGTGGGTTAAGCCTGATGTAACCCTTCCTTGGTATATAGCCAACTTCGGCAGTAAAGTTTTTTCCGGTAGATTCATAGGCTCCATTTATAAGCCATCTTTTACTAGCATATTGAAGGTTGCCGGCATGTACAAAATCATTGCCGTTTTTACCTGGGTTAAAAGATTTTAAAGCCAAAAGTTTGCCCGTCCATAAATTATTAGAAGAAGCAAGGTTATACTCTAAACCGATATTGCGGTTATAAAGAGAGTACGCCGGCAGTGTGGAATCTTTTTCAGGATGTTGGTTACTGGACTGCATATTTACAAATATCAACCCAATGTTTGAGCGGGAGAATATCTTTTTTTGTAACGCCATTACCGCAAAATTTTGTCCCGGCAACCTGGTTTTTTCCTGCTCCGATGTTTGCATATCCATGGCTGTTATCCGCCAGTTACGGTTAAGCTTGCCACTTAGCCTGCCACCATATTTTATGGGCACGCCAAGCCCAATACGGCGCGAAAAAAATGGGCGCAAAGCTGGGTATCCAAAGTTGTTTATCTGGTCGCCATTTTCCAAAAAAAATTGCCTTCTTTCGGGATAAAATAATTCATACCGGTCAAGGTTGGTAATTTGTTTATCTGCTTCAACCTGAGAAAAATCCGGGTTTACTGTAAGGTCGAGGCTCAACGAAGAAGTTACCGCAACCTTAGCATCAAGCCCTACCTGAGTTTTAAAATCTCTTGGCAAAGCAGGGTAATAGCTTTTAGAATTGCCTGCTAAAAAATAGGGGATCAAGGAAATATTTTCTCCCTGTGCGGGCGGCGGCGCATCCCAGGCCAGCACGCCAGTATACGCAAGGGAAGCGGTGGGGAATTGCCTCGGTATAGGTGCCCAGCTAGACTTCTCTGTTGTTTTTAAATCATTGCGGCTAAAATTAATACCCCAATTACTAATGCCATTTTTATACCGGAGGGTTTTAAAAGGTATAGCCATTTCGAGTACCCACCGGTCCTGGTAATCCTTTACAGCAGATACCCATTTATTATCCCAGTTAAGGTCTACTTTGCCACCTTCATAAATTAGCCCATCCCATTGTGCGCCCGCTGCATTTGCCCCAAATGCAAAGCCATTTGTCTGGTCTTCAAAAGTATCCAGGAACATAATAAAATTGTCATTTTTTTGAAAAGTAAAGTCACGCCGTAAGGATTCTACCATTTCTGGGCCTGGCAAAAGCTTGTAGCAAATGGCTAACAAATACAAGTTGTTTTTATCATACGCCATTGATACTTCTGTTTTTACTTTGGCCATGCTGGTATCCATCGGTGTAACCATATAAAACCTATGGGCTACTTCAGCATTTTTCCATAACAGTTCATCTGCTATGCCGTCAATATTAATAACTTCGGCAGTGCTATTAATATGCAATTTAAAAGAAGCATTTTTTTTCTGCGCTACAACAGCCACGCACAAAATGAAACCGCAAAATGTAAGAAGTATTTTTTTCAAAGTAGCAATTATCAAATTCGGATGATAGTAAATGTTTGGTGCATCGTTAAAACAAATTTACAGCATGCTTTTCAAATAAGTGTTGGATATCGCTGTTTTTTTAACTCCCGGCAGTATCCAATTCCCTGCTTTATTAGTGGCCTACCAACTTGCATGTAAGCCATCCAGCCAAATTATTATGGGCATCCAAGATAAAATAATCTTTTAAAAAAATATGGTGAAGGCTTATAATTTATTGCATTGTATAACACGCACTGCTCATGCAAACTTAATTGTACATCTTTAAAACTACGATTATTGTGTGCAGTAACATAAATTGGTTAGTTAATAGCTACACCACAAAATGTATTGCTTTGTAGCTGATAAAATAATAAACCTGCACAGCATCCTACCGATAGGTACGCTTCAATTTTATTTTTCAGAGTTGCTTACAAAAGCGATGTGTTTGCTATCAGGCGACCAGCTATTTACGTTAAGCGTTCCCTGCCCGCCAAACAAATAGGCAATTACTTTAGGCGCGCCTGGCGAAGTTAGCTTCATCAAACGAAGGGTAACTTCTTTGTAAGATGGGTGGCTATCAGGATCTATATCAGGCGAAAAAGAAATAAAGGCCATCCAATTTCCATCGGGCGAAATATGCGGGAACCAATTGTTGTATTCATCAAACGTCAGTTGCTCTTTTGCTGTTCCATCAGGCTTCATCCTCCATACCTGCATTGTGCCGGAAACATTAGCATTGTAATAAATAAATTTTCCGTCCGGTGAATATTCAGGGCCGTCCACATGCCCTACTGTATTGATTGTAATGGCTGTTTCTTTACCATCTTTTAACGCTACTTTATAAAGGTTATATACACTGCCGCCATTGCGCTTTGCTACTATAGCTAGTTCTTTTCCATTAGGGTTCCAGCCATGTAGGTAAGATGGGGTTTGTTCCGTAATTAAACGAGGCTCACCCCCGGTTAAAGGCAGCGTATATACGGTAGAGCCCCCACCGGCAAGCTTATTTATATTACTACTGATGGCGATCATTTTTCCATCAAATGAAATTAAATGGTCATTATTACAATTGTTTATTGAACCTGTATAAAGTTTTTCGGGGATACCTCCTTCTATAGGTATCGTGTACAAAGAACCTCCTTCATTAAATAACAATTTTTTTCCATCCGGCATCCAGTTAGGCGCTTCAAATGTCCCTTTACTTTCATGGATAACTTTGCGCTTTCCATCCAGTATATCCAGTATCTCCAACCGGCTACCAAAAACATCATGGCTTGGCGTTGCAACTACATGCGGGTTGGATGTATAGGGATGAAATACAGGTTTATCAATACGGACGTTCCAAATTTTCGCATGCGCAAGCTGGCTGGAATCATGAGACAGGATAAATAGGCCGGCTAATACTTCATCTTTCATATCCTCCATAACATGAGAGCCTACTAGTTGTAGGGGTTCGCCGGGATGCGCAATTTTCATGGTTATAAGTTTACCGATACGTTGCAGCTGGATTGTTTGCCCTCCTTTTTTAGCGTAAAACAATTCATCTTCCGGGTCACGCATAAACATACCGCGGTAAGGCCTCCATTGCAACACAGTAAGCCCGTCAATATGCTTGCATGCGTTCATGCTTGCTGCACCTTCATCCAGCGATTCCCTTATCATCCATCCAATTTTTCTATGCCCGGCAGCATGTGCAGTGTCGCCGGTAAATTCAAAGTCTGCAGTAAGTATAAAATCACCGCTTATAGCCTTATACAAAAAATGAAATTCATCCCTGTTAAACCAGATGTTAGAGCCGGCACCTGCAAGGTTATAGGTTTGTGTTAAAATATCGTAACTGGCATTGCCAGCTATTTGCGGGTGCCCGATATCGGCATGCCCATCAAAAATACCAACAGGTTGCTGGGCTACAGCTTTGTTAAGTACAAGCATAAATAACAAATAAAAAATAATAGAAGCATGCCGTAAATAGCTACGGTTGGTAAGGCTGCGTTTCATATGTTAATCGTTTTATAGAATTTGGCTTAAAGTAACCTCGCAAAAATTGTTGTTTACTGCTTTTTGAAGGCTTAACCGTAAACGAAAAATTAAATTTTCGGGCTTAAGGTAACTTTTTTTAAGATACAACTAAACTACATCAGTTAAATATACTGCCACAAATAAAAATACATCAACACTATTACACCAGGTTTATATTTTTTTTAAAAATGTTTTGCATTACTACTCACTTACCAGGAAGTGCACCAAGGCAGGTAGTATATGGTTGCATTTTGTGTCAGATAGTTAAACGAATCCATTAAAATCCAGAACAGGCTTTATATTTATTGATTTATAATTCTATCTGCAAATATGAATTTATTAACGATGCTGCCAGATAGTATG
>JANXVN010000126.1 GCA_025351645.1 Ferruginibacter sp.
TAAGATAAAAGGGCAAAAAGGGTCCCTGTATAATTCGATAAAACTCGGCGTTAATTCCCGCATACGCCCTGTAATGATGACTGCTATGATGGCCGCTATTGGTTTATTCCCCGCCGCAATTTCCCATGGCATCGGTTCCGAAAGTTCAAGGCCTTTAGCAAGGGTTGTAATTGGGGGCATATTATGTGCGATGGTATTTTCTTTGTGGGTATTTCCATTAATTTTTGGATGGGCATACAGAAAAGTAGATTATAAAAACCGTAATGATTCTACCGAAAACTCTACAGGTACAGAAACTACTCCGTAATTTTAAGGCAGGCTAAATACTTTAAACCCTTGTGTTTATAAACAAATCATTGTTTGTAAGCGCAAGGGTTTTTTTATCTTTTAAAAATAAAAAGGCTTACTACTATCACTTTTTACATACTACTTAATACTTCGGTTATTTTTTTACATGCCAACCTTATCTCGTCTTCGGTAATAACCAGCGGCGGTACTATCCGTAAACAGTTAGCAGCAAACAAAAACCAATCGGTGAACACGCCTTGCTCAATCAATGCATCTATTACTTTTTTGTTGGTGGCAAAACTGTCAAATTCTACAGCCAGCATTAAACCGCGGCTCCGTACCGCTTTTATAGATGGATGTTTTAGCAGCGATAAAAATAATTGTTCTTTTTGTTTTACAGTATCCATCAAGCCTTCCTGCAACAAAACATTTAGCGCAGCTAAGCCAGCAGCGCAGCTTACAGGGTGCCCGCCAAAGGTATTGATATGCCCTAATACCGGGTTGTGCGTTAAGGTATCTACAATATTTTTATTGGCTATAAAAGCACCTAAGGGCATGCCGCCGCCAAAGGCTTTGCCTAGTAATAATATATCGGGCACAACATTAAATTGTTCAAAAGCAAACAACGTACCGTTACGGCCAAAGGCACATTGAATTTCATCTAATACCAGCAACGTGCCCGTTTGCGAGCAGCGTGTACGCAAGGCTGTTAGCCATCCATTTTGCGGCACCAGCACGCCGGCTTCCGCCTGTATGGTTTCTGCAACTACGCAGGCGGTACGTTCAGTAATGTTTTCCAGTGCTTCAAAAGAGTTATAATCCAGCTGCATGGTATCGGGCAATAATGGCCTGAAGGCATTGCGCCAATACTCATCGCCCATAATACTCAGCGACCCTTGTGTACTGCCATGATAAGAGTTTTTGAAGGAGATAATCTGCGTACGGCCTGTAAATCTTTTGGCTAGTTTCATAGCGCCTTCTGTGGCTTCGCTGCCGCTGGCCGTGTAAAAAACCGCGTCAAGCGTTGATGGCAAAAGTTCTGTCAAACACTTTGCATAGGCTACTTGCGGGCCTTCTACCAACTCGCCATAAACCATTATGTGCATGTATTCATCTACCTGTTTTTTTATAGCGGCTATTACTTTTGGGTGGCAATGCCCTACGTTGCAAACACTAATGCCGGCAATTAAATCTATGTATGCTTTGCCATCCACGTCCCACAAGGTGCTGCCCTTTGCTTTTACAATTTCAAGCGCTAATGGTGCTTCTGATGTTTGCCCTACGTGGTTTAAAAATAATTGCCGTTGCGTCATACACTGCAAATTTCGACAAAGAAGTTTGATATTCGTATTTTCATGGAGTAATTTTCACGCAAACACGCAAAGGAGCAAAGGCGATATGAAAGGTAAACACAAGTTTGTGTGATTGCACGGATTGTTGTTTACAGATACCTACAGTTAGTTTATTAAATCATCATCTTAATTAAAACTTTATGCCAGTAATATTACCAGTAAAAGGCGTGCTGCCAGTAATGGGCCAAAATTGTTTCATTGCCCCTAATGCCACTATTGTTGGCGATGTGATTATGGGCGATGATTGCAGCGTGTGGTTCAATGCCGTAATCCGTGGCGACGTTAATAGCATCCGCATGGGCAACAAAGTAAATGTGCAGGATGGGGCTGTAATCCATTGCACGTACGAGAAGACAAAGGCTATCATCGGAAATAATGTTAGCATCGGACACAATGCAATTGTACATGGATGCGTTATAGCAGACAATGTGCTGATTGGCATGGGATCAATAGTGATGGATAATGTGCAGGTAGGCAGCAATTGCATTATTGCCGCGGGTGCCGTAGTGCTTGAAAATACGATTATTGAACCTGGGTGTATTTACGCTGGCGTGCCTGCAAAAAAAGTTAAAGATATTAGCCAGGATTTGATAAACGGCGAAATAAACAGGATAGCTAATAATTATTTGATGTACAGCGGATGGTTCAAATAAGTTATATGTTATGAGTTTTTTAACCGCCTTAGCAAGCTACTTATACAACTATTATGAGAAAAAATTTACTTGCTGCAATTTGTTTATTATACTTGTTGAACGCTACCAGTTGCTTTATTTTTAAAGGAAAAGATAAATATGGCTGCCCATCAAACGGCAGGAATGTTGGTGCAGAAAAATTGCTAGGTGATGACGACAAAGCTATGAAAGCTAGTAGCAAACTCAAGTATAAGGGTGGCAGAAAAAGTTTTTAATTAAAGCATATA
The DNA here is from genome assembly GCA_025351645.1 of Ferruginibacter sp. Taxonomy (GTDB): domain Bacteria; phylum Bacteroidota; class Bacteroidia; order Chitinophagales; family Chitinophagaceae; genus Ferruginibacter. The sequence goes on from JANXVN010000126.1 coordinate 2,560, forward strand.
AAGAATATCCTAATAATAATTATGCGTAGAAGTAAAGTCTTCTGGCAATAAAAACTTAACCACAAAAATCCCCTTTCCATGTTTTATCATTTAAAAACCAAATTCGGCAACACAGAAGCCGTTATTGACGATACTTGCGGAGTATCAAAATTTTACGAAATTGCAGATACCTTAACAACCGGCCTACAAGTAAGCTTTCTTAACCAGATAGATGATAGCGAAACATTAGACTGGGATTTTCATTACAAGAACCATCTGCTAACCTTGCATTACAACGTTTTTAACGGTGTATCTGTTTTTCCCCAGCATATAAAAAATGTACAGCAAGAGAACAATGCGGTAATGGAAATTGCTCATTTTTTAGAGCGCAGGGCATTCTAAATTAATAAGCCTTGTCTTCTATCTTATCTAAAATATTGCAGTAGCTAATGTAGCGGTCCATGTGGATGGTGCCTTCTTCAACGGCTTCTTTCACAGCACAGCCGGGCTCATTTGTGTGCATGCAATTATTAAACTGGCAATCGTTAATCAGCACCCGCATTTCTGGAAAGTAGTGAGATAATTCCTGCTTTGGTATATCTACCAAGCCTAGCTCCCGTATGCCTGGCGTATCAATAACGCGGCCCCCAAAAGGTAGGTTAAACATCTCTGCAAACGTAGTAGTGTGCAGCCCCTTGCCGCTCCATCCGCTAACGTCCTGCGTCTTCAGTTGCAGGTCGGGAAAAATTGTATTTATAAACGAAGACTTGCCAACGCCAGAGTGGCCGCTTAGCAACGTGGTTTTATCTTTCAGCAAATTTTTTACTTCTGCCACACCAATATTTTTATCAATGCTCATGCCCATTACTTTGTAGCCAATAGCCTCGTAAATAGCACTTACCTCTACAAACTTTTCCAGTTCCTTTTCTTCGTATAAGTCAGATTTATTGAACACAATAATAGATGGTATCCTGTATGCTTCCGATGTAATAAGGAACCTGTCGATAAAGCCCTGCGACGTCTTAGGATCTTTCAAAGTAGCAAACAACAACGACTGGTCAATATTAGATGCGATGATATGGTGCTTATGTTTATTGGCCGGCGAAGTACGGGTAATATAATTGCGGCGATCATCAATTTCTGTAATTGTTACAGAACCTTCCAGCTCATTTTCAGCCACAATTTTCACTATATCACCAACAGCGATTGGGTTAGTGCTGGTAAGCCCATCAATTTTAAATTTACCCAAAATACGGGCATTCAGCACTTTACCATCTTCGTCTTGCACAATGTACCAGCTGCCGGTACTTTTATAAACTGTTGCCTTCATTACTGCAAATTTCACTAATTATTATAAGGAATGCTGTTTTTTATTTCCGCTTTTTTGTTGGCCTCTTTTCGGTTTAAAAGTTTGTGTTGGCCCGGCCAATACAGTAGCTATGTGGAACATTTGTTGCGTCGCACTCTTCTACATTTGTTTTTCAGGGATCTTTTACCACTATGTATGGGGCACATTCGAGTGGAAACGCCTGCTAATGTAGAAAAAGCCGCGGCCTGTTCAGCTGGGTATACTTATTTTGTAAACAACTCGTTTTTGCGTGGACTCTGCTTAACAGGCTGCAGCCTGTTACTACAATAAACCTCTTTATAAAAAAGAATTCCTTAAAATTGTAGCCGTTTGCAAGTAAACCAGCTAAGGAAACTTTTTCAGCAAAGTAAACCTCAGTAAAAATTCCAACAATAACAACCCCAATGCCATCAATACAAAAGGAAAAAACTTTTCTGTATATCGTGTAAGCGTAGATATTTCTACCTTCGATTTTTCTAGCCCATCAATTTCCTGGTAAATATTATTGAGGCTGGTATTATCTGTTGCCCTAAAATATTTACCGCCTGTTTCAAAGGCAATCGCTTTCAGCAACTTTTCATCAATAGTAACTTTTTGTTGCTGCATAACCACGCCCAGCGCTGTCTTTACAGGAAACGGCGCATAGCCATCCGTACCAACGCCAATTGTATATACTTTAATACCAAACGCTTTGGCAATTTCCTTGGCGTTCAGCGGGCCAATCAGCCCGCCATTATTTTCTCCATCGGTCAACAAAATAACCACCTTGCTTTTAGATTTACTGCTACGCAACCGGTCTACGCTTGTAGAAAGCCCGTCGCCAATCGCGGTGCCATCTTCCAACAAACCATTGCGTATATTTTCAACGGCAGACTTAAGTACCGCCCTATCTGTAGTTAGTGGGCACTGCGTAAAACTTTCGCCAGAAAATATTACGATGGCTATGCGGTCGGTCAATCTTCTATCAATAAATTCCTGCGCTACTTTTTTGGCGGCTTCCATACGGTTGGGACTAAAATCCTGCGCCGTCATACTGCCGCTTACATCTATGCACAGTACAATATCAATACCGTCGCCTTCTGCCTGTTGCTCATCGGTTTTTGTTTGCGGCCTCGCCAAAGCGGCAATAATAAAAGCAACTGTTAGCAAACGCAATATAAACGGCACATGCCGCAACATACTTTTCCAACTGGTAAAGCCTGCAAAACTTTTAGAAGAAGAAACCTTTAAGCTTGCCTGCCTGCTGGTATTTTTCTTTACATACCAGCCAATCATTACCGGCAGCAACAAGCCCAGTAAAAAATACTGTGGCGATGAAAAATGTATATTATTTAAGTAGCTAAAAAACAAAGTATTTATAGTTTATTATTTGTTACCGGTGATTCGATAATATCGATGCTGTCTTTTATTAATTGTTTATTAATGATGGTTTCTGCTGCTGGTGGCGTGTACTTGGCAAATTTTACTGCATCGCTAAAACGCAGTGCCGTACTGGCTTTGGAAATAACTTCCCTGCTACGGTAATTATCTTTTAAAGCAATCAATATATCGCCGGTTGTTTTATTTTGGTAATCACTGTTTTCCTTACGGGATAAATAACACCTAAAAATTTCTATCAGCTTAACGTGGTATTGAAGCACCTCTTTAGGCAAAGCTAAATTGTAAGCCGAGAGGTTTTCCAGTTGTTGCAAAGCTTCTTCGTAAGGGCTTAAATTTGATGGCAGCGTTTCAATTTTTGTAACTTTTTTATTGCGCTTGAACAACCAATAAATTAGTAACCCCAATAGTAGCAATAGCACGGTGCCACCAATCCAATACCAGATAGGGTTGGCAGCTTCAACTTGCCTGATAGCTTTAATATCTTTTAAGGCTTGCGTTGTATCAGCTGTAGAAAATGAAACCGTCATCGGCAAAGAATCTGTAAATACATTTGTAATGCTGTCATTTTTTGCTCCATTAAATATAATGTTGAAAGTTGGCAACGTCCACTTACCGGAATCAAAACTGGTAAAAGTAAAAGTTTGAGAAAGCCCGCTCAAGTGCTGGTTAGCAAAGGTTGAATCTATCTTGCTTTTTTGTATCAATTCAAAATGCTGTAACGAATCGGGTACGTTTATCCATTTAATAAAAAAATCGTCTCCGGCAAAAGTTGCCTGCACTTTAAGGTTGAATTGCTGCCCAATTAATACCTCATCCTTATCAACAGAAGTTTTAACAACCGGCTGCGCCACAGATAAAAAAAATGCGAGACAGCTCAACATCACCGTCAATAGTAGTTTCCGCATTTTTGTATTATCCATTATCAACTATAAATTATCAATTAAAAAACTAGCTTCTTTTTATAAAAAACTTTTGTAAAATTTTTACGTAATCATCATCTGTACGTATGTGCAACAGGTCTGCGCCTGCCTTCCTAAAATAATTTTTGCTTTGTTCGCTTTGTTTTAAAAACTGCTGCTGGTAATTGTATTGCACCATTTTATCGCTGCTGTCTATCCACCTTTTTTTGCCGGTTTCTAAATCTTCAATCTGCAGCAGGCCTGCATCCGGCAATTGCATATCCATCTTATCGTAAATTTTTAAGCCAATAACATCATGCCTGCCGCCAATCACTTTTAAGTCGTTTTCATATACTGCATCCACAAAATCACTCATTAAAAAAGCAATACTTTTTTGCCCACTGGCTTTATTAAAAAATTTGATGGCTTCTTCCATTTTTGTAGCCCTGCCAACAGGTTCTGCGGTAAGCAATTGGCGTACAATGTATAAGGCATGCTGCCTGCCTTTTTTAGGGGCAATATATTTTTCTATTTTATCGCTAAAAAAAATAACGCCTACTTTATCGTTGTTGTTAATGGCGCTAAAAGTGAGTACAGCGCCAATTTCTGTAATTAAATCTTTCTTTCGGTTTTGTACAGTACCAAACATGTTACTGGCACTTACATCTACTAATAAATATACAGTCAGCTCCCTTTCTTCTTCAAAAACTTTTGTAAAAGGATGGTTGAACCTGGCGCTTACGTTCCAATCTATAAATCGCACATCGTCGCCGGCGTAATATTCACGCACCTCCCTAAACCGCATGCCTTTTCCTTTAAAAGCAGAATGGTATTCGCCGGTAAATAAATGGGTAGTGATGCGCTTGCTTTTAATTTCCAGTTCCTTTACCTTCCGCAGAATTTCTTCCGTTGTAAGCGCGCCAAACGAGGGCACTGGTTTCTGCGGCGGAACGCTGTTTTTTATATCTTCCTTCTTTATATTTTTATCCTTTTTAAACAAGGTTCAAATTTAGTTGTAAATAAAACGAGCACGTTAATTATGCCTACTTTACATTTTGATGGATAGAGATTATTGTTATGGAACATTTACTGTTTTCAATATCTCGTTAATTACATCTTCCGCGTTTACATTTTCCGCTTCGGCTTCATATGTTAGGCCAATACGATGGCGCAATACATCTTTACAAATGCTGCGTACATCTTCGGGTATTACATAACCTCTTTTATTTAAAAAGGCGTAAGCTTTTGCAGCTAAAGCTAAATTAATGCTTGCCCTTGGCGAACCTCCAAAACTTATCAGCGGCTTTAGTTTGGAGAGGTTGTATTTATCAGGATACCTTGTTGCAAACACGATATCTAAGATATAATTTTCTACTTTTTCATCTACATATACTTGCCTCACCAAAGATTTAGCGGTTAATATTTCGCTGGTAGAAGCAACAGGGTTAATAGGCGGAAAGGTAAGCCCCTGGGTGTTTTGGCGTATAATTAATTGCTCATCTGTTTTGCTGGGGTAATCAATTACTACTTTCAGCATAAACCTATCCACTTGTGCTTCTGGCAATGGGTAAGTACCTTCTTGCTCAATTGGGTTTTGAGTAGCCAATACCAGAAATGGCTCATCCAATTTATAAGTGGTATCGCCGATAGTTACCTGGCGCTCCTGCATAGCTTCCAGCAAAGCGCTTTGCACTTTTGCGGGGGCACGGTTAATTTCGTCTGCCAAAATAAAATTAGAAAAGATGGGCCCTTTGCGAACGTAAAACTCATTCTTGCCCTGGTTATATATCATGGTTCCTACCACATCTGCAGGCAACAGGTCTGGCGTAAACTGTATCCGGCTAAAATTTGCCTTTATAGTTTGTGCCAGCGATTTGATGGCCAGCGTTTTTGCTAGCCCAGGCACGCCTTCCAGCAACACATGCCCATTGCTTAAAAGCCCTATCATAAGGCGTTCTATCATGCCATGCTGGCCAACAATTACTTTACTAAGCTCATCGTTTATACGGGTAACAAAACCTGCTGCATCATTTATCTTGTCGTTCAGCAAACGTATGTCTTCGGCTGTTTGTTGCATAAAAAAAAGTTGTCCCAAAGCTTATCGCCCGGGTATTTATAGTAAATATTTAATAAAATTATGAAGCAATATTTTTTTACCTTTTTTTTTGATAAAATAAATATTGCTTAAACCTGCCAATATTGCGCCAGCTGCACTTAGCGAAAATACGAACATTGCACTTACAAAAATTTAGCCGGAATGTTGAATCAAAAAAAAATCTGTTAAAATCATTTATATCTTTAAGAAAATTTTTATTATAATAGACGAGCAATTAATAACCACGGCCAATAACCTGCATGGATACCGCATAATTAAACACCTTGGCATAGTAAGGGGCATAACGGTAAGAAGCAGGATCTTGCTGGGCAATATTGGTGGCGGCGTACAATCTTTATTTGGCGGCAAGCTATCAATTTATGTGGAGCTATGCGAAAAGGCCAGGGAAGAAGCCTACCAGTTAATGTTGCAGCATGCCAATGAAAGAAGGTGCTAATGCCATCATCAACATGCGCTACGATGCCAACGAAGTTATGCAGGGAATAACGGAGGTACTGGCTTATGGTACCGCAGTAACTGTTGATAAAGCTGGCTGATAAATTAGGTGTAATATGTTGCCAGTTATTTTTATAAGGTAAAGAAGTTGGACAAATTTGCAATTGAATTGCATGTTTGTCCAAGTTCTTATAAAGGAATTATCTATTTTATTATATTTTATACAATGCGCCCATATCATTCCAAGGCAACATAGCCCCATCTTTTGTTTCCACTATTTCTTTGCCGCCGTATACCACAAAGCTTTTTTTGCTTTTATTTTTTGCAAGTTCTTTATAGTAATTCAGTTCGCTAAAAAAGTGAAGCGATTTGGTTAGGCTGCTTTTTATTTCTATAGGATATAAATTGCCGGCAGATTCGATGATACAATCTATTTCCTTGCCATGCTTATCCCGCCAAAAAAACAGGCTCCCTTCCTGGGCATTGTTTAATTTATTTTTTAGCAGGTCGATGATAACCATATTTTCAAAAATACCGCCTCTTGCAAAATGCGTATCAACCTGTTTAGGGTTTTGGATGCCTAGCAAATAACAAAGCAAGCCGGTATCATAAAAATATATTTTAGGCTGCTGTACTAATCTTTTAGCAAAATTTTCGTGGTGTGGCTTTAGCGATAAAACAATATAACTGGCTTCCAGTACGCTTATCCAGGCTTTGATGGTGTTTACAGTTACGCCAGTATCGTTGGATAAGCTTGAAAGATTGACCAATTGGCCTACCCTGCCTGCCAAAAGCCTTATGAACTTTGTAAACAAAGATGTGTCTGTAACCTTTATAAGCTGCAGCACATCTCTTTGTACGTATGTTTGCAAATAAGATGGGTAGAACAAAGACGGCGGTATTTTTTTATCGTACAGACGGGGATAAAAGCCTGTATAAGCTACCTGGCTAAAGTTATCTTTTAATAAGCCTGCCGCCTTCATCTCTGGCAACGACAATGGCAATAATGTTATTACGCCTACCCTGCCCGCCAGCGTTTGGGATATATGCTGGTTCATCAAAAAATTTTGAGAGCCGCTTAATATAAATTTTATCTTTTTATTACTATCGACTATGCCTTGTATGTAAGAAAATAATTGAGGCGCATTTTGTACTTCATCTATTATTACGCCATTGGGATAACCATCTAAAAACCTGCGGGGATCGCTCAGCGCTATTTCTAAGCCATCTGGATTTTCTAATGTTACGTAAGGTAATTTGGGGAATGTATTTTTTAGCAAAGTAGATTTTCCTGATTGCCTTGGCCCGTTTAAAGATACCACCGGAAAATATTTATAGAGTTGCTTTAATTTTTTTTCAAGCTGACGTTGTATCATTTTACAAAGATACTCATTTTGGACAAATTTGCAATTGGATTGCAAATTTGTCCAATGTTTAAGTATAAAAATTTACATTTTATAATAATTTCTTTACCCATCAACTTAAATATTTTCCTACAATAGGAACCCTTCTTCCCACACCAAACGCCTTTGGTGATATCCTTATAACCGGGCAAAACTGATTGCGTTTATATTCATTTAAGTTTACCATTCTTAATATCCTGTCAACCAAAGCTGCATCAAAACCCTGCGCCTTAATCTCTTTAGGCCCAAGCCGGCGTTCGATATATTGGTATAAAATTTTATCAAGGATATCGTATTCTGGTAAAGAATCAGAATCTTTTTGTTCTGGCCTTAGCTCTGCAGAAGGCGCTTTGCTGATGATATTTTCAGGGATGATTTCACTATTGCGGTTGATGTATTTCGCCAACGCATACACTTGCAGTTTATAACAATCGCCCAATACGCCAAGCCCGCCGGCCATGTCTCCATACAAGGTTCCATAACCAGTTGCCAGCTCACTTTTGTTGGAAGTATTAAGCAAGATGTAACCAAACTTATTAGCGATGGCCATTAGCAAATTGCCCCTGCTACGGCTTTGGATATTTTCTTCAGCCACGCTAAAAGACAGTCCTTTAAACAACGGTTCTAATTCCTTTAAAAAGGCATCATAAATATTTTTTATCGGGATGATTTCATAGGGGTTGCCCAATGTTAAACTCAGCTTTTCCGCATCATCAACCGAATGGCCCGTAGAGTATTGAGAAGGCATCAGCACCGCTTTAACGTTGACTTCGCCTAGTGCTTCGCAGGCCAATGCAATCGTTACGGCACTATCTATGCCGCCACTGCTGCCAATGATGGCTTTTGTAAAGCCCATCTTAAAAAAATAATCTTTTATGCTCATTACAATAGCCGCATAAATCTTGTCTGTGTTCAGGTTTTCTTCTAATTGAAGCAGGTTCCATTCTTTATCCGCCACACGGCCCGCAACTTCAACTATCGGTCCAGCAATGGTTCCATCATCTTTTAAAACAAAAGCTTCAAGTGCCTCTTTAAAGGCAGGCAGTCGCCCGCAAAGGTTGCCTGCTTTATCATACACCAACGACGAGCCATCAAATACAATTTCTGTTTGGCTGCCGGTTGAATTGCAATAAAACATGGGCAGCTTGTATTTTTCTACCGTGGCCTTTACTACCGCCTTTCTATCTTCATCATGCGTATAATCAAATGGGGAGGCCGAAATATTGATCATTATATCCGGATGCTGCTTCATTAATTCATCCATTGGGCATATCCGGTACAGTGGGTTATCGCCCAGGTTCCAAATGTCTTCACAAATAGTAAGAGCTATCTTTTTACCTTTAAATTCAATTACATCCCACTCGTAAGCGGGTTCAAAATAACGGTTTTCATCAAATACATCGTAGGTTGGCAAACATGTTTTGTGCGCAACTTTTTTTATCCTCTTATCATACAAAAAAAATGCACCATTAAATAAGTCTTTCCCTTTGGGGATGATGTTTTTATCCGGCGCACCAACAATTACGGCGATGGTATCCGCATGTTGTTTTATCTCATCAATAGCCGCATAGCATTTGTTTATAAAATCATCAAACTCTAAAAAATCCCTTGGCGGGTAGCCACATACACAAAGCTCGCTGAATATGATAATGTCGCCGCCTTGTTTTTTGGCTGCTTCAATGGCCTCAATTATCTTTTTTGTATTCTCGGCAAAGTTGCCAATATGGTAGTTCTGCTGCGCTAAAAATATTTTCATAACTATCCTCTTAAAAGGAACTTAACTTTATGTGTATAAATCAATTTCTTTCTTTGTAAAGTTAAAACTTCAAAAGCATTTATGGTTATGAGATCATTTATTGTTGCAATTATCCTGTGTACGCTGTTATTTTCCTGTGCCGATAAAAAAATACCCGATGTTTCAAACATACAGGTAAGCCTTACTACCGAACGTTTTGAAAAAGATTTTTTCGATACTACCACCAATAATTTATTGGTTTACCTAAAACAGATAAACGCCAACTCTCCCTCTTTTGTAGAGACCTATCTTACCCAAATATTAACGGTAGACCCTGCCTGGCCAGCCGATACCGCAGCTGCTTATGTAAATGGTTTTATAAATGCTTACAGGCCGGTATATACTGATGCTGAAAAACTATTTAACGATTTTTCTCCTTATGAAAAAGAAATAAAAACGGGGCTGCAATTTGTAAAATATTATTTTCCAAAGTACAAATTGCCTCAAAAAATTATTACCTATATCGGCCCCTCAGATGGCACTGGCGATGGCATTACAAAAGATGCGTTGATTATTGGGCTGCAAGTACATTTGGGTAAAAACAACCCTTTGTACAAGACAACGCTGGTACAGGAAACCTATCCTGAATACATCTCTCAAAGGTTTGAGCCGGATTATATTGCAGTGAATTGCATGAAAAACATTGTAAGCGACATCTACCCAGAAAAAGACAGTGAAAAGCCCTTAATCAATCAAATGATTGAAAATGGAAAACGTTTATATATCCTAAGCATGCTACTTCCCAAAACAGATGAATATAAAATAATGGGCTATACAAAAGACCAGATGAAAGATAGTTATGCGCATGAAAATGTTATCTGGGACCTATTTATCAAGAACTCTTTTTTACAATTGACCGATAAAAATATCACCAAAAATTATGTAGATGAAAGCCCTAAAACGCAGGAACTTGGTGAAGGCGCCCCAGGCAATGTAGGGTCTTTTGCAGGATGGCAAATTGTAAAAAAGTACATGCAAAAAAAACCTGCAACATCATTGCAGGAATTAATAAATTTAGATACAGAAATTATTTTTCAAGAAGCGAAATATAAGCCGTAACCTTATGCGGCCTGTGCTTGCGTGCGTTTAACTTCAACAGGTTTTTTACCCAATGTCTTCATTACCTTAAAGTGAGATGCAACTGCCTGCAGCATGGTATCGTACTTATTGTAAGGAAGGTTATACTCTAAGCATTTTGCCATAACTATCTTGCTGATGGCGGGGTAATGTATATGGCTTACCCTTGGAAAAAGATGGTGCTCAATCTGAAAATTTAACCCGCCAACAAACCACGAAACTGTTTTGCTGCCCATGGCAAAATTAGCGGTGGTGCGTATTTCATGTTCTGCCCAGGCAGATTCTATATGTTTGGTTTCATCCAAAGCAACGCTTTCAAATTCGGTGCTTTCCACCACGTGTGCCAATTGAAAAACTACCGAAAGCGTTACGCCCATTACAGCATGCAATATAAAAAAGCCTGCCAGCCAAGGGCCAATACCCCAAACCATTGCGGGGATAATCATGTAAAAAGTAAAGTAACAAATTTTAGTTACCCAAAAAATAACATGGCTCTTTGCAGTTAGTTTCCATGCATCGGTAGTGTAAATCTTTCGGGTAAAATATTTGGTAAAATCCATAAAGAACAACCAAAAAATAGAAGATAATGCGTAGATAGGCAACAAGTATACATGTTGCACTTTATGCGCGGGCACCCACTTTTGCGTATCGCATTGGCGAATGATCGGGCTCTTGGCAATATCATCGTCAATACCATCGACATTGGTATACGTGTGGTGGATAATGTTATGCTTTTGCTTCCAAAAAAATGAGCTAGCCCCTAATGCATTTGCGGTTAAGCCAAGCGCATCGTTTAGCCATGGCTTTGTGCTGTAACTGCCATGGTTAGCATCGTGCATTACCGCAAAACCTATGCAGGCAAACACATAACCCAAAACAGCGCAAAGCAGTAAAGCAGGCAAGGCGCTGATGTTTAAAAACATAAGGCTTAAGTATATTATAATTGCAGCGCCAACTAATGTTATTGTTTTTATGTACAACCGCCAATCGCCGGTTTTCTTTATTTTTTTTCCTTCAAAATATTGGTCAACAGCAACTTTAAGGCTTTGATAAAATTGATTGTTGCGATTGTCGAATGTAATTTTTGCCATGGCGAATATCTCGATTTTAATTACTTACGTTACTTAACGGCTTAATGTAAGCAAGAGTATGCTAAAGATAAGTTATTAGTTCATTTTAAACGGTACCGTCATTTCAAATGAAGGAATAGTAACATTAAATTGTTTGCTGTTGTTGATATTTTCCATAAGGTAAGTGCCATACATTTTGCCCATTTCTGTACGCATATTGCAGCCACTTACATATTTATATTCATCGCCCGGGTTTATTTGTGGCTGAACCCCCACAACGCCTTCACCTTCTACCTCACGTAAACTGCCGGTAGCGTCATAAATGTACCAATGCCTGCGCAATAATTTTACCGCATAGGCATTACTGTTTTGAATAGTTATCCTGTAAGCAAACATAAATTCGTTTGCAGCTGGGTTGCTATACTCAGGCTGGTAAAAGGTTTCAACGCTCACTGTAATTCCTTCAGATATTTTTGAGACCATTGTATTGGTTTGCTTTGTGTAAAATTAACTTAATATCCTGCGTTTAGGCTATTAAATATCAGCCTGCCTTCTTTACATTGGTATAGCCATTTTTTTGCAGCCATTGTAAAATCTTGTCCCTGTTATCACCCTGCACAAGAATTTCTCCATCTTTTACAGAGCCGCCTGTGCCACAAAAAGCCTTTAGTTTTTTGCCTAGCTCTTCTTTGTCATTTTCCTTGCCCACAAAGCCTTCTATTAAGGTTACCGCTTTGCCTGCACGGTGTTTTTTATCGAGCCTTACTTTAATTTTTTGCTGGTTTGGCAACAATGTTTCTTCCTCGTTAAGTCGTTCTTCTTCCAATTTAAAATTGGGGTCTGTTGAGTAAACTAACCCACTTAACGAATTTATTTTTTTTTGTGCCATTGGTATTTATTGATCTTTTATAAAATTTACGGCTACTATTATTGGCCGGGCAAATACACAGCTTTTTGCAGCATTCTTGTGTCACTCACTTCAGCAAAAATAGCTTTGTGGCACATTTCCTACACTTGCTAGTTTATGCTTAACCAGTAATAGTTAAAACCCGGCAAGTACATCAATTAAATAGTTACTGCTTTAAGGCTTAAGTCAAGGCTTCTCGCCTGGTGTATCACTGCGCCGCTTGAAATAAAATCTACCCCCGTAGCCGCATAACTTTCAATATTACTCAAGTTGATGCCGCCACTAGCTTCGGTTTCATATTTTTTATCAATAATTTTTAAAGCTTCCGTAATTAGTTCTGGCGTAAAATTATCAAGCAGTATCCTATTTACTTTTCCAATCGCCATTACCTTTTTTACGTCCTCTATGCTTCTTGTTTCAACCTCAATTTTTAAGCCTGGCTTTATTGTCTGCACATACTCATAAGCTTTATTGATGGCTTTTTCAATGCCGCCACAATAGTCTATGTGGTTGTCTTTCAACATTATCATATCGTACAAGCCAAACCGGTGGTTTACGCCGCCACCGATACGCACCGCTTCTTTTTCAAGCAGGCGAAAGTTGGGCGTGGTCTTCCTTGTATCCAGCAATTTAGTAGTATAGCCTTTCAGTTTATCTACATAAGTTTTAGTGAGCGTAGCAATGGCGCTCATTCGTTGCATGGCATTTAGCACCAATCTTTCGGTTTGTAAAATGGTGTGCACTTTGGCTGTTACTTCAAACGCAGTTTCGCCATATTTCATTTCATCGCCATCTTTTTTAAAAGCAGTAAAAATAATATCCGGCTGCATAAAACTAAATATCTTTTCTGCAACTTCTACGCCTGCAAGCACGCCATCTTCCTTTATTTTCAACACTGCTTTGCCGTTTGCATCGCCATTTATGCTTGACAAAGTAGAATGGTCGCCATCGCCAATATCTTCCGCAAGGGCATTTTTTATTAACTGTTGCAATTGCTCGTTATAATCCATACTGCAAATCTAAAAAATAAAAAACCTGTAAAGAAAAACTCTTACAGGCTATAATTAATATAAAAAAGTTTAATAAATCAACGGTTCTCAAAACGCAGCTCCTGCAAAACCTGCTGATCGCCTTTTTGTTTCATAAATATGGTAGCCCTAAAAGTACCGCCTTTTGTTACCAATGTACCAATGCAATATTGAGAACCTGCATTTTCCCCTTTATGGATCACCTCAAAACTCTTTACCACATTAGTTATAAAAAAGTCTTTTAACACCAGCTCTCCCTGTCTTTTACTATAGCTATTGCTTTTATCGTTAACGCTTATTTCAATATTTGTATCAAAAAACTTTGCAACCTGCGTTGCATTGCCGGTTTTCATAGCTCCTATAACATCATCAATACCTACACGCCCGGTAAAAGAAGATACTATTACCGCCATAGAAAGAAGTGTAAAAATACTTTTCATATAATTATTAGTATTTCATGTTTTACGAAAAAAATGATAAACAAAGGTATTATTGTTTGTTGTAAGACAGTGTTATATTATAATGACAATAACTCTTTTTAAAAAGCCGCAAAAAATGTAGTTTTGAGTTATGAATAATAAAAAAGTTATACTGATAATAATGGATGGATGGGGATTGGGCAAAGTTAAAAGCAGCGATGCCATTCAAAATGCCAATACGCCATTTGTTACTTCCCTTTACCAGAAATACCCTAACTCCACTTTAATTACCTGTGGTGAAGATGTTGGCTTGCCAGAAGGCCAAATGGGAAATAGTGAAGTTGGCCACCTTAACCTGGGTGCCGGAAGGATTGTTTACCAGGAGCTGCAACGTATAAATGTAGCCATCCGCAGCGGCGAATTTCAACAAAACCCTACTTTATTAAAATCCATCCGTTATGCGAAAGAAAATAATAAAACCCTGCATCTATTAGGGCTTGTGAGCGATGGCGGCGTACACTCCCACATAAACCATGTAAAAGCACTGGCATCGCTTTGTGCAACCGAAGGCTTAAAAGATGTATTGGTGCATGCTTTTACCGATGGGCGGGATACAGACCCCAAAAGCGGTTTAAGCTTTTTAACAGAACTTCAACAACACCTTGAAAATAATACCGGGAAAATTGCCACCATCACAGGCCGTTATTACGCTATGGATAGAGATAAAAGATGGGAAAGGGTAAAACTAGCATATGATGGAATGGTAAAGGGTATTGGGCTGGAAACAGATGATATTTTAGGGGCAATAAAAAAGAGCTATGCTGAAAATATTTCTGATGAATTTATTAAGCCAATCATAAATGCCAATGTTGCAGATACAAAAATTAAAGATGGCGATGTTGTGATCAGCTTTAACTTTAGGACAGACCGTTGCCGTGAAATTACAGAAGTGCTGACGCAGATAGACATGCCTTTATTTGACATGCATAAATTGAATTTGAATTACACTACCATGACGCAGTATGATTCTTCGTTTCAAAATGTAAACGTGGTTTTTCAAAACGATGACTTGGTTAATACGCTGGGTGAAATTTTGGAGCAAAGCAAAAAAATACAGATCCGTATTGCAGAAACAGAAAAATATCCCCATGTATCTTTTTTTTTTAGCGGTGGCAGGGAAGTGCCTTTTACAGATGAAAAAAGGATTATGGTGCCATCGCCAAAGGTGGCTACTTACGACCTACAGCCAGAAATGAGCGCCATTGAATTAACTGCAGCAATTATACCTGAAATAGAAAAGCAAACAGCCGATTTTATTTGCCTAAACTTTGCAAATGCAGATATGGTGGGGCATACAGGCGTTTGGGATGCCGTAATTAAAGCTGTTGAAACAGTAGATGCCTGCGTAGAAAAAGTGGTAACCGCTGCCCTTGCGAACGATTATACTATTTTAGTTTTGGCCGATCATGGAAATGCAGATTATGAAATTAATGATGATGGCACGCCTAATACAGCACACTCTTTAAACCTCGTACCGTTTTTTGTAATTGACAAAGATTGGAAAGGGAATTTAAAAAGTGGAAAGCTAGGCGATATTGCACCAACCATCTTATCGATAATGGGCCTGCCGATACCAAACGAAATGACGGGAGATATTTTAACCAGGCAATAATTATCTTCTAAATTAAATTTTGATAGATGACAGTAGTATAAAAAAAGCCTTGTTAATATTAGTGGTAATTATTGTTTTGATACAGTTGATACGCCCCGAAAAAAATATTAGCCTTGTGTTAAATTTAGCCGCCAATAATATCAATAGGCTTTGGCGTGCCAGATAGCGAATATGCTCTTTTACAAACAAGCTGTTACAATTGCCATAGCAACAATATAATTTATCCATGGTATTCAAAATGCAGCTAGTTGAATGGTGGCTGGGCAACTATGTTTAACAAGGTAAGGAAGAGCTTATTTTGATGCATTTGGAAGTTATAAAAATTGCCAAACAATAAAAAAAATTAATACAAATAATGAAGACGGCCAAAGACAAATTTTATGCCTTTTAAGTTTTATTTATGGATGCATAAAATTACAATAGTAAGTACAAATCAAAAGGCGCATGTTACAAATTGGGCAACGAGCTTGCTAAATTCTATTAAATTGAATCACCCTTCAAATAGTCTAATAATGAAAAAACAACTGGCAATCGCTAAAATCTGTACCATTATTAAACTTAATTAAATATGTTTTGTCAATTTGCTAATATTTTATAGCTAAAGCAGCTAAATATACAATCAAATTGTCTATATTTAAAGTGTTAAACCAAGCACAAATATGACAGAAGAAGCCATGCTTTATGGATGTGTCGAAAATAATGCCGTAGCGCAAGACTTTTTATATGCCCATTTCAGCCCTAAAATGTTAGGGGTATGTTATCGGTTTGGCAAAAACCGTGAGGATGCTGAAGATATGCTTCAGGAGGGCTTTATAAAGGTTTTTTCTCAAATTGGGCAATACCGGAATGAAGGTGCCCTTGAAGGATGGATAAGAAGGATTATAGTGCATACTTGTATTAACTCTATCAAAAAAAATAAAAAATTTACAGATAGCGTAGATATAACTTTTGCAAATGATGTTGGCATAAGGGAAGAAAACATACCATCTGTAATGCAAGCTAAACAGGTGGTGGATTGCATAAGGCTGTTACCAGTTGGTTACCGCACTGTATTAAACCTTTATGCAATTGAAGGTTATTCGCATAGAGAAATTGGCACCATGCTGGATATTGAAGAAAGCACCAGCCGGTCTCAATACACCAGGGCAAAAGCAATGCTGGAAGATATTTTAGTGAAGATGGATATAATGTTGAGGCCAAAAAGCAAGGCTAGTATTAAAATGGGAATAACTGCAACTAACTGATAAAATAAAGATTGAGATTTACCAGCACCAACAGAAACTTTGTGAAAGATGGAAAGAAATTTAGATATTGATGATTTTGAACGAATGCTAAAGGAAAGGTCAGATGAATTTAAACTGTACCCAACTAAAAGGGTTTGGCACAGCATTTATAATAATATCCATCCTGGCAAAAAATGGCCTTCCATAGCCATGTGTATTACGTTGATTTCTATTTTGATGCTGGTAGGTTATCTTAATACCAGCTATATAGAAACTACTGTAGCAACTGCCGGCATTAAAGCAAACCAAGCCAATGCAATTACTACTTATACCTACTATCCTCTTTTTAAACCCTCGTTACCTAATAAAAATATTGATGACAATAATTTTACTTTAAATAATAATAGTAACCCTTTTGGCTATAGCGCTTCTATCAATACCAACCCCACTACTGCTTTTTATTTAAATAAACCTGTTTCAAACAACAAAAATTTTTCAGACTATATTGATAATAAGTTAGTTGGTGCTAGTACGCCTTTAAATATAAATTCTGTTGCTTTTAATAACCAATTTAATACAGCAAAAAATACCTTGCCAGCTAGAGGGCCAAATGCAGTTCAGATAGATAATTATCCGTCCAATTTAATTGCTGAAAGAAATGCTTCAGATAAATCTTTTTCGGATGCTCAAACCAAGCTAATTGGTAAGGAACAAAAAAATGAAACCGTTACATTGCCCTCACTGCCTTCAATTGAAAATACAAATAGCGTTTCCATCGATGCTTCTGCCGAACAGCATAAAATAGTTGCAATTATCCCAACTGATGACAATGCCAATATTGTGATTGTAAACCGTAATGTTGAAAATTTAAAAGCTGGTATTGACTACGTTAAAAGCAAAGCAGTTAGCAGCAATGCTACTTTGTTAGCCATTGCGAAAAAAGATGCGGCGGATAAAAGGGAAATATTTTTATCAGATGCAGATAAGGCATGGATAGAAAATTATGCTTTGTATAATAAGCCCGGCGCTAAAAAATGGGCGGGCAAGCTAGGATGGCAATTATACGTTACTCCATCTATTGTATATAGAAGCTTAAAGGATGTGCTCCCTTCTGATCAAGATATCAATAAAGAGGTTGTACAACATCCTTCCATGGGAGTGGAAATTGGCGCTGGCATACTTTATCCGATATTTAAAGGTGTAAAAATTAAAACAGGGCTTCAACTAAATTATACCAGGTATAATACAGATGCTTATGAAAATTCACATCCTGTAGCAACTAATATTACACTTAGCAACAGTGAAATGCCAGGGCAGTTTTACCAGGCAGCAAGAACAACCCCTTATTCAAATTATGGTGGCATTACGCCAGTTAAATTACACAATGAAACATATCAGTTGTCGATACCAATGGGTGTAGATTTTAAAATCGCTGGTAATGATATCGTGCAGTGGAATGTTGGTACAACTATACAGCCTACGTTTGTATTTGGGGGAAAATCTTATCTACTATCGTCAGATAAAAGAAATTTTATAAAAGAAACTTCTTTGTTGAACCACTTTAACTTAAATGCAGGTTTCGAAACTTTCATAAGTTATAAATTAAGTGGGTTTACATTACAAATTGGGCCAGAGTTTCGTAAGCAGCTATTTACTACTAATAGCAAAACGTATACAGTGCAAGAAAAACTTACTACTTACGGTATAAAATTTGGCATCACTAAAATAATAAAATAAGGCTTAGTTTAAAAAGGGTTATATTTCTTAATCCTTATCTTTTCTGTAAATCTGTATAAATAATTTTGTAGCCGCTGTAGTTTTGCAGCGGTTTTTGTTTACAATAGCTTTTCTAATTAATTTTAATGCATGAAATTTATATTTTTTGTAGCCATGCTCGGCATAATAATTACTGGCTGTAACTCTTCTTCTAACAAAGCATTGCCTGCTGCTACGCAAGTTGAAATTGAAGAAGTAAAAAAAGATTCTTTTTTTCCGGTGACTTCTTTTATAAAAGGGCAGTTGCTACTGTTGGATTCTTTGCAAGTAACGCCTTTGCATACTATTACTATAAATAATAAAGTAGATTCTATATGGATTAAAAAGGATGAATTACCATCTTTATTATCCTCCTTTACTTTGCCTGTAATTAAAGAAACCAATTTAATAAATTATTTTAAGGAAACATCTTTTAAAGACCAGACATTAAACGCTATTACATTTACATACGACCCTATAAAAGCGCTGCCAGATTCAATACCATTGCGGCATTGGGATGTTTATATCAACCCGGAAACGGGCAAGGTTACTACAGTGTATTTGGTAAAGCAGTTTAAAGAAAATGAAAAAATAATAACCCAGCAATTTACCTGGAAAACAGATAAATGGGCTATGATTGTGACACTTACAAACAAGCCTGATGGAAGCACCCTAGTGTTAAAAGAAGATAAATTTATTTGGGACTTTAATCAATAATTTTATTTTGCCAGAACAACATCTGCTTTTAAAAGTTTAGCATAAGCAAATGACACAACAAGAATTCTCGATAATAGCATCTACCATACCACTACAGCCAGGCATTTATAAATATTATGATGGCAATGACGATTTGCTTTATGTAGGTAAGGCAAAAAGCTTACGCAAAAGAGTGAGCTCTTACTTTTCAAAAACATTTACCAATTATAAAACACACGAGCTTGTAAACCGCATCCGTAAAATAGAGTTTACCATTGTAAATAGCGAACAAGATGCTTTTTTACTGGAGAATTCGCTCATCAAAAAATTTCAGCCTCTTTTCAACATCAATTTAAAAGATGATAAATCGTATCCATACATTGTTATTAAAAATGAAAATTTCCCAAGAGTTTTTTTTACCAGAAGAAAGATTAGCGATGGCTCGCAATACCTTGGCCCATATACCTCTGTAGGCAAAGTAAGGGAACTGCTCGATTTTATAAAACAAAATGTTCAGCTACGTACCTGCAAGCTTAACCTTACCCCTGCCAACATTGAAAAAAAGAAATTTAAGGTTTGCCTGGAGTATCATTTAGGCAATTGTAAAGGTCCTTGCGAAGCATTTCAATCAGTAGAAGATTATGAAGATGGGTTGAACCAGCTTAAAAATATCCTTAAAGGCAACCTTTCACCGGTAATTCAGCATTTTAAAGGGGAGATGCAGGAAAAAGTACAGCAGCTTCAATTTGAAAAGGCAGGCATACTCAAAAAGAAATTAGAGCACTTATTGCAATACAAAGCTACCTCTACCATTGTAAACGAACGTACTGGCACGGTAGATGTATTTAGCATTTTAGAAGAAAATGATACCGCCTACGTAAATTATCTGGCTGTAAATAATGGTACAATCGTACAAACTAAAACAATTACTTTAAAAAAACAGCTTGACGAAACGCCTGAAGAAGTGTTAAGCTTTGCTATTGCGCAATTACGTGAAACTTTCAATAGTGAAGCAACTGAAATAATTATTCCATTTGCTATAGACTACCCGCAGCCCGACATTCTTATCACCATCCCTAAAGCTGGCGACAAGAAAAAACTATTGGAACTCTCCGAAAAAAATGTAAACTATTTTAAAGAAGAATTAAAGCGTAAAAAAATATTGCTCCTGGAAGATAAGACGGCTATTGAAGTAAATGCAGTTTTAGTACAATTACAAAAAGACTTACAGCTAAAAGAACTGCCACTAAATATTGAATGTTTTGATAATTCAAATTTTCAGGGCAGCTATCCGGTGTCTGCAATGGTTAGTTTTAAAAATGGGCAGCCTAGCAAAAACGATTACAGGCGATTTAATGTAAAAACTGTTGTTGGCATCAATGACTTTGCGACTATGTCTGAAGTTGTTTACAGGCGTTATAAACGATTGCAGGAAGAAGATAAGCCGTTTCCTCAGCTAATTATAATTGATGGCGGCAAAGGGCAGCTAAGCGCTGCAATGGAAAGTATTAAGAAACTTGGCTTAACAGGGAAGGCAACTTTAGTTGGCTTAGCAAAAAATGAGGAAGAACTTTTTTTTACAGGCGATACGGAATCGCTTAAACTGCCCTGGGATAGCGAAAGCTTAAAACTGATAAGGCGGATAAGGGATGAAGTGCATCGTTTTGGTATTACTTTCCATCGAAACCAGCGTAGTAAAGGCAGTTTTAAAAATGAATTGGAACATGTTGATGGCATTGGAAAAGGGACGATAGATATGCTATTGAAAAAATTTAAATCAGTAAAAAATATCAAAGATAAAAAGGCAGAGGAACTAGCGGAAGTAATCGGTGTTTCTAAAGCAAAAATAATAACTAATTATTTTTCTAATAAAGTTGATACCACAAAGGAATAAACATAAAAAAAGGGCCAGGATAAAAATCCAGCCCCGTTTTAAAATCCAATATCCTATGAAAAACCGAAACAAAGATATAAAAGTATTTTACTCCGCATATACCCTATAGTGGGTATTTTTTAAATGGGTACTTTCACTGTGTAGATGGCTCAATATTATTTCAAAAGGGCTGATAGGGCTTAATCTTAATAAAACTGAGACTTAAAGGCATAAAAAAAGCCCCTCCAAAATGAAGGGGCCAATAATTTATTTGCAGCTTAATAACTCCACAAATCCTGTTCGTAATTAAATATTTTTTCTTTGATCCTTTCGCCTTCGTATAATTGGAAAGTGCCATTATCTTTCAAGCCTGGCATTGCTGCAATTGGAAGGTCAAACGGATTGTCCATGGTGCTTTTTATTATGCGCCCGCTAAACATCCTTGTTTCAAATAATTCTTCCCAACTCATCCTCGCTCCAAAGTTTTTACCATTGTAAATTTCGTACTTAGCAAAAATAGGGCGCATATCAGGATAATAAACCCAGAACAGCGGCGCAGGGCCAACATATTCACCAGTAGTTGTGTATATATTTTTTATTGGTGCTATCCCTAATATCCTCCAAAACAACCTTGAACTTTCTTTATCGAAAATCACTTCTTCTTTAATTTCAAATTTGTAAATTGAATCAAGGTTTATTTCTCTTTGTTTCCAATCAACACGGTCTACAAGACCTTGACTATTATAATGGGGGACTGAATCTCCACCACCGCCTAAATGCTTAGCTACATCCGAAATGGTAAGTGGTGTTGTAAACCTATCATCAATCGGATCAAAAACGGTAACTGCGCTATCTTGTATTGCTTTTAGCAAAATACTTATAAAGCGTTGGTTGCCATTGTTTTCATCTGCAGAATAACGAAAAGGAAGGTTAATTTTTTCCCGAGTATCAATTTCACGCCATATTTTATGGCGGTAAACAGCATCGTCTACCCTTAAATATTCATACGTAAGCGGAGTCCTGTCCCTGATATCTTTTGTTTCTACAGCCTCATCCGCCCGTAAAGACTTTTTGATTTTTGGGATCGGCAGGCTATCAACCGCTGGAGCAGCAATTTTTGCTACTACGGCAACAGAATCAACTTGCTCGCCAGCTTTAATTTTGGCCTTCGTCTTGCTTTTTGTGGTTTTTTTTGTGGTAGTATTGCTACGTTTTGTAGCAGTACGCTTTTTCTTTGTTTGTGCATCTGCCACTGTAAGGATCAGCGAAAATACAACAGCCAAACAAAAGAATTTACTAAGATACTTTTTCATATTCATGTATAAATTTTAGAATAATACAAAAGAAACGGCAGGAATAGTCCTGGTCCTTCCATCGGGGCCTACAACTTTTAAATCATCAAAAGTAATAGTTGATCCTGGTTTGCAAAGATCTATTTTGCTTTTAATTGGGGCTAAGCTTCCACTATTGATTGTACCTGTTTGCACTGTAGGAAATCCTGCACCGGTAAAATAAACATTTGCACCGGTAACATTAAACCTTGCATCAAAATCAAAACCAAATAAGTCAGCACGTAAAAAATCCTGAGACTTAAACATACTTGCCAAAACTCTTCCCCCCTTGCTATTACCCACCATGCCAATTGGATCGGGGATCATTTTTATCCTAAACTCGAATTTACTTGATTTCCCATCAGCTGTAACTGTAATGCTAGCAGCGGTACCACTAGAGACAGTTACCACCCTGCTGCCATTGGAGCCCGTCATATTTCCTCCGGTTAATATAGCCTGAGTTTTATCCCAACCTGAACCAGATGATATAGTGATTGGATTTGGCACACCGATATAAAAAACATTCATCTTATCTAACATCACCGCGGCTCCGCCTGGAGTACCTACGGTATATTCAACATTTTCAGTTTTAGTTTGAGAAACACCATCCTGATCTAAGTAAGTAACGCTTACAGGAACAGAATGCGCCCCTGCACCCGCAGCTGGAACTGTGTAGGTAGCTTTACCTTCTACAACGTTTGCGCTAGCGCCATTAATAGAAATTTTTGGTTGAGCTGATGAACTATATGCTCCGATGCCTGCAGTAATAACCATTTCCTGGCCAGGCATAATATAATTAGAACTTTGACCTACTAAAACACCTGTTTTATCAAACTTTACAACTACTTCTCCAATTTTACTGTGGCAAAAAGTTACTACTTGATTTTCAGCATTCTTAACATTATTTTGAAATTTGCTTAAAAGTGTTAGTGCCGCAACAGTAGGCGTCATATGAAAATAAGAAGTGGTAAAATCGTGGGTAGAACCATCCTGGCTTTTAGGAGGAGCCAGGTCAATAGGCAAAGTTTTTTCAAATTTAGTGCTGATTTCAGGATCTATAGCCAACATTGCTTTTCTATAGTCTAATAATCTTGCTTCTAATTTTTTTCCTTCTCCCTGGGTATCGAATAAATGAGTAGCGGCATCAAGGTTATCTTCTTTAAAAGATTCTTTGCCATCTACCATTGTTAAATCGGAACCCTTCTTTAATTGTACTTTTAGCCCATCAAGATATGTGTTCATATCATCAGATAATTTTTTTGCCTGTTCAGCCTTAGGCTCCCAAATTTTTGCTTTGTCAGCAGTTTTGGGGTCACTAAGTTTATCTGTCAATGATTTATACAAGGTACCGCTTGCAGCCGAAAGATTAGCGCTCGAATTTTGTAAACTTACATCAACCACTTTAAAGGCATTTAAAATTTCGCTTGATACATTTAGTGCCAGCAATGCTGTAAGCACCAAATACATTAGGTTAATCATCTTTTGCCGGGGCTCTTTAGGTAAAGCCATAGTATTTAGATTTTTCTTTTGTTAAATGAATTGTTTTTTAGGATAACGACTGGGTTACAGCGTTAATGGAACTTAATTGGGTAAATTTACTTAGACTGCATTGCACTTAACATATTGCCATATACCGAGTTTAACTTACCAAGGTTGCCTGCTAATAAACTAATTTGATCTTTTGCTTTGTTAGCGTCATCAACACTATTGATCATCGCCGTGCTTGCTTCAGCCATTTTACCGTAAAAACCGTTCAATGCTTTCAGGTGATTATTGCTTTCTTTTAATTCAAGCTCATAAATAGTATTTAATGACCCTAAGTTTTTTGTAAGCACTTTAACCTGATCGTGAAAACCAACGCTACTTTCTGAAGCCTTGTTAAAAGACGCCATCGTTGCTGTAGTGTTTGCAAAAGTTGTTGCCATACCACCCATTGCAGCTGCTGCTTCTTTAGTTTTTGCGCTAAAATCACCAGTTGATTTTACTACATCGCCAATTTCGCCCATGTTATTTACTGTAGCTCCTAATTTTTGAAAGCCTTCACCTAATTTTTTAAGGTTAACAGGGGTAATATCAGCTTCATTAAGCATTTTGTCCATGCTTTTTAACGCTGGGTTACCAGTTTCCATTGGTGGTGCAATTGCTATTGGCGCTTCTGGAGGTGGCGCAAATACATATAATAATGCATATCCTAAAAAGATGAGTGACTCTGTCCATAAACCAATCTTTAACCAAACATCAGCACCAGGGGCATGGGTTATTTTAAAAAGCGCACCAAGTAATACAGGTACCGCTGCTGCAGATACAAAGATGTTAAGGATTCGATCGATAGGACGTGATTGACCAGCTGCCATGTTTTTGAATTTTAAAGTTTTAATTGAGGGGGTTGATGAATTTTAATATTGTTATAAACACAGTGAGTAGTGCTTATGATATATCTTAAACGATATATCATAAGCTTTATTCTCATGTACCAATAGTTTTGGGGAAATTATATTTAGTTGCCTTTTTTCTTCATTGCTGGAGGCAAATCGATAACGCAGCGGAAACCAATGTAAGATTTTGAAGTATCCTGGTACTCGTAGTTACGGGTACTTGTCTGTAGAAAATAACCAACATCTTTCCAGCTGCCGCCCCGGATAACTTTACGTTTCATGCGTGGAGCATCAGTATCTTTTGCATTCCAGCGAATGTCTGGGTTCATATCATGCTGAAAAGAGTATCCACCTTCATAATATAGAGAAGAAGTCCATTCTGCAACGTTGCCGGACATATTATATAAACCGAAATCGTTTGGCCAGTATGCATCTGCCCTAACAGTGTAAAAACCACCATCTTCTGGATAATTTCCGCGTCCTGGTTTAAAGTTTGCTAATAAACATCCTTTTTTATTCCTTAAGTAAGGTCCGCCCCATGGATAAGGTGATTGTGACCGTCCACCACGTGCGGCATATTCCCATTGCGCTTCTGTTGGTAACCTAAAATCAGACTCAGTTGCACGTCCTTTAGAATCTAAGAATGAATTGAGTAAATGTGTGCGCCATTCGCAAAAAGCAGTTGCTTGTTTCCAGGTAACACCTACAACTGGGTAATTACCAAATGCAGGGTGGCTATAATATTTTTTAGCCATTGGCTCATTATAAGCATAAGCAAAGTCCCTTACCCAGCATAAAGAATCCGGGTAAACCATAATATCTTTCTTTATAATAAATTTAGAACGTTGTACACTTGCATTTTCTCTTTTTGATGCTTCTTTATAATCAAAAGTTTCTGAATGAAAAACAATTTTGCTTGGGTCTATTTCCTTTTTGCCGAAAATACGGTTATCGGGAGTAAAGATCATAGCATCAATTTTTTCAAGTGTTGCTTTATCACCCCATTTAATAACAGATGCCTTTTTCCAATCGATATATTCATTACCATCAGGCGATTGTTTTATAAAACCCATCTGCTTTGCGGCAATAGAATCTTTCACCCAATTGGTAAACTGGCGATATTCATTGTTGGTAACCTCAGTGGCATCCATCCAAAAACCACTTATAGACACTTGCTTATTACGGGCAGTATAAGCATAGTTTATATCTTCATCGCTAGGGCCCATATGAAAGGTTCCTGGTGGAATATAAACCATGCCCGGAGGCTTCGGCAATGTCCACCCTTTGGCAGGTGC
>JANXVN010000130.1 GCA_025351645.1 Ferruginibacter sp.
CTGGCGGGCTTGGGCGTTTGCTTTTGTCTTCTTTTTTATCTTGTGCCGATAGTGTTGATGTTGCCATCAACAAGCCGCAGATAGATAACATTGCAAATAATTTTTTCATGATTTTTTGTTTGGTTGATGTGTGATTTATTAAACCGTTAAATTAAGAAGTTATCATTTAAAAGGCTGTTAATTTATTTTAGCTTGGTAAGCTGCAGCTTTTTCTACTGTTGAAAAAAGATCGTACATATCGAAAGGCTTACTTAAAAAATAATTGGCACCTGCACCTAAGCAGCTAATTTCAGCATCTGGCAAAGCGGAGATCATTATAATTGGTATATGGGATAGCTCGTTGCCGGCTTTTATTTTTTGGCATACCTCCCGCCCATCTGCACCTGATAAAAGCATATCCATTAAAATTATATCAGGCTGCGCTTCCACAATAGCCTGCTCAATATTACTGGGGCTATCTTTTGCTATTACACCATAGCCCTTCATTTCCAGCATTGCTTTTATCATAAAAAGAATATCTTCATTATCTTCTACCACTAAAATTTTGCATTGTTGTTTTATCATAATTATTTTATTTATTAGTGATAGCCGGCAGAGTGAAATAAAACACAGAACCTTTGCCAGTATTGCTTTGTACGCCAATTTTGCCACTATGCCGCTGTATAATTTCCGATGCTATAAAAAGGCCTATGCCAAAGCCGGGGAATGTTTTTTCATCTTTGCCGGCAACGCGGTAAAAGCGCTGGAATATTTTTTGCTGGTTGGCTTTGCTAATGCCTATACCTGTATCTGCAACTGCTATAGAAACCTCATTATTAGTTATGCTGCTGCTTATATGCACATTTTTACAATTAGGGGAATACTTTATGGCATTAGTTAAAAAATTTATTACTACCTGCCCTATACGCTCCCTATCGGCATAAACCAGTACATCTTCAGTAGGGTCAAAAATAATGGTACAACCTGGTTGCGTATGCTGTATTTCTTTTATTGTTTCGTTAATTAAGCCATTAATATAAAAATGATCCTGGCTTAATTGAAGGCTTCCCGATTTAATTTTTGAAAGGTCCAGCAGGTCGGATATTAAATTAGTGAGGGTATTAATTTGCTTGTTTACTGTGTTGAGGGATTTATTTAAAAATTCATCACCAGTATCTTTGTACATGCTCATTAAAATTTGCACATATCCTTTAACAGAGGTGATGGGTGTTTTTAATTCGTGGCTGGCCATACTTATAAAAAAATCTTTCTGTTGCTCATTCTCCTTCATTTCGTGTATGTCTGTACTGGTACCTACCCACATCTGTATAATACCATGGTTATCTTTTTGTGGTAAAGCCCGGCTTAACTGCCATCTGTACTGCCCATCGTAGCGGCGAAAACGGTGCTCAAAAATAAAATCTTCTCCGGTCCTTACAGCGTGTTGCCACTTTTGCATATTCTCTTCCCTATCATCTGGATGTACAATTTGTAGCCATCCCTGGGTAATTATTTCTTCGTAAGTAAGGCCGGTATAATCGTATATTGCCTCATTAAAGTAGTTTAAGTTGCCCTCCGCATCGCCCGTCCAAATTAGTTGTGCCATTGAGTTTGCCAATAGGCGAAACCTTTCTTCGCTGGCCACAATTTGTTTTTCTATCAGTTTTTGCCTGGTTATGTCGCGGGCGATT
The DNA here is from genome assembly GCA_025351645.1 of Ferruginibacter sp. Taxonomy (GTDB): domain Bacteria; phylum Bacteroidota; class Bacteroidia; order Chitinophagales; family Chitinophagaceae; genus Ferruginibacter. The sequence continues at coordinate 1,671 of JANXVN010000130.1, forward strand.
TTTGAGGAGCCAATTATTTTGCCTTGTGCGTTTTTTATTGGCGAAATAGTAAGGGAAATATCAATGGTACGGCCATCTTTAGTAACACGCTTAGTTTCAAATGAGGTAATACTTTGGCCATTTTGTATCCTTGCTAAAATTTCATCTTCTTCTTTAATCCTTTCTGCTGGTATTAATATTGCAACTGGTTGGCCAATTATTTCTTGTGCCGTATAGCCAAACATACGCTCTGCCGACCTGTTCCAACTCGTAATACTGCCATCTAATTTTTTGCTGATAATAGCATCATCAGATGTTTGCACAATAGCTGCAAGGCTGGCAATTTCTATTTCATTTTTTTTGCTTTCCGTTACATCTATCATAGTGCCTATCATCCTTACCGGACGGCGCTGTTTATCAAACAAAACTTTGCCTTGCGTTTTAACCCAATGCAATGTTTTATCTGGCCATACTACCCGGGCCTCATAATTGTAAATGCTTGTTTGCATGGCTTCAATAAAAGCTTTTTCAACAATATCCCTTACATCATCCGCATGCAAAAGCTTGCGCATTTGCGGCTGCGTTAGCATACTATCAACTTGTTGCCCAAATATTTCCGCAAGCTGGGGCGAGTGTACTATGTCCATTGTTTGTAGGTCAAGGTCCCAGGTAGCCAGTTTAGTGCCTTCTGTTGCCAGGCGTAAACGGGCTTCTTCTATTTCTAGCTTTTGCCTTGTAACTACTTTTTCGGTTATATCGTTAACGGTAACCATTATGCCAGATACTGCACCATCGGTTTCAAACAAAGGTGTGTACTCATAATCCAGGTAAAATTTTTTTAGCCCATCATTGCCATTGATGTAAGCAATCGCTTCGTTTTCTTTATAGCCTACTCCATTTAAATATACATTCCTTAATATTTCCGGATATTTTTGCCCACCTAATTCGGGAAACACTTTTAAAGCTTGCTGGCCCAACACTTCCATTTCATTTTTGCGCCAAATATTTTTGCACATTTCAACGTTAGCCATTTCAATAATATGGCTGCTGCCCCTAAAAATAGCCATAGGCATGGGGGATTGCATTACCATGTTGCGAAAATGCTTTTCATTTTCTGCTAATGCATGCCTGGCTTTTACTATTTGCGTAACCTCGGTTGCCACTACAATTATACCGGTAATAATACCCTCATTATCTTTAAGCGGATTCACTTTAAAGCTGCAGTAAACAATATCCTTTTGTCCGAAACGATCTATTGGAACGGCAAATTCTGTATCGCTGTAAGGCGTGCCAGTTGTTAAAACAGCTGTCAGCAAATCATTCGCAGTTTCTTTTGCACCCGGCAGGGTTTCAAATAAGGGGCGTCCTGTGAATTTTTCCGCTGTTATGCCAATAATAGCAAGATAAGCGTCATTGGCCATCTCTACTACAAAATTAAAACCTCTTAATACCGCAATACCGATAGGAGCCTGCATAACTGCATCCCTAAATTTTATTTCACTTTCGCTGTAGGTACTTATAAAATATTTTGGAGTTTCTGTGTCGTGTACTGCCGACTTAATTAAGCTTGATGCTTTACCGGAAGTAGCGTATGCACCTTCTAAGCTTTTTAGTAAATCTGTGCATATTACCAGCACGCCATAAGGTTTGCCCGTTTCATTGTTTACAGGGGTATAACTACATTTACAGTGTACTTTATCAATTACCCCAGTACTGTTAAAGGGTATCATCGGCTGGCCTTCCCGCAAAATAGCGTGGCCTTGTAAAACTTCATTTGTTAATGGTTTAATGATATGCCACATTTCTGCAAATGCTTCTTGTGCGGGTATACCTAATATGTGAGGATGATGTGCATTTTCATCAAGTGCAGGACGATAAGCATCATTATAAAAACAAAGCAGTTTTGGCCCCCACCATAACAACATGGGTAATTTGGAGCCCAACATAATACTCAATGTTGTAATAAGGCTTTGTGGCCATATTGCCTGCTGCCCAATAGTTGTAGCAGACCAGTCTTTTAATTTTATAAGCGAGCCCATATCTCCTTCTTGCAAAAAAGAAACAGTTATTGCTGGCAAAGCTGTTGTTTGTTCAAGATTAACCATTTTTTAAACCAATAGATTAAAGTACAGCCAGTATTGTCATAGCTATTATTTATATGTTTGTTTTAACCCTAACCTTCTTACAACATCGAAAGTAAAGTGTTTAAATTTAAAATAAAATGCCACTATCTTTTGCTTCCTGGCTTGGGAAGCGATGCAAAACTATCAAAATAGTTTTTTGTTTTTATGTAACAAATAATGTGCTAAAATTTTCAAAATTACAAGGCATGGTATTCGCTCACGGAAATACAAACTGAACGTCCACCATGTGCCAATATTTATAGTTGGCTCAATATCAAAATTATTTTTAATGATGAAGAACAACAACAGGAATAATCAGCCCAACGATCTTTTTGAAATGCTTCCCCAAGCTATAGCAAAACTTAAGAAAAAGATAATAGAACCTATATTTGGAGATGCCCGAAATAATAAATATGCCGACGAAAGGCCCCCATTAAGATCTGAATTATTTACGGCAGCCCAATTGGAACAACATGCCAGGGCTATATCGAACAAGCACCAGTTGGTTACAGAGCATGCATCGGAACAGTTGTTAAAGCGGTTGGCAGAAAATGAAAGTATTTTATTAGAGGTACATGGTGCCCTTACTAATGCCATAAAAAATAATAACCGCATTGTGCCGGCAGGAGAATGGCTACTAGATAATTTTTACTTAATTGAAGAACAGATTTATACCGGCAAAAAACATTTGCCTAAAGGGTATAGCAAGGGATTGCCCCAGCTTTTAAAAGGCGAGTTTGCAGGTTTGCCAAGGGTTTACGATATAGCTGTAGAAATTATTTCCCATAGTGATGGGCATGTAGATATTAGTAGCCTAACAGAATTTGTAAATGCTTATCAAACAAATACTTATTTAAAATTGGGAGAATTATGGGCAGTTCCTATCATGCTGCGATTGGCCCTGATTGAAAATTTACGGCGGCTATCTATACAAATTGCCAGTGATATTGTTGATAAGGGAATTGCCAATAAATGGGCGGATAATATGATTGAAGCCGCCGAAAACGACCCCAAAAGCCTGGTGCTGGTAATAGCGGATATGGCCAGGAGCGAGCCGCCCATGGAAAGTGCTTTTGTTGCGGAACTTACCCGCAGGCTGCAAGAAAAAGGCAGTGCGGTTTCTTTGCCGCTTAACTGGATAGAGCAACGCTTATCTGAGGATAGCCTTACCAGTAACGAATTGATACACCAGGAAAATCAACGCCAGGCGGCAGACCAGGTATCTATCAGCAATAGCATTACAAGCCTTCGTTTTTTGAGCACTACCGATTGGCGGGAATTTGTAGAAAATACCAGCATTGTTGAACAGGTACTGCGTAAAGATGCAAATGGCATCTACTCACAAATGGATTTTTTTACCCGCGATAATTATCGCCATTCAGTTGAAAAAATTGCCAAAAACAGTACCTTCTCCGAGCAGCAGATTGCAGAGATGGCAATGGAATTAGCCTCTGAAAATATTGCCTTTGATGCAAGTGAAAAATTGCTGCACGTTGGGTATTACCTTGTTGGCAACGGTTTGCTGCAGTTGCAACGGGCAGCAAAAATGAAACTGGATACCGCTGATTACCTTAAAAGAGTATTTAACAAAATACCTTTGCTTGCTTACGCGGGCGGCATTGTTTTAATAACCTGCTTTATTTGCTGGCGGCTGGTTTACAGTGTATATGCGGATGGTTTTAGAGGATGGCATTTACTGTGGCCTACCCTAATAATATTGCTTGCCACCAGTAGCTTATCGGTGGCATTGGTTAACTGGCTGGCTACCTTGCTTGCCAGGCCATCTTTACTGCCAAGGATGAATTTTTCTAAAGGCTTGCCGCCGCAACAGCGCGCTATGGTTGTGGTGCCTACTATACTTACTTCTATTACCAGCATCAACACTTTGATTGAAGGGCTGGAAGTCCGTTTTTTAGCCAATCGGGATGAATACCTTCAGTTTGCGTTGCTAACAGACCTTAAGGATGCCGTTACGGAAACCTTGCCTGAAGATGAGTTTCTTATACAAACTACCCGTGATAAGATTATTGAATTAAATAGAAAATACGACCGCCAGTCATTCGATACTTTTTTTCTTTTTCACCGCCCGCGGAAGTATAACAAAAAAGATAAAATATGGATGGGGTACGAACGTAAGCGCGGCAAGCTATCAGAGCTCAATGAATTGATACTCGGAAAAGACACCGGCAACTTTTCCCTCATAATCGGCGACCAGGCTGTGTACACAAATGTAAAATATATCATTACCCTTGATACCGACACTTTGCTGCCTCGGGATGCCGCATGGAAAATGGTAGCCACCATGGCACACCCTTTAAACCATGCCGTTTACGATACCAAAAAGAAACGTGTTACCGAAGGATATACTATTTTGCAGCCCAGGGTATCCAATAGCCTGCCCGGCAACAATAGTTCTATCTATGCAAAAATACACGGCAACGAGCCTGGCACAGACCCGTATACAAGGGCTATATCGGATGTGTACCAAGATCTTTTTAAAGAGGGTTCATTTATAGGCAAAGGCATTTACAATGTGGCCGTATTTGAAGAAACCCTTAGCAACGTATTCCCCGATAATTCTATCCTCAGCCACGATCTTTTAGAAGGCTGCTACTCCCGTGCAGGGCTTATTACAGACATACAATTATATGAGGAGTACCCGAATAAATATAGCACGGATATGCAGCGCAGGCACCGGTGGATAAGGGGCGACTGGCAGATAGCTAACTGGGTATTGCCTTTTGTGCCGGGCGCTAATAAAAAAATTGTAAAAAACCCACTGTCTTTATTATCTAAATGGAAAATTTTTGATAATGTTCGCCGCAGCCTTGTGCCACAAAGCTTGCTGCTGCTGCTTTTATACGGGTGGATGATATCTTCCATGCCTGTTTTTTGGGTAACGGTAGTCTCCCTAATTGTTTTATTGCCATCCATTGTAAGTTTTTGCTGGGCACTCATTACAAAGCCATCCAATGTTATTTTTTCTCAGCATTTTATATTTTCTTTCCGGGCCGCAAGCGATAATTTTTATCAGCACCTGATAGACCTTGTTTGTTTGCCTTACGAAGCCTTTGCCAACACGGATGCTATTTTACGTACGCTCTGGCGAATGTTCATCAGCCACAAAAACCTGTTGCAATGGAACCCTTACCATAGTACCATCAATAGCAAGCCAACCATTGCCAAAGCTTATGCTGCCATGTGGTTTGGGCCGCTGTTATCCATAGCGATATGCACCTACCTTATTATGTATGCACCGCTTACTTTACTGCTTGCGTTGCCATTTTTAATATTGTGGATGCTGGGACCCTTTGTAGCCTGGTTTGTAAGCCGTGTAGCTACGCAAAAAGAAGAGGTAGTAACCGAAGATCAAACTATTTACCTGCGTACCTTAGGAAGAAAGATCTGGCACTTTTTTGAAACCTTTGTGGGAGAAAAAGATAATTGGCTGCCACCGGATAATTACCAGGAAGACCCTGTTGAGAGGGTTGCCCACCGCACATCGCCCACTAACATAGGAATGAGCTTGCTGGCAAATTTAACCGCACATGATTTTGGCTATATTACTACACAGGAAGTTATAAACCGTACCACAAACACGTTTGAAACTATGCAACGGATGGAAAAGTACCGTGGGCATTTTTTAAACTGGTACGATACTGAATCGCTGGCGCCATTACTGCCGCGGTATATTTCTACAGTTGATAGCGGCAACCTCGCCGGGCATTTGGTAACTATGCAGCAAGGGCTTTTATTACTGGCTGATAAAAATATTTTTTCAGCCAATATTTGCGAAGGCATTTTGGATGCAGTAAGGGTATTGGCAGAAAGAAAGCCCGATGCAATTGCCGTACAAAAGTTTGCGGAAAAAATTAAAAACGAACACCTGGAACATTGCGGTAATATTAAAGAGATAAAGGCATACCTGGATGAATTAGAAGCAACTATTACCACGATAAGCATCGACCTGGATTTTGAGCCGGAAACAGAAGAAGACCTTTGGGTACAAAAAATAATAGGGCAAGTGGCCAATGCCAACAAAGAGTTATTATCGCTTGTACCATGGCTAGTACTGCCGCAAACACCAGAAAAATTTAAGCAGCTTATACCAGAGCTTACCGCCATACCTACTGTAAGGCAACTTGCTAAAATTGAGCAGACCCTGTTACAAAAAATTGTATCTGCCTACTCGCCCGATAACACAGAAGCGGATAATGAATGGCTTACGCAGCTACGGGTATACATATCTGAAGCTGGCAGAAGGAGCAAAGAAATTTTATTGACGCTGGATAGGCTGGCATTAAAGTGCTTAACGTTTTCAGAAATAGAATATGATTTTTTATACGATAAATCGCAGCACCTTTTAGTTATCGGTTATAACGTTGATGAACAAAGGAGGGATAATAGTTTTTACGATTTATTGGCATCTGAAGCACGGCTTACCACCTTTATAGCTATTGCCCAGGGAAAGCTGCCACAGGAAAGCTGGTTCTCTTTGGGCCGGCAATTGACCAACCTTGGCTCGGCCCCTATCTTGCTATCCTGGAGCGGCTCTATGTTTGAATACCTGATGCCCTTATTGGTAATGCCAACTTACGATAACACCCTGCTTGACCAAACTTATAAAGCAGTGGTACAAAAACAAATTGATTACGGCAAAAAAAGAGGCGTGCCGTGGGGCATTTCAGAGTCTGGGTATAATATGGTAGATGCACAGCTAAATTACCAGTACCGTGCTTTTGGCGTACCGGGAATTGGCTTTAAGCGTGGGCTTGGCGAAGACTTGGTTATATCTCCTTATTCTACAATTATGTCGCTCATGGTAGCGCCGCAGGATGCTTATGATAATTTAAGGGTAATGAAGACGGCAGGCTTTGAAGGCCGGTATGGGTTTTACGAAGCTGTAGATTATACCGCTAACCGATTGGTAAGGAAGCAGCCCAACACAATAGTAAAATCTTTTATGGCCCACCACCAGGGCATGAGCTTTTTATCGATAAGCTATGTACTGTTTGATAGGCCCATGCAGGCAAGGTTTGAAAGCCAGGTGCAATTAAAGGCTACATTGCTTTTATTGCAGGAAAGGATACCAAGGATAAGCACCTTTTATTCACCAAGCCTTCATGCGGATGATACAAGCGTGCAGCCTGGCACCGATACTTCAATGCGGGTTATCAAAACGCCGCATACACCTATCCCAGAAGTACAACTGCTATCCAACGGCAGGTACAATGTTATGGTAACCAATACCGGCGGAGGTTATAGCCGCTGGAAAAATATAGCGCTTACACGCTGGCGCGAAGACTGCACCGCAGATAACTGGGGCACCTTCTGCTTTATACGCGACCTTGATAATGATGGCTTTTGGTCATCTTCATTTCAACCATCATTAAAGGAAGGAGAAAATTATGAGGCGGTATTTTCGCAAGGCAGGGCCGAGTTCCGCCGGCGTGATTTTGCGTTGGAAACACATACTGAAATTGTTGTTTCAGCAGAAGATGATATTGAATTAAGAAGAGTACACCTTACCAACCGGTCACGCAAAAGAAAGACTATAGAAATAACCAGTTATGCAGAAGTAGTACTGGCACCAGCCGCGGCAGATGAGGCGCACCCTGCGTTTAGCAACCTTTTTGTACAAACAGAAATTGATGAGCAAAAACATGCTATCCTTTGCACAAGGCGACCGCGTGCGGCAGAAGAACAAAGCCCATGGATGTTTCATTTAATGAAGGTAAACGAAGGCGAAATAAAAAACATCAGCTACGAAACTGACCGCGGCCTTTTTATAGGGCGTGGCAATTCCATCAATACACCTGCCGCCATAAGGCAAAGCAACCCTTTATCAAATACCTGCGGCTCTGTATTGGACCCCGTAATATCTATACAATACCGCATTGTTATTGAACCGCAGGAAACAGTAATAGTAGATATGATATTTGGCGTTGCAGATAACAGGGAAAACTGCGAGGTACTTGTTGATAAATACCAGGACAAGCATCTTACCAACCGAGTATTAGAATTAGTATGGACTCATAGCCAGGTTATACTAAGGCAGATAAATGCATCAGAAGCTGATGCGCAATTATTTTCAAGGCTGGCAAGCTCTATCATTTTTTCCAATGCTTCCCTGCGTACAGACCCTGCCACCATCATTAAAAACCAGCGCGGGCAATCTGGCTTATGGAGCTATTCCATATCCGGCGATATACCCATTGTTTTATTACAAATAGGCGATGCCGAAAATATAGGCCTCGTAAAACAACTGGTACAAGCCCATACGTATTGGCGCTTAAAAGGCCTTAGGATAGACCTTGTGATATGGAACGAAGACCATGGCGGATACAGGCAGGTGTTGCATAACGAAATACAAAACCTGGTAGCACCAGGGCTTTTAGGCGAAACCAGGGAGCAGCCCGGCGGGATATTTATCCGGGCCGCAGACCAGGTATCGAACGAAGACCGCATACTTTTTCAAACCGTTGCACACATTGTTTTATCTGATACATTGGGCACGCTGGAAGAGCAGATGAACAGGCGCACAAAGCTGCGTTCCAGCATACCATTTTTCAACCCAAGCAAATTCCATACTTCTGTTTTTACATCGGTTACGCCGCGGCATAACCTGCAGTTTTTTAATGGCACCGGTGGCTTTTCAAGCGATGGCAAAGAATATATTATTACCACCACGCCAGCTAATATAACACCGGCACCGTGGGTAAATATTTTGGCTAACCCTAATTTTGGCACCGTTGTTACCGAAAGCGGGCAAGCTTATAGCTGGACGGAAAACGCCCATGAACTGCGGCTTACGCCATGGAACAACGACCCTATCGGCGACCTTAAAGGAGAGGCATTTTATTTAAGGGATGAAGAGAGCGGAAAGTTCTGGTCGCCATCGCCTTTGCCTGTACGCAGCGCTTCGCCTTACATAACACGCCATGGGTTTGGCTATAGTGTTTTTGAGCATAGCGAAGATGGTATTGTTAGCGAAATGACCGTTTATGTGGATGTTGATGCGCCTGTAAAATTTATCGTTATCAAAGTACGCAAT
>JANXVN010000148.1 GCA_025351645.1 Ferruginibacter sp.
TTATTTCCGTGCCGATGCCTGCCGTTGCATCTTTATAACTGATGTAAGCATTTTGTACCGCATATTGTTGCAATGCCATTTTGTAAGGCTTGCTTTCTGAAGCAGTTACGGCTACAGTATCGGGCTTCAGAATATCCCAATTGGTAAGGCTGTCTTTAGTAACGATAGCATGAATGCGAGGTGATTCTACATTGATGGAATAAATGGTCATATCGCTGCCTTTTATTACGCTCATAACATTTAACGCTGCATCTATCCTGTTGGCTGATATCAAGGTATCTGCTTCGAATACGCCGTTGCCAATAATTTGCAATCCATCTAAGCCAACGGCTACTTTGGGAAAATGCCGAAAAAAGGAAATGTCTACATCTTTAAAATCAACCTTGGCATTAATCCTTTTATTGATCTCTTTTTTTACTAGCGATACTATCTGGCTTTTAAATAAGTAAGGCGCCGAAAAAGCAGCAACAATCAATACCAGTAAGGTTATAGATATAATTTTCAGGATTTTCTTAAGCATTGGTTTGTTTTTTTGGGTTGATTAAAAAGGCGGTGCCATTAATTTTTTAGGCAAGTTATAGCCTGCCATTTAGGGCGCAAAATTACAATTTTTGTTTGTTTAACGAAAAATAGAATAATGGATTGCGGTGTAAGGTTTAATACAGCATACGCCCCATACATAGTAAAAAAAGATTCCATGGAAAACTTATGTAAAAAAGTGCGACGCCAATGAAGATCAACATGGCTGTTGTATTGGCTGGGGCAACAAGAAATTTAATTAAGAATTAAAAATTAAAAATTAAGAATTAAGAATTTTTTCAATCCTACGACTAATGTGCTAATTGATTACTATTTATAGAATTAGGTGTGTTATGCTCAAAGCCCCGTTGCTATTCGTTTAAGCTGTTTTTTGCTTACTTTTTTTCTTGATAAAAAAAAGTAACAAAAAAAATAAAGCCCGCCCGGATGAACCCGTTCGGACGGGGCTTAAAATAAAAAGGCTGAAAAAGTAAACATTGCCCTAAACTCAACCAAGTGGCCGCAAGGCCTTACGTTATTTGTTAACTAGTCCGGGCTCAATCTGCCGGCTGGCGGATGATTTCTTAACGGCCACGTTTAATTTTTTATCACTTTTTATTTAATGCCCTCACCAGCTGGTGTTTGAGTGTGAAATAGATATTCCTAACTATTTAAATTGAAACAACAATAAACAAAAAACAATAACCCAAAAACTAAGCAAGCTCCCATTCTGTTATCCGTGGTGGGTATCTCACACCTCACTTGCATTCTATGTTATCTTAACGGCCTTGAAATAAGGATTAAGAATTCTTTCAGTCCCTAAGAGTAATGCGTTAATTGATTGCTATTTGAATTGAAGAAACAATAAACAAAAAACCATAAACCAAAAATTATTGTAGCTCCCATTCCGAATGCTGCTCTGGTATTTCTACATCAGTAAAACCTTTACGTATTAAACGTTGGCAGAAATCTAATTGTACTTCGTAATCGCCATGTACTAAAAATAATTTTTTTACTGCGCTTGCATCCTGGCAAGCCAAAAAATGGCACAAGTCTTCGTAATCGCCATGGGCGCTCATGCTGCGTAGCTGGCCTACTTCTGCATTTACTTCGTGGTACTGCCCGAATATGCTTACTTCCTTAGGATGCTGTAGCAGCTTGCCCCCCAACGAACCTGGCTCGCAATATCCCGTCAATAAAATAGTGTTGCGGCTATTTTCTATATTGTTGCTGATATGGTGTTTTATGCGCCCTGCCTCTGCCATGCCGCTGGCAGAAATTATTACGCAAGGCTCCTTATAATAATTTAGGTTTTTAGATTCTTCTACTGATTCAATCAGCCGCAGCCCTTTAAAACTAAAAGGGTCATCATCGTTCAACAACACTTTTTGTATGCGCTCATTAAAATATTGCGGGTAGCTTTTTATTATGGCGGTGGCCTTTAAGCTAAGGGGACTATCAACAAAATAAGCAATGGGCGGCAGGCGGTTTTCTATCTCCAACTGGTTGAGCGCATACAAAATTTCTTGCGTGCGGCCAACGCTAAAAGCAGGCATAATCAGTTTGCCTTTTTTAGAGATGCAGGTATGCTCAATCCATTTTAGCAGCGCATCTGGCGTGGGGTTGTGTTCATCATGCAGGCTGTTGCCGTAAGTACTTTCAATCAATATATAATCTGCCTGTGGAAAGTTTGCCGGTGGCTTTAAAATTACATCCCGGTAGCGGCCCACATCGCCGCTAAAAGTAAGGCGGGTAAGCTTGCCATTTTCGGTAATTTTTAAATGGATAGCGGTGCTGCCAATGATATGGCCAACATCGGTGTAGCAAAAATCCAGGCCTTCTTCGATGGTATGCCAGGTATCATAATCTACTGTGGCAAAAAGTGCTTCTGCTGCAACTGCATCTGCTGAAGTGTATAGTGGCAAAAGGTTTGGCAAGCCATCCGCAGAACGGTGCTTGTTAACAAACTTCAAGTCGTTTTCCTGTATGCCGGCACTGTCGTCCATCAATACGGTGGCTAAATCTTTAGTAGCCGGCGTGGCAAATATGGTTCCTTTAAAACCATCTTTTACCAGCTTCGGTATAAGCCCGCTATGGTCAATATGCGCATGGGATAATATTAGGTAATCAACCTCTTGCGCCTTAAAGCCAAAGTTGGCGTTGAGCGCATCTGTATTGTTGCCCATGCCCTGGAACATGCCACAATCCAACAACACTTTTTTACCATTATTTAGCGTAAGCAAATGTTTGGAGCCGGTAACTGTTCGTGCGGCACCATGAAAAGCAATTTTCATCGTTACTATTTTTTAGGGCTTCAAGATAGTGAAAAAAACGCCTCCCTGCCTTTCAAAGGAGCCTTCTTGGTATCTGCTAAATACAAATTTCTTTCCAAATTATATAGGCTTGATCTTTAAATAAATAATTTACTTAACACTTAAATGAGCTAAGAACGCTCATTTGAAAGGCAGGGAGGCTTTTATTCCTTAATTTCAAGTTTCAAAAACCACAAAAAATATGCAATGTAAAAAGCCAATATCCATAGCGGTATTTATTCTTGTTGTAAGTGTGCAATGGGCGCTGGCACAGTTTAAGGAGTCCATGCAATATACGCCTGATGGCAATAGTTATTATGCCGTTCAAAACGGCGGTATTGCTAAAGTGGATATCCGCACCAGCGAAGCTTCTGCGTTTATAACAAAAGAGCAGTTGGCTACCACTGATGGGAAGTTTTTAAGCGTAGCTTCTTTTGCTTTTAGCGCCGACAATACCAGGCTATTAATTTTTACAAATACGGCTAAAGTGTGGCGCTATAAAACATTGGGCGATTATTGGGTGCTTGATATTGCCAGCCATAAATTAACACAATTAGGCAAGGACAAGCCATCGCAAGCGCTGATGTATGCAAAGTTTAGCCCGGATGCAAAAAGGGCAGCGTATGTAAGCGGGCATAATTTATTTACAGAAGATATCGCCACCGGCAAAATAGTGCAACTAACGGCAGACGGTACACGCAAACTAATTAATGGCACATTTGATTGGGTGTACGAAGAAGAGTTTGGCTGCCGTGATGGTTTTCGCTGGAGCCCCGATGGTGCCAGTATTGCTTTTTGGCAGGTAGATGCAACTAAGATAAGGGACTACTTAATGCTGAATACAACAGATTCTCTTTATTCGTACGTGGTGCCTGTTGAATACCCCAAAGTGGGCGAAGCGCCATCGCCTGTAAAAATTGGTGTTGTAAATTCAAACGGCGGTGCGGTTAAATGGATGGCCATTGAAGGAGACCCGCAGCAGCATTACCTTCCACGCATGGAATGGGTAGATGCAAACACGCTGGTAGTGCAGCAATTAAACCGCAAACAGCAGGAAAGCAAATTGTTTTATTGCAATACCGCAGATGGCACCAGCCGCAATTTTTTTACAGAAAACGATAAGGCATGGATAGAAATAAAAAGCTACTGGAACGAGGATGACCCAACAGGATGGGAGTGGCTTAACAAAGGGAAAGAATTTGTTTGGGTAAGTGAAAAAGATGGTTGGCGACACTTGTATAAAATTAGCCGGGATGGCAAAAAAGAAACCCTGCTAACCAATGGCAAATACGACATAGAATCTATTAAGTGCATTGATGAAGCAACCAATACTATTTACTTTATGGCTTCGCCGGATAATGCTACACAGTTATATCTTTATAAAGTAAAAATGGATGGCAAAAGCAATGCTGTGCTGGTTACGCCTTCAGGCTTAAAAGGCACGCACAGTTATACGATTTCACCTAACGGCAAATGGGCTAGCCACGAGTTTAGCAGCTATAATACCAGTTATGTAAAAGAATGGATATCGCTTCCGGATGGTAAGCCGGTTAATGAAAAATCATCTATCGCAAGCAATATAATAACAGACCAAAATTCTACTATAAAATATACATCCGTAACAACTGAAGATGGCATTACCTTGGATGCATGGGTAAATTATCCTAAAAACTTTGATAGCACTAAAAAATATCCGGTAGTTTTTTATGTGTACGGCGAGCCTGCGGCGTCTACCGTGGGCGACATGTATGGCAACCATAGAAATTTTTTATACCAGGGCGATATGAGTGAAGAAGGGTACTTTCAAGTAGGTGTTGATAACCGTGGCACGCCATCTTTAAAAGGTTCCGCATGGCGTAAATCTATTTATAGAAAAATTGGTACCATCAACATACGAGATATGGCGATGGGGGCAAAGAAAATTATGGAGAAACCTTATTTTGATAAAGACAGGGTGGCTGTTTGGGGCTGGAGCGGCGGTGGCTCCTCTACCTTAAACCTTATGTTTCAATACCCCGAAATATTTAAGGCTGGCATTGCGATAGCAGCAGTGGCAAACCAATTATTTTACGACAATATTTATCAGGAACGTTACATGGGATTGCCACAGGAAAACAGGGAAGATTTTATTAACGGCTCACCAGTAACCAATGCTAAAAACCTGAAAGGGAACTTGTTGTACATACACGGTACAGGGGATGATAACGTACATTACGACAATGCGGAAGTGCTGGTAAACGAATTGGTAAAATATAACAAACAATTTCAGTTTATGGCTTACCCTAACCGTACGCACAGCATATCCGAAGGCGCAGGCACAAGACTGCACCTGGCAACATTGTACACTGATTATTTAAGAAAAAACTGCCCTCCGGGAGCGAGATAAAAATTCGTTTATCAACTCAAGCCTTCCACTGGATTATTAATCATGTGGAAGGCTTTTTTATTTAGGCACGAATGTAGATGCTTACTTATTGAGGCTATATTATCATGTGCCAATTAGTATTTGTTAAAGTTTAGTTATCCACCAAAGCTTTTTAATTTTCAGTGATATTTTTAGTCCAACAGGTGCATTTAACCATTAAATTAAAATTAGCAAGATGAAACAAATTATAAAAATGGGGATTGTAATGGTACTGGCTGCCTTTATATTTTCCAGTTGCGCCAGCAGTAATTATGCAACACAAAGCAATTACCAGGATGAGGCCGGCCAGGTAAGCTACCAATCTTTTTATGATAATTTATCGCCTTACGGCAACTGGCTAGACTACCCCGGTTATGGTAATGTATGGAACCCAAATGTAGGTGCAGGCTTTAGGCCTTACGCCACTAACGGGCAGTGGCGGTACAGTAACGATGGCTGGGCATGGCAAAGCAATTATAACTGGGGCTGGGCACCGTTTCACTATGGCCGCTGGCTGTACGATGATAACTACGGCTGGCT
>JANXVN010000154.1 GCA_025351645.1 Ferruginibacter sp.
TATACGTTAGGCCACTAATCTGCGCCTGTACATCTGCCTGTTTAATGGTAATATTATTGACAATCGCATATTCTACAATCTTACGCAAGTCCCACTGCTCGTTAACCTGCTGACAAAATATGATAGTAGTAGAAAAAACAACCGGCAATAAAAATATTATTTTTTTCATCCCTCAAAAATATCACTTACAATATATTTTTAAAAGATTTTTTTATAAGATGTGGTTTTGGGCGGATGTAAGGTTAATTGGGTGGTGGATTGTGGGATATGAACCTTATTTTATATTCTTGAAATATATATTTAGGAATAGTAGGAATGGATGCAACCCTTTTTCAAAAAAATCCGTCTTGTGTCCGATTCATGCAAATTTCCGTTTTATCTGTTTGACCACTCTTTGATAAAAAAAATAATGATACGCATTTAAAATACTTCAATGGCCATTGAATACAAGATATTAACACTACGAACCTGTTTAAAATAAGAGTGGTTTTTAACGGTACTTTAAATTTTATTACGATGACACAAACAATGGATTTAAACAAAATGGGGCTTGCTCCAATGGAGAATTTCGAACTGCAAGAAGTTGATGGCGGAAGTTGGCTATCTGTTCTAGGTTTTGCGGCGGCTGTAGCTGCAGTTGTTTGTACAGGAGGAATGGCATTAGCTGCTGGCGGTATCGCAGTATGTTGTGCTGGACTAGAAAGCTAATCAGAAAGAAGGCATCCGAAACTAAGGATGCCTTCTTTTCCTTTTTAAATTAATACTTCAAATATGCTTTTTAAAAACAGAGATTCATTTCCCCTTAATAAAAATGAAAAAACACTTAGAGAAATTTTAAGAGCTCTTTTAGTTATTATTTTTTCTATAATATTAAAAGGGATTTTAAATGATAGTAATAGAATCAAACAAGATTTTATTTTGGTTCCGTTGTGTGCTTCAGCTTGCGAAATTTTCTGCATTTTGTATATTATTAATGCCTTTACTACTGGCAATTTAGTTAGGAGATGGGCTAATGATTCAGTTTTTGCTTCTTTATTTAATTTTATTCAAACAAAGAAAAATACTACTGATGAAAAGACTATTAAACTAACAACAAAAGCATTTGGTGTTTTTGCCATAATTATACTTATTGTAACAATTTTATGGGAATTAAATTTTTACTTCGGGAGTAAAACTGTATAAAATAATTGCTATCTAATTTATCACTTAAACATACAAAATGAATAATTCACGAATCTCCCTTTATTGGACATTACTTATTGTAGGGCTTGCTTTGGTTATTTTACAGCTGTATTATTATTTTACTACTAAAGCAATAGATACCTCTATCTTAAAAAATAATGCGGTTGCCTATAAGATTGGCTTTTATATTGGCCACTATGCATTTATAACTGTAGCAATAATTATAGGCTCAACGCTAATTATTTGGGGCGTAAAAGGCTTGCTATCGCAAAGTGAAAAAGCAAAAAGCAATTAGCCATCACTTTCTATTTCTAACCCTTTTATTTAAATTCCGTACGATGTCACCGTTGTTAAAATATAGTTCGCTTTTTTTTCACTATCTTAAAACCCAATTGTCCCTCAAAAAAGTGTAAAATTCTTTTTCTTGTTGTTTATATTTTCTCTTTCAATAGTTTTTGGGTTAGACTATTTTTTTTCTGGTAAATATTTAGCAGGGTTGCTTAAAATTAAAAATGTCGATTCTCTAGAAGATGATATATTGAAGGCGGGCTTGACGTATGCTATAATTACGGTTGGTTTAATTGGCCCTTTGATTGAAGAAGCTTTGATGCGTTACTACCTTATCAGCTTCAAATGGAACTACGCTGTTTTACCTTTATTTTTTGGTTTTCTTATGATAGCCCTTTTTCATATCGAAAATACTATAGCACTATCAATAATTATTGTTGCAAGCTTACTTTGCAGTAGACTCATCTATACAAAAATTAAAAAATCGACAACGTTTAAATTAAGGCTAATAAGATTTTATATAAACCACTATGGCTTTTTTTTCTATCTATCAGCAATAACTTTTGGCGTACTCCACATTTCTAATTATCAAATTGAACATTTTATCCCTATCCTACCAATCCTTCTTGTATTGCCACAAATATTTATGGGTATTGTTTTAGGGTACATAAGGATAACAATGGGTATAGGGTGGAGTGTTGCTTTTCATTGCTTGCATAATTTATTTTGTATTTCAATCTTATTTAGCACCCATCATCTATAATGCACCTTACCTCTATAACCGACAACACAATTGTGTACACATCTACAATAAAGCGAAATCAAATTTCACTCTATTGGCTCATACTTATATTCCTACTAATTTGTGGTGCAGCTTTGCCCTTTATTAGACTCGATATCTCTGTAAAATCAACTGGCATCATCCGCCCTGTTGATGAAAAAACAGAATTAAAATCATCTATCAGCACTGTAATTGATACCA
>JANXVN010000169.1 GCA_025351645.1 Ferruginibacter sp.
TTATTTCAGCAGGCAAATAAAGGGAGTAATTGGTATTGATGTGGTAGATGAAATGCTGGAAGCAAGTAAACGAAACTTTAATGAAGCAGAAAAACTAAATCCCTGGTTTAAAAAGGAGTTTGTTGATCTGAGAAAAGGCGATGCATTAAACTTGCCGGTGGATGATAACAGTGTTGATTGTGCCGCTCAAAATTGTTTGTTTAATATTTTTAAGCACAACGAATTAAAACAAGCGCTAAAGGAAATGTACCGGGTATTAAAACCTCGTGGCCGTTTGGTAATGAGTGATCCAACATGTGAAACCGAAATACCGGAAACATTACGGGAAGATGAAAAATTAAGGGCCTTATGTTTAAGCGGCTCCCTTACGTTAAAAGATTATATCAGGATGATTACTGAAGCTGGTTTTGGGACCGTGGAAATAAGAGCCAGGCGGCCTTACAGAATTTTAGCCCCGGCAAACTACGCTACGGATAAAATAATTTTTATTGAAAGCGTAGAAGTATGTGCCATTAAAGATCCAATGCCTTCAGACGGCCCTTGTGTATTCACCGGAAAGACGGCTATATATTATGGACAGGAAGCAATGTTTGATGATGAAAAAGGGCATTTACTTTTACCAAACCAGCCATTGGCAGTATGCGATAAAACTGCAGGCGCATTAAAATCGCTAAATAAAAAAGATATTTTTATTTCAGAAAGCACCTGGTTTTATGACGGGGGTGGCTGCTGTTAAATTAACCCATTATGGAAGAATTAGAAAAAGCAAAAGCTTACCTGGTTTCGCAGGGTGTTACAAATGTTGATACAGGGGTTGTATTGGGTACAGGCCTGCATCATTTAGTGAACCTTATGGATATTGTCCATACCATTCCTTATTCAAGCATACCACACTTTCCGGTGTCAACTGTAGCGTTTCATGAGGGCAATCTTATCTACGGAAACATCGGCAACAAAAAAGTATTGGTAATGCAGGGCCGCTTCCATGCCTATGAAGGTTATTCGTTGCAGCAGATTGTTTTTCCCATCAGAGTAATGAAGCTGCTGGGGACAAAACATTTGCTGCTCTCTAATGCAGCAGGGGGAATTAACCTTACTTACAAAAAGGGTGATTTAGTACTTATCGGAGACCATATTAATTTACAAAACGGTAATCCTTTGTCCGGCAAAAATCTTGATGAATTAGGTGGGCGCTTTCCTGATATGAGTGAACCCTATAGCAAATACATTTGCCAGGCACTAAAAACAAAGGCAACAGCATTAGGAATAAAATTGAGCGATGGAGTTTATGCAGCAGTGAATGGCCCCAACTTAGAAACTAAAGCTGAATACCGCTACCTGAAAATAATTGGTACCGATCTTGTGGGCATGTCAACAGTTCCGGAAGTGATAGCTGCTAACCACATGCAGTTGCCGTGTGCAGCTATTTCTGTAATTACAGATGAGTGTGATCCGGATAATTTAAAGCCGGTTAATATTGCTGAAATCATCGAAGTTGCAGGTAAAGCAGATAAAAAACTATCGTTGCTGTTTTACGAAACAATTAAAGAATTGAAATGAAACACGCACTCTTAATTTTCGCTAAAAACATGGTAAGCGGCCATGTAAAAACAAGGATAGCAGCCACTATGGGTAATGAAGCTGCCTTAGCTGTTTATCAATCCTTGCTTTCACACACGATTAAGGTAACTAATTACTTACCTTTTGACAAAACAGTATTCTACTCCAGTTCAATTGAAGCAAATGATTTGTGGAACAATGAAATTTATAAAAAGCAAATTCAATCCGGTTCAGATTTAGGCAGCCGGATGCAAAATGCATTTGAGCATTCATTTGAAGAAGGAAATGCGGCGGTTGCCATTATAGGTACAGATTGTTTCGAAATTACTTCAGCCATCATTATGGACGCATTCGCCTGGCTACAAACACATGATGTTGTAATAGGGCCTGCAACCGATGGCGGCTACTATCTTATAGCAATGAAACAAATGCACCGGTATTTATTTCAAGATATTGAATGGAGTACCAGCGAAGTATTGAAAAACACTTTGGCGATTTGTGATAAGTTAAACCTTTCATTTCATTTACTACCCCCACTTTCTGATGTGGATACTGAAGTCGATTTAACAGAAGAACAGAAAGCAAAGTACCTGAAAAATTTGGTTAAGAATGATTAGTGTAATTATCCCAACATATAATGAAGCAAGCCATATTAAATGGACCATTCAAAAAATACGGCAATATGATGAAGCCAATTTAATAAAGCAAATCATTGTAGCTGACGGAAAAAGTACAGACGATACCGGAAGGATAGCCAGTGAAGAAGGAGCCAATGTAGTTATCAGCCCGAGTAAAGGCCGGGCCGCACAGATGAACTATGGTGCATCATTTGCAAGCCAAAATATTTTATATTTTATTCATGCAGATACGTTGCCTGTAAAAGGATTTACCAATGATATCTTAACTACGATTAACAAAGGTTTCAATGCAGGTTGTTTCATGTTGTCGTTTGATTACGGCCATTGGTTTTTGAAAGCTAATTGCTGGTTCACCCGTTTTGATGTAGATGCCTTTCGGTACGGTGATCAAAGCCTTTTTGTAAATGCAGCCGATTTTAAAAAAGTAAATGGTTTTTCTGAAAAGCACATCGTTTTTGAAGATTATCAAATCATCAGGCAATTAAAAAATACCGGCCCATTTGCCATCATTAAAAAACCGGTCCTTACTTCTGCCAGGAAATACCTTGACAATGGCATCTTTAAAGTGCAAGGTATATTTTACCTGATGTATTTTTTATACAAGCTGGGATATAGCCAGCAACAACTTGTCAGCACTTATAAACGATTAATTAAACAAGATAAATTATAGCAGCGAATGATTCATGCTCTTTTCGATACTATTGGTGTTCCTGTACTATTGGTTATATTTCTAGTGCTTTTTGTACTGGAAAC
>JANXVN010000213.1 GCA_025351645.1 Ferruginibacter sp.
ATGAGAAGTAGGATAGCCCAGCCAAGCCCAGCCCAACCTCCCTGCCCTCCAAAGGAGGGTTCTTGGAGTATTCGAATTAATGATGTCAAAAAAATTGTAAGAATGAATCTATCAGAATCTTTAATACTTTAAAAATTAGCAGGTCCTGGAACCCTCCTTCGGAGGCCAGGGAGGCTAGGTACCAAAAAGGTATTCGGTTGAAGGGAGTGATATACAACCCCGTCCGACTGGCGTCAGCCGGGCGGGGTTGATGACCATGGCTGCTGTATTGGCCCGGACAAAAAGAACCTGGTAAAAAACGAATTTTAATTTCTGCGGAGCCACATGCCGCCATTATGTATCAACAAACACAACGTTTAAAAACAAAAAAATGAAAAAATATCTTGTAGCATTTGTAAGCCTTTTTAGTTTAAGTGCGGTTGCGCAAAATGTAGGCAAGGTTACCGACCCGGTTGAATGGATTAACCCATTGATGGGCACTGTTAGCAGCGGCGGCCTTAGCAACGGAAATACTTACCCTGCGATAGCTTTGCCCTGGGGCATGAACTGCTGGACACCGCAAACTGGTAAAATGGGCGACGGCTGGCAATACACCTACGATGGCGAAAAGATAAGGGGCTTTAAACAAACCCACCAGCCTTCGCCATGGATGAACGATTATGGTGAGTTTAGCATTATGCCTATCACCGGCAAAGCACGCTTTAAGGAAGATGACAGGGCAAGCTATTTCTCGCACAAAGCAGAAACCGTAAAGCCTTATTATTACAGCGTTTACCTGGCAGACCATGATGTAACAACTGAAATAACGCCAACAGAAAGAGCGGCGAGTTTTAGGTTTACATTCCCTAAAACGGATAGTGCTTATGTGTTGCTGGATGCGTATGACAAAGGCTCTTATGTAAAGATAATTCCGGCGGAGCGTAAGATAATTGGCTACAGCACAAAGAACAGCGGCAACGTGCCGAAGAACTTTAAAAACTATTTTGTAATCATCTTCGACAAGCCTTTTACCAGCAATGCCACCTGGCTGGATGATAAGCTGGACGCAGGTTCTACAGAAGCGGTCGGCGGCCATGCTGGCGCTATGGTAAGGTTTGCAATTAGTGCTTCAGGCGAACAGGTAAACGCCAAAGTCGCCTCTTCTTTTATAAGCATTGAGCAGGCAGAAATTAATTTAAAAGAGATAGGCAACGATAATTTTGAAACAGTAAAAACGAAAGCGAAAGCCACCTGGAACAAAACGTTAAGCCGTGTGCAGATAGAAGGCGGCTCCATCGACCAGGTACGTACTTTTTACTCAACGATGTACCGTACACTTTTCTTCCCCATGAAATTGTATGAGAAAGATGCTGGTGGTAAAGTAGTGCATTACAGTCCGTACACCGGCACTGTATTGCCGGGCTACATGTTTGGCGGCACAGGCTTTTGGGATACGTTCCGTGCACTATACCCGTTGTTGAATTTGATATATCCATCTATCAACAAAGAAATGCAGGAAGGTTTGGTAAACGACTACAAAGAAGGCGGATGGTTGCCCGAGTGGAGCAGTCCGGGTTATGCCAACATAATGGTGGGCAATAATTCCGCCTCTATAGTTGCTGATGCATATATAAAGGGCGGCACTGGTTACGACATCAACACCTTGTACGAAGCGGTGATACACGGTGCCAATGCTGAAGGCCCGCAAGGCACCGGCCGTACGGGCGTAAGCTATTACAACCAGCTTGGTTACGTGCCATACAATGTTGGCATCAACGAAAACGCTGCTCGCACATTAGAGTATGCGTACGATGATTTTACTATTAGCCGTTTGGCAAAAGCATTGCACAAGCCGCAGGCGGATATTGACTTTTACGCTAAGCGCAGCATGAATTACAAAAACCTTTTTGACCCAGAAACTAAGTTGATGCGGGGCAAGAATAAAGATGGCAGTTTTCAATCTCCCTTCAACCCTTTTAAGTGGGGCGATGCGTTTACAGAAGGCAATAGCTGGCATTATAGCTGGAGCGTTTTTCATGATATTGATGGCTTGACAAACCTGATGGGGGGCAAAAAAATGTTCGTCCGTATGTTGGATAGCGTATTTAAAATGCCGCCAACTTTTGATGATAGTTACTACGGCGGCACCATACACGAGATAAGGGAAATGCAGATAGCCAACATGGGCCAGTACGCACACGGCAACCAGCCGATACAGCACATGATATACCTGTACAACTACGCAGGCGAGCCATGGAAAACGCAGTACTGGATTAGGGAAGTAATGGCTAAGTTATACAAGGCCACGCCAGATGGTTATTGCGGCGATGAAGACAATGGGCAAACCTCTGCCTGGTATGTGTTTTCGGCAATGGGTTTTTATCCTGTTTGTCCGGCTACCGACCAATACGTTTTAGGCACGCCGTTGTTTAAAAAAGTAACCCTCAGTTTAGAGAACGGAAAACAGTTCACTATAACTGCGCCTAACAATAGCGAAGCAAATAAATACGTACAAAAAATACAGCTCAATGGCAAGGCATATCCTAATAATTGGATAGGCCATACAGCAATATTAGCAGGCGGTAATTTTAATTTCAACATGGGCAGCATGCCCGAAAAAACAAGGGGTACCAATAAATCGGCATTCCCATTTTCTTTATCAACAAATAAATAAAACGGTACAACGTGAAAATTTTAACAATGATTTATGCAGGCATGCTATTGCTTGCAACAAGCACTGTGCATGCGCAGGATGACGACAACTGGGACCATATTAGCCCGGTGAATATAGTGAGCAAGGATACCTTTGTAAGAAAAGGGTACACGCTCATCTTCATCAACAAATCGCCGGGTTTTAATGATGGGGTAAAAAAGCGCATGGTAGATGCCTTTTACACGGTGTATCCAAAAGAAGCGAAGATGTTTAACAAGCACACGCTAAAAAAAGTAATTTTTTTAATTGACCCTAAATACACAGGGGTAGCCGCTACATCGGGCAGGATAGTGCGGTACAACCCCACCTGGTTTGTTAGCCATCCGGGCGATATTGACGTAGTTACGCATGAAGTAATGCACATTGTACAATCTTACAAAGGAGATAACCCCGGCTGGCTGGTGGAAGGCGTGGCAGATTATGTGCGCTATCAATTTGGTGTAGATAATGAAGGTGCCGGATGGTCGCTAACCCCATTTAATGCAAAGCAAAGCTATACCGATGCCTATCGGATAACAGCCAGGTTTTTAGTATGGGCAGAAAAAAACTACGATAAAAAACTGGTTATAAAAATGGATGCGGCCATGCGTAAAAAAACCTATACGCCCGGATTATGGACGAAGCTTACCGGTAAAACCGTTGATGAATTATGGAAAGAATATGCTGCTAACCCAGTTATTTAATTAGCGGCCTGAAAAATAGAAAGCCTCATCAAATGTAATGCTGATGAGGCTTTTATCGTTTTATATGTTTGTTATATTTTCTATTGGCTAGCCTATAAGATAGTACTCAATAACCTTTTTAACCAGGCTTTATAAACGGCATAATAAAGGAAATAATCTTATTGCAAAGACAAGCCGTTTATCTTAATGGCTAAATCTTTACTCCACCATCAATGAAAAAGTGATCATGCGGCTGTTGATTTTATCGATATTGCTCGAAAACTTTAAATCGGGGTTGCGGCTGTGCAGGTTGCTCAGCCCCCAGCTAACTTTTATTTCCGGCGTTAATACAAAAAAGGGGTAATAAAAATGAAACCCGATGCCGCCTTCAATACCGTAATCAAATTTATTTAGCTTTATCAATTGCTCGCCATTTGCTTTGCCTGCGTTGGCCGCAAGGTCATAATCAAATTTTACGCCGCCAATGGTGTACACTTTAAAGTTATCAATACGGTCACTGCTAAACTTTAATTGTATCGGCAGGCTAAGGGTTATAGAAGATACTTTTTTAATCGTCAGTTTTTCTTCGCCACCCGGAATATCAGGATGTGTAAGCGTATACTGAAAAGCCTTTTCGCTAAAGGTTAAGTTAAGCGGGTAAGTGCGTATGTCGAAGTGGTTGTTAAGGTTAAGGTTCACCATCCATGCAAGGTTAATGCCAGTGCTGTTAATGCTTTCAATGGCCATAACACTATCCTGGTTCAAAAAAACAGGGTTGTGCGTAAAGCTGAAATGCGATTTATTCACACCCAAATTTATACCAAAATGATAGAGTTTATTATCATGGTCCGGCAGGTTCAATTCGCTGCGCAGCTGCGCCAGCCCAACAAATGGAAGCGCTAAAAAAACTAAAAAGGTGGAGGTTATTTTTCTCCGCAATAGATGCTGCATATTCCTAAGCTCAAAGGTTTACAATAAGTGTTTGTGTATCCCAGGTTATCCAGGATGAGAGTAAAGTTTTTGCCTTCAGGAAATTTTTTAATTGATTGATCTAAATATTTATATGCATTGCGGTTCTTTGAAAATAATTTGCCCACATTTGGCGCCACCAGTTTCATGTATACATTATATAACTGCGTTACGCCTGCGGTTTTTGGCTGGCTAAATTCCAGCACCACTAATTTACCGCCGGGCTTCAACACTCTTTTAATTTCACTAAGCCCTTTCTCTAAATTTTGAAAATTGCGCACGCCAAAAGCCACAGTTACGGCGTCAAACGAACCGTCTTCAAAGTTTATTGTCTCACTATCTCCATTTAACAGTTCAATGGTATTTTGCAGGCCGAGCTTTGCAATTTTTTGCCTTCCAATAGCCAGCATGCCATCGCTGATATCTATGCCCGTTATTTTTTTTGGATGTAAAATCTTCGTGCTCATAATAGCCACGTCAGCAGTGCCGGTAGCTACATCCAATACACTTTGTGGCGCTAATTTAAGCAACTGCCGGATGGCTTTTTTACGCCACCAAATATCTATGCCCGCACTTAAAAACCGGTTCAAAAAATCGTACCGGTAGGCAATATTGTCAAACATATCCGCCACCTGCTCTTTTTTAGAAAGTTCAGATCCCTGTAACGGAACAACGGAATCATGTGCAAATTTTGTCATTATACTGCAAAGATAATGGATTACCATTTTTGCAGTAATTGTTATTAGCCTTTGTTTAACATTTTAAAAATTGGTTGAACATAACTATCTAAATTAGGTTTCAGAGGTAATCACTTTTAATAAAATACAAAATACAAGTATCCAATAAAAAATTATTTTTTAGCCATTAATTTGATTTGTCCGGGCAAATACAGCAGCCCTGGTCATCATCGTTGTGTCACTCCCTTCAATGGCATACCTTTTTGGTACTCCTCCTAAATTTGCTACCCCGATATATTTGCTAGGGCTTTAGCATAAAGTAATAATCGCATCTTTACAATATGTAGATGCAATGCCGTTAAGCTATGCGGCTTTCGCACCGAAGAGACCGATTCTCCCATCTCCTTTTGAAATGGATTGGGGGGGTGAGGTAAAAAACGAAGCAGGCCTTAACTTACGGCATTAATTTGTACATCCGTCAATTCTAAAAAGCATGCCATATTTTATAAATAATAAACTTATAATGTTAAAAGCACCGTAACCCTTGTGACTCCTGCCACTTTCATTCTTACAATAAGCCTTTGTATTGCTTTCCTGCATTACGATTTTATGCCTTGCTTTAAAAAAAATTGCGTGCTTCACACGTATGCGTTAAAATAGCTGCGCCTTTCCTTTGCATTAAAAAGCGTTGTGGTTCGTTATCTTTGCGCCATGCTCATTAAATCAGCAAAATATATCATCAGCAGCCCGGATTTCGACATGTGCCCAGCGCCTGATAAAAAAGAATATGCCTTTATTGGCCGCAGCAATGTAGGCAAGTCATCGCTTATCAACATGGTTACCAATAACGATAAGCTTGCTAAAACTTCCGGAACACCGGGCAAAACGCAGCTCATCAATCATTTTGAAATAACCTCCGCCTCTGCCATCAACACAAAAAAAGAAGGTGAAAATGTAAAGTGGTACCTGGTAGATTTGCCAGGCTACGGCTTTGCCAAAGTAAGCATGCGCAGCCGCAACCGGTGGGAGCAAATGATAGAAAATTACCTTCGCAAACGCCCTAATTTAGAAATGGTTTTTGTATTGATCGATAGCCGCCACACCCCTCAAAAGCTCGACCTCGATTTTTTAAACCAGCTGGATGCCTGGCAAATTCCGTTTGCACTGGTATTCACAAAATCGGATAAAGAAACGCAATCTGTAGTAGCCAAAAATGTAAAAGCTTTTTTAGACAGGCTAAGAAAAACCTGGCAATTTTTACCGCAGCATTTTGTAACCAGCGCCAGCAAAAAATTAGGCAGGGATAAAATTTTGAACCTCATCGACGAAAAAAACGAAACAAAAGAAGAAGCGTAATTTTAAAGCAGTTATTTTTAGTAAATAAATAATTGCCAGCATGATAATTAGTAAAAAAATAGTACTGCCTTTACTGTGGTTTGCCACCAATATGGCTACCGCACAAACTTCCCGCATAGCCATTAATAGTTGGGTTACCACCACCAACAGAGATAGCTTGTTTAAGCAGCAAAAGCAGTTCCTTATTTTTGGCAAGCCCACTGCTAACAAAAACCCCACCATCGAAATAAACGAAAAGCAAACCTACCAAACTATGGATGGCTTTGGGTTTGCGCTTACAGGCGGTAGTGCGATGCATATTATTAAAATGAACCCCGCCAGCCGTACAAGCTTGTTGAAAGATTTATTTGCAACAGATGGCAATAGTATTGGCGTTAGTTATTTAAGGGTAAGCATTGGTGCCTCCGATTTAAATGAAAAGGTTTTTTCTTACGATGATTTACCGCCAGGAGAAACTGACGAAGGCATGAAAAAGTTTAGCCTTGGCCCGGATACTGCGG
>JANXVN010000280.1 GCA_025351645.1 Ferruginibacter sp.
GCGCAGGGCTCCAGCCCTGTTGCCTCAATGTTACTTCTCTTCAAATCGATAGTACCTGCAATAAAAAGCAAGTCTTACCCATCAAGCTACAACAAACTTCTATAACTTCTCTTAAGCCATGCCCCTATAAACACAAAATAAAAGTTTGTAGATAATGGCGCTATTTATTTTACCACCTCTACAGTAGTAGGCTGGAGTGATGTTTTTACCAGGGATATGTATAGGGATATTTACTGGGTAGCATAAGGCACAGTCAATTAAGCCAGGGGTTGGTTACATGCATGGGTTCTAATAACAAACCACCTGTACACAATAGGCAGTTGCCACTAAGGCAATGAGCTCGGTACAATATGGCGGAACATGAAAAGCTTTACGGCCATTAAACTGATTGATGCCATCATCAACAATCCAAAAGAAAGCCGGCGGGAAAGCTTGCTAAACACTTTTGAGCAGGACGGCAAGAAAAGCAGCAGCAATACAAAGTTTAAATTTTGGGCGCATGAAAACCTCCTGATATTACTGAAAACAAAAACCATGTATGGCCATGCATTAAACTATACCCACTATAACCCCAGTAGCAACAGGCTTTGTAAACGGTACAAGCCACTAGCTATACAGTAGCGCCAGAGATTATTTTACGCAGAAAAAGGGCTTGCTGGATATGGTAATTTTAAGCGGCTTTTAAATACGCAGCTTAGTAACATTTAGGCAACAGGGCTGGAGCCCTATGCTTATAGGTTTATTTGATTAAGAAATTATTATTATTCTAATTTAATTTTTTGTCAGAATATTATACCCTATCTTCAAGATACGATAAACATTGTTTTATTTTAGTATACATATATATCTTTTTTTTTCTACTTTTCTGATTTTTACCTGCACCCTTATATTATAAAAATTGATTAAAGCTTTTTAAACCAAGGCTGCAAATTATTATTTACTGCTGGTTTATAGGCTGATAAATTTTAAATAGCAAATTTTATCTTTTATAATTAAATAAAACAGAAACATGGAAACAAGCGTAAAAATTTTAACCGGCATCAGCGACGAAGAAAAAGGTGCTTACCTTTCTGCGATAGCCTCTATTGCCACGGCAGATTCTCAGGTATCCCAGGTAGAGATTGATCATCTTACACACCTCTGCGAAGCGGCAGACCTTTCCGCAACGCAGCAACAATTAGTTTTAAAATCTGCAAAAGAACCAAGCGGTGAATCCTTAAAAGATACATTGGACATTATTAAAGGAAGCGATTTAAAATATTCGCTGATTACAGACCTTATTGCTTTTGCAAAAGCTGATGGAAACTTTAGTGAAAATGAAGAAGATAGTGTTCAGAAAATATCTGGTTATTTGGGTGTAGATGATACCCAATATGGATTATTGAGCCAGTTGGCTGAAAAAACAAATACTACAGGTACCACGGCAGAACAAGCCAGCTCGGAGGGCTTTCTTTCTAGTTTAGGTGATAAGTTAAAAGCAAGCGGTATAGATGGCGGTAGTTTATTAAAGGGACTGGTAAGTATTGCGGCGCCCTTAATTATTTCTAAAATGATGAATAAAAATACTAATGCTACAAATACAACGGCTAGCACCGGCGGTGGTTTATTAGGCGGGGGCGGTTTAGGATCGTTATTTAATTTACTTAGCGGTGGCAAAGGTTTAAGCGGCGCTACCAGTTTAATAGGTAAGTTGTTTGGATAAATTTTATTAATAGCATTACGGTAACTTTTAAACAACTCGATAAAATGATTAAAGTATTTTTTGCTTTTTTTTTAATTACCATCCATACCAATGCACTTGCGCAGCAAGGCGGCTCGCACGGGGGCAACGGAATTAAACCGCCACCTAATCCCGTAAGTGGCGGTAATACTTTACCTCCGGCTGGCAGCAATGTTATTGTGTATAAAGAAATGAAATATAACGGCATGTCCCGCGCATTGGGCGATGGCAATTTTAATACACAAACATTAGGTTTTATCGGCAGCAATATATCATCTGTTTATATACCCCAGGGTACAACTTTAACTGTGTATGATAACAGGGGAGCATCAAGAATTTTTACCATCAGTGTAGCTAATCTTGCACAATATGGGTGGGATAATAAAATTACTTCCGGCAACATAACAAGAGGCGGCTTTGGCGGAGGTAGCGGTGGCCAGCATGGCGGCAATGGTGGTGGTAACAGACCACCTCCCCCGCCACCATTTAATGCCATCGTAACTTTTTACAGGGACGCATATTATAGAGGTGAACCTTTAAGATATGGCACGGGTAAAATTGCGCATCTTGGTATCGGCAACGACCGTACCACGTCTTCCATACATATTACAAGAGGTTTTGCAGTTAGGGTTTATAGCGGCATTCTTTTTACCGGCCATTTCAGAACTTTCCATTCATCCGTTAGTAATTTATCACATTATGGATGGAACGATTTAATACGTTCTGTAGAAGTGATACGCCTGTAGAAATCAATAAATCTTTTAATTATTACTATCAACAAATTTAAAATCACCAATTATAAAACAATGCCGTTAAGTTAAGACCTTTCCTCTCATTTGGAGAGGGTTAGGGTGAGGTAAAGACAAACATTTTAATCCTCAACTTAACGGCATTGAATTATAAATTTTAAATTAAATATCGGAATAACAAATACAATGTTTAAATTAATAATCTTTACCATTTTTTAATTAATACAGTACACACATATTACATTGCCACTTTTTAAATTAATACATAAATCTTAACCAATGCTTTACCAGCACAATGGCTGATAAGTAAATAAAATATAAAATTTAGTTATGAAAAAAACATTTCAACTTATTGCGATGATTACTTTGTTTGCAGGCTGCGGCAGTAGTGCACATATTGAAAAGAGCTGGCGCGATCCAGAGGTAACTGTAGATATGGCTAAACTAAATAAAGTTTTAGTAATGGCATTACTAAAAAATGAAACTAACCGCAGATTGGTCGAAGATCAGTTAGTGGCAATGCTTAAAGGAAAAGGCGTAGCATCTTACAATTATTTTGCCACAGGTATTCCCGATGATAAAGAAAATGAAACAAAACAAAAATTAAAGGATGATGGCTTTGATGGCGCCATTGTAATGTGCCTTGCCGATGTAGATAAAGATGTAAAATATGTACCCGGTAGCTTTAACAGCTTTCCAGTTTATTACGGGCACTTTTGGGGATACTACCGCAACTCATGGAATAATTATTACCAGCCCGGATATTATGAGAACACAAAAAAATATACTGTTGAAACAAATGTATATTCTTTAAAAAGAGATAAGCTGGTGTGGAGCGGAATAACTACTACCGTTGATCCGCAAAATGCAGAACATTTAATGCAGGGCGTATCTGCAACGATTTTTAAGCAAATGAAAAAAGAAAAGTTTATTGTAAATTAAAGTAAATAAGTTGTTGGTTAAAAAATTAATCTAAGCGAAGAAAGGCCCTCCGAGTAATAAAGGGGGGCATTTTTATTTTGCTTTTTTAGGTAGCAACTTAATTATTTTCACCAATTTTTAATGTGATGTAGAAAAATATATAAAGGCGTATCACATATAGCATTGCAATACCCGTATTACTAATCGGTGTTGCTAAATAAACCCGTAATTTTTTTTATAGGAACCAAAGCAACAGCACACTATGCACTTATAACTCATAAGTTAAAACTAACCCTCATCCAAGCCAAACATATCGCCAAACCCAAATGCTTCCATCATCTTTGCGGTGTAATTTTACTATAAGCAATATTACATTTTTAACTTACCAATTTATTTTATCTCTCCTCTAAAATAATCTTTTAAAAACAAAGCCACAGGCGTAGGGATGGTGCCCATTACATGCCATGCTAACGAGTGGTCAAGTAATATTCTTTGAATAGTAAATGGTTAAAAATTTATAAAATAATTAAAAGGAAATCAAAAATTAAACAACTACTAATTAAAAAACACAATTTTAATAAGTAGTTGTTTACATAAAATTACAATGCCTACTGCAATAAATATGTTGAATTTTATGGCATCATCAAGTTGTTTTTAAATTATTAAAAAAATATATACAAATCAGGATAGGACAGGACAGAAAGAAAAATAGAAGTTTTTAATTTTGTTCAGTTGGTTCATTCCATTGAAAATAGTAACGATATATTTTCTATTATTTATAACTAAAACTGATTGTCATGCGTAAAAAATTAAAAAATTGTTTTTACTTAAAAAAACGATTTGCATTTTCATCTCTCCTGTTATTTTTCAACCTTATTTGTTTTGCTCAAAAAAAAACTTTAGTAACTGGCAATGTCATTTCAGATAGTGATAAGCCACTTGTAAGTGTTAGTATAAAACAAAAAGGTACTGATGCAGGAACAACGACAAATGAACTTGGAAATTTTTCAATTCAAGTCAACAAAGGCGCTGTATTAGTTTTTTCATCTGTTGGTTATGACGACCAGCAATTGAAAGTTGATAAAGAAGGATCAATGATAAACATTAAGTTGGTTTCAAAAACCTCTGTATTAAATGACGTGGTTGTTATTGGCTATGGTACACAAAAAAAAGGCGACCTTACTTCTGCCATAAGTACGGTAAGTGCAAAAAAGTTAGAAGGTATGCCGGTGCAAAATACTGAATCGCTTTTGCAAGGTCAGGTTGCTGGTTTAACGGTAACTAGTGATGGAGGCGAACCGGGAAATAATGGCAAGATAAGGATCCGGGGCGTTGGGACATTTGGAAATAATAACCCCCTCTACATTGTTGATGGCATACCAGTAAACAATGGTTTAAATTTCCTTAACCCTAACGATATAGAAAATATCCAGGTATTTAAAGATGCTGCAGCCGCTGCAATTTATGGCAACCGTGCTGCTAACGGGGTTATCTATATCACAACAAAAAAAGGGCGGAGCGGTAAAAGGCAAATTACATTGGACGCATATTATGGTAGTGCCTCTAACGGCAAAACAAGGCGTATGGCCGATGCAAACGAATTTTTCGATTATGTAAAACTTAAAAATCAGGACGGTCCCTTAACCGACTTGCACAGCAAGGGGTACAATACAGACTGGGTAAAAAGCATAACCCATACCGGGGCAACACAAAACTATAACCTGGGCATCCGTGGTGGTAATGACGACCATACTTATTTTACCAGCCTTAATTATTCTAAAGTACTTGGCACACAATTAAAGTCCGACAATGAAAGATTTACTGCTCGTTTAAACAGCAGCAATAAAATGTTTAGTTGGTTAAAAATCAATGAAGACTTGGCAATCTCTAACGAAAAAAGACATAATAATAATATTTATGGCGGTGCAAGAAACATCCCTTCCATAGTTCCGGTCTATAAAACTGCTGAAGAGGTTGCAGCACTTGATCCCTCATTAAGAGATTTAAATCAGTATTTTGATGTTGCCCAATCTATCGGAATCCTTAATAATTCTGTGGCACAAACTGCACGAAATAATGGTACGAATAATTGGCTAAGTTTATATGGAAACGTGCAGGGCGAAATTGATCTTGGTAAAATAATAAAGCCACTTGAAGGGTTAAAATTTAACTCTACACTCGGCTTTGAACGTATCGATAACGACTCGCATAGTTTCTCTCCTATCTATTCTTTGGGCTCCAGAGACTACTCTGGCAAAACAGGTGTTAATGATAACTTTTCAAAGTACCTGCACTGGACTTTCAATAATTTTCTTACTTACAGTAAAACATTCAGCAAGCACACCATTGGCTTAACTGCAGGTACTGTAGCAGAACAGGAAACATCAAATTATTTTGGTGCCAGTGCTTCTACAGGTATTTCAAACAATCCATACTTGCAGGTATTGGATGCACAAACACAGGATAGAAACAATGGTGGCAGTGCTTACAAATATACCTATGCATCTTACGTTGGTAGGGTTACTTATAATTATGATAGCCGTTATTTGTTACAAGCAAGTATAAGAAGAGATGGTACTTATCGTTTTGCTCCGGATAAACGTTGGGGAACTTTTCCATCTGTAGGCTTAGGATGGAGAGTATCTAACGAAAAGTTTTTTAAAGGCCTCAGCCTTCCTTGGTTAAACGATTTAAAATTTCGTGGAAGCTGGGGGCAATTGGGTAACGAAAAAATACAATCAAACTTTCCATACCTGTCGCAAATTGCAGGTACCGTTAACAGGGGCTATGTACTTGGTGGTGCTGGTGGCGATAATAGCAGTAAAGTATTTGTACAAGGCTACGGACCAACCAATGCACCTAACCCCAGCCTAACGTGGGAAACTACAACCTCTACAAATATTGGTGCAGATTTCGGAATGTTCAACGATAAATTAAAATTGAGTATCGATTATTTTTCAAGGTTTACAACTAATGTACTATATCAAAAAACACTGCCGTTGTATTCGGGTATTCCTGCATCGGATGGTATAGCACCGGTAACACAATGGGTTAATGGTGCCGAAATTAAAAACCATGGCTTGGATTTAACGGCTAGCTACGGCACCAATATTGGTAAGCTTGGGTTAGATCTTGGTGCTAACTTTTCTGTGTATAAAGCAAGGATCTCTAAATTGAACGGCAATATTCCAATACAGGTAAATGACGAGCGTATACCAACTGTTATACAGATGAACCAGGGGGATCCGTTAGGAGCTTTCTTTGGCTACACTGTAGATGGGTTTTATAATACGGCGGAAGAACTTAAAAATAAAGCAGGTGCTGAAAGGCAGCAGGGAGCACAGGTTGGCGATTTTAAATTTAGGGATCTAAATGGAGATGGCGTTATAGACAATAAAGATAAATCGGTGATAGGCGATCCTAATCCTAAGTTTACTTATGCATTTAATGTAAACTTTACTTATGCTGGATTTGATTTAAAATCCTTCTGGACCGGATCTTACGGAAATAAAATATATTCTATTGGCGACATTTATTTATCTGGTTGGGATGAAGGGGGCCCACAAAATGTATGGTCCGATGTTGTTCCAAATTCATGGACACCACAACACACTAATGCTCTATATCCTAAGGTAAGCCCGGGTGGTACAAAAAGAAATTTTGAAAAAGGGCCAGTTACCTCTAGTATTCAAAGTGGATCATATATGCGTTTAAAAAACCTGCAGATCGGTTATACTTTTTCTGATAGGTTGTTGAAAAAAACAGGTATATCCAGCATTCGTGCTTATGTTTCCGCAGAAAATCTTTTTATAATTACAAAGTATAAAGGGGATGATCCAGAAATTGCAAATGGTGCCCGCCTAAATGTAAATGAAGGCGGTCAGGGTAACAGTCCCAGCTACATAATGGGTTTGGATTATGGGGATAGATACCCGATACAAAAAACCCTTACCGTTGGTGTTAGTGTTCGATTTTAATTAAATTTTATCCTTCAAAAAATAAGTAAAATGAAAAATTTAAAATACAAATTGTTGGTGCTTCCAGTAATGTTGTTTCTAATAATGATAGGTTCGTGTAAAAAAAGCTTTTTGGATTCAGCACCGTATGCTGTGGTTGCTGATAATAACTTTTACCAAACCACGGAGCAATGTAAGGGTGCTGTAATGCAGGCGTACAACCGTACCGTTCACCTTGGCCCTATTTATCTTTTTATAAGGCACGCATTAAATGATTACGCAGGCGATGATCTGTTGCGTACCCAAACAGATGATTTTACGGTGTGGTATAATTTTTCACCAGATAATGTTCAATTTCTTTGGGGATGGAAATATTGTTTTCAGGGAATTTATTTGTGCAACTATACATTAAATAAACTGGCAAAAGCACCAATACCACAGGCAGATAAAGAAGCACTTGGAGCTGAGTGTAAGACTATTAGGGCGCTTATGTATTATATGGTTGCAACCCGTTGGGGAAAAACACCCATCATTACCGATATTTTGCCTATTGAAGAATATTATAAAGTATCCTTTGCACCTGCAGCAGATGTTTATGCACAGGTAATTAAAGACCTTAAAGAGGCGATACCTAACCTTCCCAAAAAATGGGATCAGCCAAATAAAGGTAGGTTTAGTCAGTCTGCAGCAAAAATGCTGTTGGCTAAAACATATATGCAGCTTGCTGGTTACCCTATCAATAAAACCGAAAACTGGCAACTTGCATCTGATGTGCTGGCAGATTTTGTGCCACAGGCTAAGCGGACTGAGTACGGCCTTGGCTTGTTGCCAAATTATGGCGATGTGTACAACAAGGCACACGATCAGGACATAGAATCGGTGTTTGAAGTTAATGAAATGTATTACCCCCCAGGCAGTGGAATAAGTTTGGAAGTTGGGGCACCCGGAAATTTTTTGCAGGTATTTGAACAACCTGATATGTATGAAGGTTTTGGTGCTGGCAGAGAATGTTTTACTACTGATCTTATTAATGAGTTTGAAAAAGATAACTCCGGTAAAATCATTGATAAAAGATTTACCTATACCATGCTTGAACCTGGCGATGTGTTTTATATTACCAGCACGCACGATACCATGCTGCACAATTCAACAGGTAAGCTTTACATTCAAAATGTTGTTGTAAATAAAACGACCAACACCCTTACATACTCTGTAAAAAACAATTCGGATAAATCTTATGCAGGATGGATTTGGCCCGGTAAAGATCAGCAGTGGTACCCTAACTATAAATATTTGCGCAATGCTAGTGAACGAACCGGCTATTTAAATAATGCTGGTATATTTGGAGAAGACCTAAATGTAAAATGGATGCGTTTTTCTGATGCTATTTTAAATTATGCTGAATGCCTAAATGAAACAGGGCATACAGCCGATGCTGCAGGATATGTAAATGAAGTTAGAATGAGGGCCAATAACAGCCAAGCAATTGATAGCCGCAGAATATATCAAAAAACTATTGTAACAGGTGCTTTGCAAATGGTAAATGCTGGTTCACAAACTGACATGCGCACGGCTATACAACATGAATCGAGGGTTGAACTTGCCGGCGAAGACTGGCGCTATGAAAACCTACGCAGGTGGGGTATTGCAGCAGACAGGCTTCACCAAATGGCGGCAAAATCGCCTCAGGTAGGTTCTTCCACATTTAATCCGGCAGGCAAATATGTAAAAGGTGCATGGGATTATTACCCGGTGCCCACAAATGAATTTAAGCCTTAACAAGTTGTTGAATAGCATTTTGCCTAGATCAGAAAACAATAAGCGTTATGGGTTTTTATTAATGAAAACTTTTTTAAGCAATCAGGGTCTGGTATAATAGTCAGCCCCCTGATTGCTATTAAAATAAAAAATTGTTTGAAAGGTTCTTTCCTAGTAGCCAAACCCAAACGCCGGCCTAAAAATCTTCCAATTGTCCCCTTTTTTTCCAGATTATTTACCATTTAATTTTTCCAAAGTGCAACGATATTAATATTTAATAATTTTAGTTTAAACTACGAAAACGATGTATGAGAATAAATCTGTCCCTGGTGAGTTAATTCGCATGCTCCGAAATGTAAAAGGTCTTAAACAAGAGGCTGTAGCAATAAATATGGGTAAAAAACAACAGTATGTTTCCAAATTGGAAAGCGCACAATATATTAGTGAAACAGCAATTGCTAAACTGCTTACGGCACTTAACAGTAATAAAGAAGAACTAGAACAAATTAGAGAATTATAATGACTATCCGTAATTAGGCGCATGCTAACTAATTTAGTATATCTGCTATACAAATTAGCAAAATGAATATAGACAATTTTTTTTCTGAGTTTTCTACGGAGAGTGCTTGCAAACGCTACTTTAAATCACAACGTGAATCTAAAGGCATTGTTTGTAAAAAATGTGGGTGTACCCAACATTATTG
>JANXVN010000282.1 GCA_025351645.1 Ferruginibacter sp.
GCAGCAAGCTATACATCAATAAAGGCAGTAATAAATTTGACGATATAACAAAACAAGCCGGCCTTACCACCGATGAATGGGCAACCGGCGTAAGCATTATAGACATTAATAATGATGGCTATGACGACATTTATGTGTGCACCTACGGCAAAGGCCTTGAGAAAAGGACGCCCAATCTTTTATACATCAACCAGCATGACCTTACTTTTAAAGAAGAAGGCGCAGCTTATGGCTTAGCAGATACCAGTTATAGCAGCCAGGCCGTATTTTTCGATTACGATGGCGATGGCGACCTTGATATGTTCCTAGTAAATTATATGCTTAACGCCTCTTACGCTGCCAATTTTATTTTTCCAAAAGACCTTAGCGGCCGCTCCCCTGCCAGTGATAAATTATACCGCAATGATGGTGATAAAAATAACCTGGGCCATCCTGTTTTTAGTGATGTTACTAAAGAAGCCGGCATTATAGATGATGGCTATGGCTTAGGTGTTTCAGTCAGTGATTTTAATAATGATAGCTGGCCAGACATTTACGTTTCCAACGATTTTATTAGCAACGACGAGCTTTGGCTGAATAATAAAAATGGCACTTTTACCAACACGCTAAACCAAAGCACAAAGCACCAAAGCTATAGCAGCATGGGCTGCGATGCCGCTGATATAAATAATGACAAGCTGATAGATTTTGCTACCGTAGATATGCAGCCCGAAGATAACGAGCGCAAAAAGATAACCTCCAATTTTATGAATTATGACCGTTACGAAGCAGAACGAAGCTTATCTTATTCCCCCGAATTTATGCGTAATATGCTGCAGCTTAATAATGGCAACTATTTTTTAAAAGATACAGCCATGCCTTTTTTTAGTGAGATAGGGCAATTGGCAAACATCAGCGAAACCGATTGGAGCTGGAGTATTCTATTTGCAGATTTTGATAATGATGGCTATAAAGATGTGCATATTACCAACGGCATTGGACGCGATTTTATTAACGCAGATTTTTTACAATATTCCAAAACCGTGGGTACCAATACAAGTGACCCGATTGCTGCCAGAAAGTTGATGAATGAAAAACTGGTGGCGTTAAAATATGTTAACCTACCCAATTATTTTTATCAGAATAATGGTAATTATACATTTACCGACAAATCTGCAGAGGCTGGCATCAACGAGCTATCCATCTCTAACGGAGCTGCCTATGTTGACCTTGATAATGATGGAGATTTAGACCTGGTAGTTAATAACATCAACCAGCCAGCTTTTATTTTTATCAATAATACCATACAGCATAATAAGCCAATAAGCAGCCACAGCATAAGTTTCATCTTAAAGGGCGATAGCAGCAACAATAAAGGCATCGGAACTAAAATTTATGTTTATGCCAATGGAAAAACACAAGTACAGGAAGAAGGACCCGTGCGTGGATACCTATCTTCTGTAGATACAAAACTGGTTTTCGGCATTGGCAATAGCACTATCGCAGACTCTATAATTGTTGTTTGGCCAAACCAAAAAGTACAGTCACTTAAACAGGCAAAAGCAGATACTGCGTACACATTTTATCAGCATGACGCAGGCATCCAAAAAAAAGAAACACCCCTTCCGCAATATTTATTTACCGATGTAACCAATACAGAAAACATCCACTACAAACATACGGATGTTGATTATTTTGATTACGGCAGCCAGCGACTGCTGCCACAAAAGTTTTCGCAGCTGGGGCCCTTTATTGCAACGGGAGATATTAATAATGATGGGCTTGAAGATTTTTTTATTGGTGGCGCATTTAATAGTTACGGACAGGTTTTTACGCAAAAAAGCGATGGCAGCTTTACAACTAAAAATTTATACGGCGGCATAAAAATGCAGGAAGATATGGACTGTACTTTATTTGACGCCGATGGGGATAAAGACCTTGACTTACTGATAACTTACGGCGACATGCGGTATAGCGATACCTCCACTTATTACCAGCCACAATTATTTTTAAATGATGGGCAAGGAAATTTTACTTTAAGCGCTAACGCAATACCTGCCACCGTTACAACCATTGCCGGTTGCGTGGCCACTGGTGATTATGATGGTGATAGGCAGCCTGATATTTTTATTGGCGGGCGGGTTTCTAAAAAATACCCCACATCCCCCCGAAGCTTTATACTGCATAATAACAAAGGTATTTTTACAGATGTAACCGCAAGTGTTTGCCCTGCTCTGCAACATGCGGGCATGGTAACCGCCGCCACCTGGACCGACTTTGACAATGATAACAAAACAGATTTAGTTATAGCAGGAGAATGGATGCCCGTGCAATTTTTTAAGAACAACAATAAAACTTTAACCGATGTAACAACACAAACCGGGCTTACAAAAATGAATGGTATGTGGCGAAGCTTAGTGGCAACTGATATTGATAATGATGGCGATATTGATTTTATAGCCGGCAACCTGGGGCTTAACTGCAGGTACCATGTTACCGACGCCGAACCCATGAAACTATATGCAAAAGATATTGATGGCAATGGCAGTATTGACCCTGTTATGTTTTATTATTTAAAAGATACAAAAGGTAAAAAACAGTTGTACCCGTCCATTAATAGGGATGTGCTGGCAGAGCAGGTACCGGGCATAAAAAAGCAATTCCTTAAACATGCGGATTATGCAACAGCAACGCTGGATGATATTTATAAAAACAAAGATGGGCTGCTGGAATCTACCTGTAATGAAACAGCCAGTTGCTGGCTGGAAAATAAAGGCCATGGAAAATTCGTTAAGCACCTTTTGCCCATGCAGGCACAGTTTGCACCGGTTAACGCCATTGTAAGCACCGATATTAACGGCGATGGCATAAAAGACCTTATTATTGCTGGCAACGAATACCAGGCAGAAATAATGACGGGCAGGTACGATGCCTCTTACGGGTTGGTTTTAATGGGCGATAAAAATAAGGAGTTTACAGCCATATCGCCTGCCAGTAGCGGCTTTATAATAAATGGCGATGTAAAAAGCATGAAGATAATAATGAATCCTAAAAAAGAAAAGCTTTTAATAACTGCTATCAATAACGAAAATGTAAAAGTGTTTAAGGTTAAATAGCAAACTGTTACAAATGATATTGCAAGAAATGTGTACATTTCTATTTCAAATTGTTGATTGATAATGAAGATAATTAAAAAAGAAGCCACCATTTACGACATAGCAAAAACTTTGTCTATCTCTTCCACTACGGTAAGCAGGGGCTTGCAGGATAATCCGACTATCAATAAAAATACCCGTAAAAAAATTCAGGATACCGCCAAAGAATTAGGTTACCGGCACAATACTTTTGCCAGCAGCTTACGCA
Organism: Ferruginibacter sp.; assembly: GCA_025351645.1. Taxonomy (GTDB): domain Bacteria; phylum Bacteroidota; class Bacteroidia; order Chitinophagales; family Chitinophagaceae; genus Ferruginibacter. The sequence continues at coordinate 3,343 of JANXVN010000282.1, forward strand.
AACAAAAAACAAATACCATCGGGCTTATCGTGCATGAGCTCAATAGTAATTTCATCACGTCTGTTTTAGCGGGCATTGAAAAAGTAACTGCTGAAACCGGCTACGATATTATCATTGCGCATTCTTCTGAAAGTTATAAAAAAGAAGTTTCCAATGCCAGCAACCTTTTTCATAAAAGAGTAGATGGCGTTATTGCATCGCTGGCTTTTGATACCAAAGACCTTTCGCATTATGAGCAGTTTGAAGAAAAAGGCATACCGGTAATTTTCTTTGACCGCGTAGAAGAAAATGATATCAACACCAACGTAGTCATCAATAACTATAAGAGTGGCTTTGAGGCAACGGAACATTTGATAGAACAAGGCTGCAAAAAAATTGTGCTTGTAACCGCCACACTTTCACGGAACGTTTATGCACAGCGTTACAGAGGCTATTGCGATGCGCTGGCACAAAATAATATTCCGTTTGATAAAAAACTGGTACTGATAAAAGACCTGAGCGAACACTGCGGCGTAGAAGCAGCCAATGAAATAATAAAGATGAAACCTATGCCTGACGGGGCTTTTATTACCAACGACTTTTCTGCCGCCGTATGCATACGAACCCTAAAAGCAAATGGAATAAGGATACCGGAAGATATTGCGATAGTAGGCTTTAACAATGATGCCGTGTCTAAAATAGTAGAGCCACAGCTAACTACCATCGATTACCCCGGTATTGACATGGGCGAAATTACCGCCCGTAACCTCATCAACCACTTAAAAGGAATCTCGAATATTAAGAAAACAAAAACGATTGTGGTACATTCCAAGCTTATTATCAGGCAATCATCTTTAAAGAAAAAATAAGGTAATGCCTTGTACGGATATTGCGGTTTGCCGGGCTTTAATTTTATTTTTATCGGTGACGCTGCGGTAAAGCATATCCAATTTATCCTTACATTTTTAATACCAAAGCCCGTTATTTTCCCTTTATATAAAAAGCTTTCATCGCAGTATCGTTTATAGCAGTAAGCAATATGTTTTGCTTTGCGGCAGTTACTAGTTTTAAATCTTTTACATCGCCATCTATTATCAATCCGCTTTCGGCGGGTAGTACTGTATTAAAGCTTCCTTTGCCATTGCCGGTTAAAAGCAAGCCATACGATGCATCATACCGGCCTGCGTTTACCTGGCTCTGGTATTCATTTCCGGCAAGTATCATATCTATCTTGCCATCCCTATTTACATCTGTACAAACAATGGCATTTACAGGTGCTACCTGCGCCATTATTGGAAAAGGATGAAAAACAAAATACCCATTGCCCTTATTTTCAAAATACCCGCTACGGGTTTCTTTGCAGTCCAATATGGTAGCACCTTCCATCATATCTTTGGTAAAAACCATATCCATAGTGGCTTTCGCATATAAACTGTTATGGTCGAATTTCTTTTTAATCAGGGGCATTTGCAGCGCCCATTCGTCCCGGGATATGCCGGAGGAAAGCTGGTATTTGCCCTCATTATCTTTTATATAGTAACAAAAAATCGGCTCTACTACACCATTGGCATCAAAATCTTTGGCTATTAATTGTGCAGGCTGCAGGGTGTTAATGTGGAATGGATTATTTAAGCCAAGATTGCCGGCTACAATATCCATATCGCCATCGTTATCAATATCCGCAATTGCAAGGCTTCGCCAAAAACCTGGCAGCTCCTTTAAGCCTGCTGGCGTTATCTCATTCAATGTACTGCCATTATTTTTAAATATCCGTATGGGCATCCAGTCTCCGGCAATGATAAGGTCTGGCTTTTTATCGTTGTCGATGTCAACCCATACCGCAGCATTGAGCAGACCAGGGTTTTCCAGTGCCGGGCATACGGCTGTTGTTACATCAGTAAACTTGCCATGGTCGTTACGCAATATATAACTGCGTGGAGGCTGCGGATAGGTACCCAACGAAACCCGTCCCCCAATAAATATATCCATATCCCCATCTCCATCTATATCTGCAACTGCAAGGCATTTGCCAGGCGTACGCACAAGCGGAGAAAACGCTTTATCATCCAATTTGAAATTTCCTTTTCCATCATTTAAATATAAACGCGGCCGGTAAAAAGAGGAGTTTACATCAAATTCGCTACTGCCGCCAACAATCAATAAGTCAAGGTCTTTATCGCCATCGGCATCAAACAAAACACTCTGCATGTCTTCTTCGTTTTTTGTGCCTGTTACAAGGGCGTGGCTTTTAAAAGTTCCGTCGGGCTGCTGTATAAAAATCTTACCCGATTGTTGGAATGCTCCTCCGATAAAAAAATCTTCAAGCCCATCAGCGTTTACATCACCAGTACTTATAAACGGGCCTTCCTGCGAATATTTTTGTTGTATCAATGATTGGAAAGCGTAATCAAAAAAGAACGATTCTTTATGATGAAAGTCTATTGCAAGCTTGTTAGTAATCTCCTCAAAAAAAATATTTTCGGCGGGCTTAGCTACCACGTAACCAATAGTTGCGGCAGCATAATTTACTTGTAATATGGTATCGCTGGATGGGTTTTTTATAACCTGCATTTTTTTATCTGCCCAAATAATTTTTAACGAATCAATGGCCGTATTACCGAAGCCAAAATGCACCCGGTTATCTACAGATGACAAATAACCTCTTATCGGGTATTGTTCTGCCATTTGCGTTAAGCCTTTACTGTAAGCGTACACAATAGTACCAAAACCATTTTTATTTAAGCTGTCGCCATTTAATTTAATGGTGAGGTATTTACGAGCATTATTTTCCGTTGCTGCAGGCATATCATTGCGCATTATAAAAGCCTCACCATTTATATTATTGGTAACAATATCCAGGTTGCCATCATTATCAAGGTCGGCATAAGCAGCGCCGTTAGATATTGATTGCTGGTTTATGCCCGCACTTGCAGAAATATCTTCAAAGGTAAAACCGCCCTTGTTACGGTATAAATAATTACGCATAGGCACGCTGCCCAATGATGCCAGGTGATTGATAAATGACCTGCGCTGTGTCATATTATTATCAGGCAAACCACTTTGCTGAACGGTATTTTGCCTGTACTCTAAAAAATCTATATTGATAGGGTCGCGGCCCATGCCGTTGCCTATATGTATATCTTTCCATCCGTCATTATCAAGGTCTGCCATCAGTACGCTCCAGCTCCAGTCTGTTTCGGCTATGCCGGCCATTTCGCCTACCTCGCTAAAGAAAGGCTCCTCACGCCCGTTAACTTTTCGGGTACCATTATTTAGTTGCAACATGTTGTGGATATACTCCGGCTCGTACCCTTTTTCCATTTCCAATTGATGGCGCTGGTCGCTCAAAAATGAATACATCATTTTTTTTCTTTCATTAGTTTCCGGCTGCATGTCGAGGGTTATTATATCCGGGCGTATATCGTTGTTAAGGTCTGCCGCATCTGTGCCCATGCTGGAATAGCTCTGGTGTTTTATTGCAGATGCAATGCAGTTGCTGAAAGTGCCATTTTTATTGTTGAGCCATAATAAATCGTTGCGTATATAATCATTAGCTACATAAATATCCGGGTAGCCATCTCCATTAAAATCACTCACTACAACCCCAAGCCCGTTGCCATCTTCTATGATGCCAGCTTGTTTGGAAACATCTTTAAATACAGGATGATCCATGCCTGCGGGTACCCCTTCGTTATGGTACAATTTATCTGCCGCTAAAGAATTGGCGTTTACTTTTTTATCGCGTATGTCGTTAGGCCGGGTATCATTTAAATCATGGTTGAGCAGGTACATATCAAGCCTTCCATCATTATCATAATCAAAAAAAACTGCCTGGGTAGAATAGGAAGTATCGGCAAGCCCATACGCTTCTGCCTCTTCTTTAAAAGTAAGGTTGTGCTGGTTTATAAAAAGCAGGTTTTTTCTTTGAGTACCCGTTACCCTACCGGAGACTGATACATAAATATCGAGCCAGCCATCGTTATTAATATCTATAACACTAACTCCGGTACACCATGCATTTGTGGTTAGCCCCGCTGTTTTTGTTACATCATTAAATTGCATGTGGCCCTTGTTTACATACAATGCGGAACTTACCTGGTTGCCTGCAAAAAAAATATCGGGCAAGCCATCATTATTAAAATCGCCTATGCCTACACCTGCACCCATGTAAGTATATTCATTGGTAAACATGTTTAATGAGTCGCTTTCGGTAATGGTATTTTTAAAATTAACCCCTGTTGAAGAGGAAGGCAATATAGTAAAAGACAAACCATCTTTTTTAACTGCCGGCGATTTGCAGGAAACAATTGTACATAATAACAACGAGGCAAGTAAAATATTTTTCACAAAAAAATTTAAGCAGTATACAAAAAAAAGCGTGAAGGATAATGGCAGATTTTTCACCAAAATATCCTTCACGCACCAAAAGTTAACACTAATATTTTAATTCTTTTAAGTTAAGGAATTTTTGCCCTAACTCAATACCCTGTAAAAGGAAGAAAGAATCTTTGCCCTCCGGCTTAAACCTGTTTCATACAACTACATTGAACAACATCTTTATTTTTTATCAGCTACCAGGTACACTACACTTAGTGCTGGCACACTAATTTTTATAGTGCCGTTTAGCGGGGCAGAATAAGATTTAAGCGTTGCATAATTTAGTGGGCCGCCGGTGGCTGTTGATGGGCCTGTACCGTTTACATAAACCTGCCCGGAAAAACTTCCATTATCTGTACCACCTGTTAACACGTTCCAGTAATAATTAGCCCCTGCGGGAAAATGCTTAAAGTCGATAGCAACAGTATGGTTTAACGAGCCTGTATTTATAATTACGGTACCTGCCTGCCCTGATGAAAAAGTGGATGAGTAAGTGGTAACATCCGCATTTACGGATTTAAGAGAATCCTTCACCATCCTATCGCCAAAAAATTGCTGGAAGTAGTACATGTAATAATAGGCCGGGCGTGGGTTCCATAATGGGGCACCCGGTTCATCCCCGTGGTTAAATAGCCCCATGTCGTCACCATTGCTCCAGCCATTTGCCAAATCCCAACGGCTTGCTTCGCCAAAGTTATTTTTAATTATTGAGCCCAATGTTTTAGCCGCATGCATACCTGCTATGAAAGATACATTTTGCTTTGAACCAGCAGCCTGTATATTCCATTCTGTTAAAGCAACTGGCTTAATACCTGCACCTGCAGCAGCTACCTGGCTTTTAACATAATCCATTACACTGCCTGGCACACTGGCTGCAGTTTTAAGTATGTCTGCCGCAGAAGAATTTGCGTTATAATCCGTAAAATAATCATGTACAATATAATAATCCGGCGAGTTGCCTGCTTTCATCAATACGCCCTGGTTCCAAGTTTGTATGCTTGCATAATCATAGGAAGCAGCTGGCTTATCATATAAGGTTGCACCTATATAAATAGTAGCGCCTGTTTCTTTGGCGGCAGCCTTCATTGAATCTGCAAAAACTATAACATGCTGCCCGTATAATGCACCAGTAACTAAAGCAGGCTGCCCATCTTTATTTGTTGCGGGGTCTATTTTATAGCCCGCTTCCCAATTGCCATAAGTTTCATTGCCTATCTCCCAGTATTTAGTGCGGCCATTGTCAAAACGCACCCAGTCTGCCGCAAGGTGTGCAGCAGCAGCAACAGGGTTTGCACTGGTACCATACCGGGCGTACCCATAGTTAATGGTTATAATCCCAGTACTTTTTGTTTGGGCCAATAACTTATAATAATTATCAAGGCTAAAAGTCCAGGAGCCTGTATTGCCCCCATACCAGTACCATTTAGTTTGGCTGGCATTGCCGCTTGCATCCAGCAAGGTTGATGGAACATCGGCTGGCGCAGGGTTAGCATCGGTACCATTCCAAAAATAAATATCGCTTACACTGCCTGCCGGGGCCCGGATTATATTCGGGGATAAGTCTTTAAGGTATTGTACCAATGGAGCTTGTGTTACTATTTGGCCCGACCAAAGATTGGAGTTATTGCCATAAACCAGGGGAAGCACTTTAACCAGCACATTATTAACGTCAATGGTTAAAGAATCTGTAATTGATCCCGATGGTACATTGCCTGCCACAGTGCCCGGTACATTAAATGTACGCGGGACCCAGCTATCCTGAAAAAAACCAATGGTTGCGGCTACTGTTGGGTCAACAGGCTTATAGATTGAATCCGTCCCTGAATTTCCACCTCCTCCCCCACCTCCAGGAGTGGTTGTTGATGTATTTTTTTTGCAACTGGTTGCAAACAGCATAATGCCGCATAGAGCCAGGATGCCAGATTTATAGTTGATCATCATTTTTATAATTTAATGGCCCTTTACTATCCGTATATTATCAATGGCAATTTCTAATGTATTGGCTGGTATTAAACCTGCGCCAGTGTCATTAATAATGGCAAAACATAAGGCGTTTACAGGATAATCTGAGAACTTAGATGCCGGTGATCCACTTGAAGGGAAAGTTTTAAGGTCCCATAGGTTAATAGTAGGGTCACCTACTGATATAAATTTACTAAGCGGTATAGTGGCCGTTACCCAGCCTGCTGGTTCATATTTTCCCCCTGGCGATGTACTCCATGGCTCAAACCTACCCAGGTAATTATGCCATTTATACCAACCCCCCATCATTACCCAAATTGCACCACTGCTCCATTCGTTTTTTGAATAAAATTCAAACTTGATGGAATAGTTACTGATAGATTCAGCAGTATTACTGACCCACGGCACATCATTTAATTGAATGAAACCTGTATTTCCTTGACTACCAACACCGCTATTATTAGCCATAGGGCTTCCTTGTAAAAAAACGGCTGTGGCATTGGTACCACCAGGGTAACTTATGGCTGCATTTGGAGCTTTGGCATAACCGCCTGTCCAGCCCACAAAACCAGTATTATCCGAGTTATTCTGAGCATCAAAATTGCTTAAATAACCAGGAGAAGGGTGCGTTATATAAGTATCGAATAGCTGTGGTACGGTAGCTGTTCCTAAGGCGCCTATTATCCTTACAGAATCGGGTGTAGTAATACCTGGAGGTACCGTAACAGTAACTGCACTTACGCTTTTAGACAGCACATTGGTACCGTCTAAGCCTCCGGGAAATATAACCCTGGTAATGCCCACGAAATTTGTACCCGTAATAGTAATGGTTGTACCAGCAGTTGCATTTTCGTTGGATATATTGGTTACTACCATTGGTGGCGGATAACCAACAGCGGCAGCGCCAAAAGTACAATATACACGCAATGAATCTGAAAAGGCAGTGCCTGGCGGGATGACCGCTGTTATTTGCGTGAACGTTTTATTTACGGTATAGGAAAGAGCCGTATCTGCTGTGCCGGGAACAGGAAAAGTAATTTTTTTAATGCCTTGAAAGTTATACCCGTTGATGTATACAAGGCTGCCACTGTTATCGAATGTAATGGAGCTTATGGCTGGCGGCGGCAAGTATAAAGTAAAAGGGAATATTACGGTGCCATGGTCTGTAACAACTTTTATTACATTGGGCACCTTAGGGTCTGTAGCAACTGTTTGGGCACTGCCCGGTATAGTAACAATAATATTAGTACTGGTTGCATATACGGGATTAAAATAGGCAAGCGTATCATTAAAAAAAACTTGCTTAAGCCCGCCAAGGTTGTTGCCTTGTATAACAATTAAGGTACCGGGCACAGACTTTACAAAAAAACTATCACGTTTAGTTGTATCTACAGACCTTACTTTACTAATTACTGGTGGACCGTCTGCTCCGTCATTTTTTTTGCAGGCATATTGAAAAATCAATACCCCAACCATAAGTATATATAATAAATTCTTTTTCATACAAGAAGCTTTTTTGTTGTTTAATAAGTCACTTTGCTAAAATCAAAAGGCACTGGTGGCGCAGAAAGTATGGGCGCAACCAATAGGTCTGATTCAGGGTAAGGAAGGTCTGTATTATTGCTGGTTATGCTATAGTGCCTTTCCCCAATGCTTTGAGGATTATTGGTATCGTCCAGATAAGTAACAAATGGGTTGCCTTTGTTGTAAGAAATATTATAAGCCCCCCTGTTTTGCGTATTAAAATAATTTAACGCATTGGCAGGGTCAAAATAATACCACTGTTTCCAATCGTACCATGCATGCCCTTCAAAAGCAAATTCTATCTTTTTTTCCTGAAAGATATCAGCATACGATATAGACGTTTTAGCTGAAATGCCTGCACGTGTTCTTACTGCATTATAATATTTTAAAGCTTCAGGGTCTGATGTGGAAGCACTGTTGCCTAATATAGCATCTGCATACAAAAGGTACACATCGGCCAAACGGAATATATAGGTGCTGATATTCTCATTTTGCTGGCCGCCTAAACCACCATTGTCAGCCGGCGAGCCAATTACATATTTCTTAACAAACGCATGGTCATTGCCATAAAAACTTCCTGTAGTAGCGGGAGCATATATTTTGGCATTATTAAATAATGTGGTATCTACATGCCAGCCTCCATTGGAAGCATTGATATCAGGATAACTAACGCCGGGCAAAAATATAGTTGCTTTGCGGCGGATAGAATCGGCTTTGTTTGCAGGATCCATATAATATTTAAGCAAGCTTGGCGAAGCCCCGAATGAGCCACCCCAGCCATCGCCGGTCTGTGTAATTTTTGAATCGTATGCAAGGTTCGCCTGCATGTGGTTTTGAACAAACCATTGCCCGCTTGGCACCCATAATAAACCAAATAAGCATTCTTGCGGCGTAACATTGCCACTAAATTTAACGCTAGTAAAAAGGTCATAATAATTTGGCAATAACGAAAGCCCGCTGTTGTTACAAACGTCGCCTGCGTAAAATTTAGCACTATCCAGGTCGCTTTGTTTACGCCCACTGCCACCTAAGCCAGCCCGCACAAGGTAAGCCCTTGCCAGCATGCCTTCGGCGCTCCATTTGGTTATCCTGCCCGGCTGGGCGGGTGATGCAGCCAAATTATTTTTAGCCCAGGTAAGGTCGTTGATCATAAATTGCCAGGCATCTTGAAGATTGTTTCTTTTTATGCTTGCATCGCCTAACTGAAGGCTATTATCATAAATAATGGGTACTGCTCCCCAATCCAGGGCAAGAAAGTAATAAGCGGCGGCCCTCATAAAATAACATTCTGCCAGGCCCGATTTACGTGCTGCCTGGCTGGCGCCGGGTGCAGCGTTCCGTATATTGTAAGCCACCACATTGGCGTTGGCCACAACCGACCAAAGTGCCACGTAAGCACTTTGCAATGCACCGCTGCCATCAGTTGAGGTTACTGAAAAAGATAAATAGGCGCCTCTGCCATTGTAATTATCAGCAAGGCTGTTGCCACCTAAAACATCGCCAATATACTGCAGGGAAGTGCCGTTATAACCTCCCCACGAACCGTTGTATAAAGGCCCCGTGCCATTTAATATATCCGCATTTGATTGATAAAAGGTGCCCGCTGTTGGTGAGTCTAATGGGGGGCGGTTTAAATAATCCTTTTTACATCCCTGCATAATAAGTATCACTATCAGTGATAATATTAGCGTTATCATTTTTTGTTTCATATCGACAATTTTTAAAAACCTAGTAATATAATTTATCAAAAATCTAAAGCAAGGCTTACTGAAAAAGACCTTGTAGAAGGGTAGCGCCCTTCATCCATGCCTACAATATTAACCCCCGAATAATTATACATCCCAATTTCAGGATCGTACCCTGTGTATTTAGTAATAGTGAATACATTCTGAGACTGTATGGTTACTAAAGCGCCTTTAAAGAAGTTAGTGCGTGACAGGAATTTTGAAGGTACCCTATAACTAAGCCGTACATTTTTTAATTTAAGGTAAGAGCCATCTTCTACATTCCATTGATTAAGCCTTACACTGCCATTAGCATCGCTGCCGCTTGGGCGCTGTATCCTAAAGCCGGGGTTTGTAAGCGTTACATTTAATGCATCCGCAGGATTCATGCTGCTAGGTATTGCAAAATTAGCTGCCCCCTGAAAATGGTTGCTGTAAGGGCTTGTGCCTAATGGCAAAAATTCATTTTGGTACCTGGTAAGGTTTAACAACTGGTTGCCCTGCACGCCGGTAAAAAACAAGTTTAAATCAAAGCCTTTGTAACTAAAAGTTGAATTAAAGTTGTAAGTAAACTTAGGCCATGGGTTTCCAATAATGGTACGGTCTTCATTATTAATTACACCATCGTTATTAATATCTTTAAACTTTACATCACCTACCCACGACCCCTTAACAGGATCAATTACAAGCGAAGTTCCTTTAGCACCGGTTTGAACGGCATGCCCTGCTATATCTTTATAGTTTTGAAAAAGGCCTTCAGCTATGTAACCAGTAATCATACTTAGCGGCTGCCCTACCTGAGTAAGGAACTGTGCCTGGCGGCTGTTGGTTGAAGAGTAATATTGTGTATAAATAGTAGAAACAAGCCTGGTTACCTTATTTCTATCTATAGAAAAGTTTACGCCTGTTTTCCACTGAAAATCTTTTTTTACAATGTTGATAGTATTGACACTAATGCCAATACCTTCATTACGCATGCCACCATAATTTTTTATGGGCCAAATCATTTGCCCACCGTAGCCACCATTTAGAAAGCCTCCCAGATAAGATGGGCCAGAAGCCGCTAGTATAAGATTTGAAATATCTTTGCGATAAGCATCTGCAATCACTTCTACACGGTTATTAAACATGTGTAAATCCAACCCTACATTAAAAGATTTATCCTGTTCCCATTTCAAATACGGATTAGGGAAATTGGCAGGCAAAAAGCCATTAGATCCAAATACGGTAGCTGTTGGGTAAAGCCTGGAATAAATGGCACCCCCTGAACCGGCATTTCCTGATATGCCATATTCAGCCCTTAATTTTAAATCATTGATAAAGCTGAGGCTCTTCATAAATTTTTCCTCAGATATTTTCCAGGCAACTGAAACTGCAGGAAAAGTACCGAAACGATTATTGGGCCCGAAATTTGAACTGCCATCTCTCCTGGCAACAAACTGTACTATGTATTTATCATTATATATATAATTTAAACGGGCAAAATAAGATTCATTTGCACCATTGCCCCGGTAGCTTGTAGTGGTTTGCGTAAGTGGTGCAGCAACGCTAAGCTCTTGTACCGAATTGGTAGAATACCCCTGCCCGTTACCGCTTAAGCCCTGGTAAGCATAGTATTGTGCCTCATGCCCAGCCATTACCGTTATTGCATGCTCTTTTATTTTATAATCATATTGAACCCTGGTATTTAAAGATGCCCAATAGTTATTGCTACTACCCCTAGACCCGATAGTATTTGGGTTTACATAAGCCCCAATAGTATAAGAAGGGTTAAATGTAAAGTTATTGTTAAACGTATAATTGCCGTTTACTTCGGTATGCCATACAAGGTTCTTAATTGGCGTTATATCAAAATTAAGTCCGCCTATAATACCAAAAGAAGTGTTGTAGTTGTTATTTAAAGATGCCACTGCAACAGGGTTTGTAGTAGCGTATTGTGCCTGCGCCAGGCTAGGCCCCCCAAAAGTACCATCCGGATTTTTTACAGGGATAGTAGGGTTTTGGCCAAGCGCCAAATTTATAATATTCCCCTGAAAGGTATTTACTTTTTCTTTTGTGGCAAATGAGCTTAAATTGGTACCAAACTTAAGCCATTTAGTGGCCTGGTTTGTTAGGTTTAGCCTTATGGAGCCTCTTTGAAAGCCAGACCCAAGTGCCACACCATCCTGATTAAGGTAATCGCTTGAAAAATAGAAAGTTGATTTATCGTTGCCCCCACTTAAAGAAAGAGAATGCTTTTGCATCCTTGTAGGACGAAATAATTCATTCTGCCAGTTAGTGCCAGGCCCAAGTAATGTGGGGTCAGCTAACTCAGGCGGCTGAACGCCTACCAAACCGAGCTTTTGCAGCTTTTGGATATAAAGCGCATATTGAGTCAGGTTCATTACAGGTAAAGCATTTGGCCTTTGCTGAAAGGTTTGCGCCTCGCTTGCATTTAATTTTGTAAGCCCAGCCTTGCCTTGTTTGGTAGTTATCATCAGTACGCCATTAGCGCCTGCAGAACCATATATAGATGTTGCTGCCGGACCTTCAAGTACGCTTATATTTTCAATATCATCTGGGTTTATGCCAGCAAGCTCATTACCAATGCTTGGATTAGAATTATACGCTCCGCCCGATGGGACACCCGGCCTTATCTGAACGCCATCAACAACATATAAAGGCTGATAATTACCAGTTACGGTACTAATGCCCCTAATAATTACTGAAGCACCAGCACCCGGCGCACCACTTGTTTGAGATACATACACATTAGGCGATTTTCCCTGCAAAGCCTCATCCAGCGTTACATTGACAGTTCTTTGCAGGTCGCTGCTCGATATGTTTACAACGGCGCTGCTTAGGTCAGATTTTTTCATTTTGCCATAACCCACCACTATCAATTCATTCATGTTAGATACTTCAAGGCTTAAAGTAACAGCAAGGCTTGTTTTATTTTTAACAGGCACTTTCAATGTTTTAAAGCCAACATAGCTAAAATTTAAGACTGCATTTTCTGATACAGCAATAGAAAAGTTACCATTAGCATCAGTACTTACTGAAACTTTTTGGCCTACTACCGTAACATTTACACCCACCATCGGGATGCCTTTTTCATCTGTTACCCTACCTGATATTTGCCTGTCTACACTAGCATTTAATGGTGGCGCGCTGGAAGGCTTTAATTCTTCTCTGGCTTTAATAATGATAGCCTTTTCGGTAATTGTAAAGTTTAACGGCTGATCCTTAAAACATACTTCCAGTACTTGCTCAATCGATGCATCTTTAACATCAATATCAAACTTTTTGGCCTGTTTCAATAATTCATCCTGATAAAAAAACTGGTATCCCGTTTTTCGATGGATTTCTTTAAATACCTTTTCAAGAGAGGTGTTTTTTTGAGAAATAGAAATATTTTGTGCATTTCCCTTAGCACCTACCTGCAGGCAAGCTGCAAATAATAAAACAGCAGTCAATTTCATAACTAGCAATGTTTTGTTGGTAATTGCCATACCCCGGGCGAGGCGTGGCAAAGAACACGATTTTTTCATACTTTTGTTAAGTTTGGTTGAAACATTAAGCAATCATTCCTTTGTTGGTAATTATGGATGTACCAATTATTACCCAGGGACGCCGCAAACGTTCCTGGTTTTTTATGGGTAACCCCTTAAATTTATATTTGAATTAAAATTAAATTAGTCACTATATTATTCGCTTTTCTTTGTTGTTAGTGTTTTGTGTTTAATAGAATTATGATAGAACCACAAGCTTTCTGCCCTCTATTTTAAACCGCACACCGCCAGCCTGTATAATTTTTAGTACCTGCAAAATATCATTGCTCCTGTTAACCACGCCGGTAAAATGGCCAGATGGTATTTTGCCCTCGTAAACAACATCAACATCATACCATCTTGAAATTTGCCGCATTACTGTTTTTATATCGAGCCCGTTAAATTGGAACAATCCATTTTTCCAAGCCATCACTTCATCAAGGTCTGCATCAGCCACTTTAATTTCAGCTGATTCGTTTATAACAGATTGTTGGCCCGGTACCAACATTTTATGCAAATTCCCTTTGGTTACTTTTACTGAGCCTTCTAATAAAGTTGTCCGCATAGCATTTTCATCATCATATGCCATAATATTAAAGTGTGTCCCAAGCACTTGTACTTCCATATCTTTAACGGTAATCTTAAATGGCTTAGCTGCATTTTTAGCAACTTCAAAATATACTTCGCCTGTAACTGATACGTTACGTTCGTTTCCTTTAAATACCGTAGGGAAATGTATGGATGAAGAAGCATTAAGCCAAACCTTGCTTCCATCTGGCAGTATCAATTGGTACTGGCCACCATTGGGCGTTGAAAGTGTATTATACCTGGTGGGCAAATTATTTTCATCCGCAGCTTTATAAGCCACGGTGGCGTTGTTTACCCTCATTATTTTTACATTTCCTTGCTTTGCCAATGTACCCTGGTGAGTTGAATCCAGGATAATAGCAGAACCATCTGCAAGGGTGAGGACTGCCTTATACCCGCCGGCTGCTATAACTTTAGTAGAAGGTTTTACAACATCGGATTGCGCAATTTGTTGAGGCAGTTGCTTAGGCTGAAGCAAAAAATATACAGCACCCGATACTATAAATAAAATAATTGCAGCTGCGGCAGGCCATAAAGAATAATGGGGGCGTCGAAGGGTTTCGGCATGTTTTATAGGAATAACTTCAGCAGCCGTTTCGTGGTTAAATATATTGGCAATAATTTGCTGCGATTGTGCTTCGTTAAAAATAGTATCGTTGCTGGTGAATTTTTGCCATGTGGACTGCAACAGTATTTTTAACTGTGTATCATTACCACTCTGCACCAGCAACCCCATTAATTCATCCCGCTCGGCTGAGGTAGCTATTTTATCAAAATAAACCTGTAGTAAATAAGTTAGCCTTAATTCCCTCATAATAATAGGTTGTGTATAATTGCAAAATTTACATTAGCAATATCCTAAAAGTATAAGACAATTGAAATTTAAAAAAGAGGTAATGGAATAAAAAAATTATTTAAAATGCTGGCTAAAAATAAACAAGAAAAGACCAATGTTTGCACGAAGATGATTTTTTAAAAACCGAAGCGCCAGTACCATGTGTTTTTTCACTGTTTCAAGAGAAATATTTAATTCGCTTGCAATTGCTTGCTGCCTCATTCCTTCCATTCTGCTAAGCAGGTAAACTTTTTGTTGTTGGGGCGGAAGCAAAGACACTGCTTCATCTATCTTATTCATGGAAATCAGTACATTATTTTCTTCGTCATCTTGTTGAATAGAAGCCGCTCTCACAACAGAATCTACCCATTCATTCTGCCGCATTTTTTCGCGGGCAATTTGTTTTAAGCAATTGAAAGCGTGGTTTTTAGCAACTACAAAAAGGTAGGCTTTAAAACAATCAATTTCTGCAAGGGTGCTTCTATTGATCCATATCTTTAAAAATACATCCTGCACTATCTCCTGGGTAATCCTTTCTGATTCAGCAAGCCTCATTATGAATTCGCCTAATTGATGGTGGTACATATCAAAAACCTGCCTGAAGGCTTTTTCATTGCCTTCTGCTACTTTGGTAAGTAATTCCTTAATGTTATTTACTGGCTGTTGTTGCAAGATGATTGTCGTTTAAAATAATAAAAAAGCAGCTACAAATGCGCTCTCTAATAATGACGGATCAGCAATAAATTACAGTATAATGTATGGATAGATAGTTGTTTTGGCATGGCAATCATTAAAAATCTATTTTATAAGCATAACTTTTTTAAACAACATAAGTTAATATCAAAGTTAAAATTAACATAAACATATTTTTGATACTTTTTTATCTGATAACAGTTATTTTTATCCTGTTTAAATAAAATTGAATCAATATAGCGCTATTACTTCAACACTAATTTTGAAGTAAGTTTACTTTAGTTGCCGTAATAAGGCAATACATTGCAGGCAAAATGTTATTAAATAAAAAACCGGAAAAAGCTAGAGGATGCTTGTTTCCGATGAGGTGGTCCTGACA